>JAFUPL010000023.1 GCA_017481235.1 Clostridia bacterium | reverse complement strand
TAGGCATCAATCACAATTCCGCCACCAACATTCTTTATAACTTCGCCGTAAAGTTTAGTTTTTATTTCATTATTAACCTGTAAAAAACTTGCAACATCAATATCATACTTAATACCAAATTCTTCCAACTCCATTGCCTTAATTCCAGAAATATGTATATACTCTCTACCTAAAATTATTGAATTGTGTTGATTGTTGATATTAATATATAACCCAAATTCGCCAAGCACTTTTAACTTGTCAGCCAATTTGTCCAAATGTTTAATATCTCTACTAGTTGCTACCAAACACACAAGCGTTTGATTACCAACACTACGCACTACAAGGTATTTTAACAAACCTTTATATGTATTAAAGTCAAAAGTCTTAATATTATTTTCATTTATCCATTCAAGTACAATACTTAAAGTTTGATTTATCTTATCGTTCATAAGTAAACACTTATCAATAGGTATAATATTATGACTGTTATAGGCAAACATACCGATATTTTTACCAAGTGGAAATACTGCCTTATTGCGATATCCATATTCATTACTACTTACACAAGGTAAAACCTCTAAATCAAGTCCACCAACCTTAAACAAAGTTTCCTTAACCAAGTTAGTTTTAAATTCCAACTGTTTATCGTATTTAAGATGTTGAAGATTACACCCGCCACAATATGTAAAATAAGGGCAAGGTGCAACCACTCTATCTTCACTACTTTCAATTACTCGTTTTAACTTAGCATTGCAAAACTTTGACTTTTCGCTAAAAATTTCAATATCCACCACTTCATCAGGCAATGCAAAATCAACAAAAGTCACCTTTTGTAAATCTTTATTTTCAATACCATTTTCACTTTGAGTACAAGGCCTAGCCACACCCTCGCCGTTCATACCTAATTTATCAATCTTTAATCTCATACCCTAATTATACACCACAACCACAACTTTTGCAATAAGATTTAATAAAAAATAGCCACTTTAAGACCTAGTTAAATTGAAACTGGTGTAATAAAAAAAACACTGAAAAGTGCTTTTTTGTTATATTTTAAATGTTTGTATTTAAGAATTAATCTCTTGTTTTTTTACCTTGTTCTTTTTATAATTAAGAATATATAAACCTATAGCAGATAAAGATGTCACCCCAATAACACAAAATCCAACGATTTTCATTGATTTATTAGTTTTTTCATAATCTTCAATTACATCAGTTAATTTTAGATAAGAAATACCATCATACTCAATTGATACAATATCATTTGGAGATGTCCAACCATTATCAATATAACTAATTGTTATCTCCTCACCTTTTCTTATTGTCTCATACAACTTTCTATCTATATTATCATAATTAATTCCTGTTGCTTCATAAAATGAATCATCAGATAACCATATGTTAAAATATGTGTGTTTTCCTCCTCCAAAAAGATAGTCGTACCACTTTCCATCTCTTTGTTTAAAATCCGACACTATTCCAGTAGCTGTTTTAATTTCGCTTCTGTCAGGCAGCTCGTATGCAACAGTCATCCAAAATCCAATAATTAAAAGCAAAATCCATATAATTGTAATCAAGATATTAAATCCTAAAAATTTGTTTTTTTTCATGTATTTCTCCTAATATTTATATTATAACATACACTCTCAAGTTTGACAACACCTTTTGCAACATTTATAATCAAGCAAAAAACAAGCACGATTAAATGCTTGCTTTTATGATTTATAAAAATGTTAAAGTCCACTCCACTCGCAACAAAAGTTGCTCGGTCGGTATGACATTTGAATTGAAATCATTTATTTTATTATTTAAAACCTTTTTATTAGTATCTAATTATTTTTTATTGTTTATTTAAAACCTTTTCGTTGTATTTAACCATATCTTCATCGGTTACACCTTTGATAGTTAATGAAATACGCTTCTTTTCAGGTTCTACGCCAATGATTTTTACAATAACCTTATCGCCAACCTTTAATACTTCGCTAGGGTGTTTGATATAATCCTTACTGATTTCGCTGATATGTACAAGTCCGTCTTGGTGAACTGAAATATCAACAAACACACCAAAGTCGATAACATTACGCACCACGCCATCAAGCACCATACCACATTTTAAGTCCTTAACGTCTAGAAGTTCACTCTTTAAAATAGGTTTTGGTAAGTCTTCACGGATATCACGACCTGGTTTTGATAGTTCTTTTACAATATCTTCAAGTGTAGGTTCGCCACAGTTGATTGTTTTTGCAATCTTAGATATACCCTCTCTTACCACAACGTCAGCAAAGTTTTGCATTTTTTCAGTATTAACATCATTTAATGTTAAACCAAAATATTGCAACAATCTTTCACACACATCATAACTTTCAGGGTGAACGCCAGTATTGTCAAGAATATTTTTACCATCAACAATACGCAAGAAACCAGCACATTGTTCGAACGCCTTGTCGCCAAGTTTAGGAACCTTTTTAATATCAGCAATCTTTTCAATACGGCCATTTTCTTGACGGTATTTTTCAATATTTTTAGCAACTGATTTATTTAAACCAGCCACATAACTAAGCAGACTTGGACTTGCAGTGTTTACATCTACGCCAACGCTATTAACACATGACTCTACCACACCTTCAAGCACTTCAGTAAGTCGTGCTTGTGGCATATCGTGTTGATATTGACCAACACCAATACTCTTAACATCAATCTTAATCAGTTCAGCAAGTGGGTCTTGTAGTCGCCTTGCAATTGACACCGCACTACGAAGTGCAACATCAAAGTCAGGAAACTCTTCCGCACCTAGTTTACTAGCACTATACACACTAGCACCCGCTTCGTTAACTACCGCATATTCAACCTTATATGGTAATTTCTTAATAAAGTTTGCTACAAAAATTTCACTTTCCTTAGTAGCAGTACCATTACCAATACTAATAACATCAACATTGTGTTTTTCAATCAAAACTTTTAGTTTTGCCTCTGCCTCTTCAATCTTGTTTTGAGGTGGAGTTGGATATATAACAGTTGTGTCAAGCACATTGCCAATTTCATCAATAACTGCAATCTTACAACCAGTACGATACGCTGGGTCAAGACCTAGAATAACTCTGTTTTTAAGAGGTGGTTGCATTAATAGTGGTTTTAAGTTAACTTCAAACATTTTAATTGCTTGCTCACTTGCAGTATCAGTTAATTCATTACGAATTTCGCGCTCAATACTAGGGAAAATCAAACGATTGTAACTATCTTCTGCAATAGTATTTAATAATTCTTCGTAAGGACTATTTTCTTTAATATATTTTTTAGCAATAATATCAAGTGCAATTTGAAGTTTAAGCACTAAACTTACCTTCAAATACTTTTCCTTTTCGCCACGATTAATTGCAAGCACACGGTGACTAGGTAAATTCTTAATAGGAGATTTATAGTTATCATACATTTGATAAACGTATGCTTGTTCACCCTCTTGAAGTTCGCACTCAATATCGCCACGATGAACTAGATAGTTACGCAAACTCTTACGAATTTCTGCGTCATCACTAATCATTTCAGCCACAATATCGCTAGCACCTTGAATAGCGTCAGCAATTGACACAACTTCTTCAGTTAAATATTTTTCAGCCTCACGCTCAATCATTTCACCGCTTTGTGCCAAAATAAAGTCCGCCAAAGGTTGAAGTCCGCGCGCGATTGCCACACTGGCACGAGTTTTACGCTTAGGTCTAAATGGACGATAAATATCATCTATTTCAGTAATTGTATTTGCGTCATCTAGCGCCTTTTTAATTTCATCAGTCATATTACCTTGCTCGTTGATTAGATTAAATACTTCTTCACGACGCTTATTTAAATTGCGAAGATAATTTAATCTATCCGAAAAAGCACGTAAGGTTTGGTCGTCACAACTGCCAGTAAGTTCTTTACGATAACGCGCAATAAATGGTATCGTGCAACCCTCATCAAGCAGATTGATAATATTATCCACATGATGTTGTTTTAAATTTAATTCTAAACTTAATTGTTGATTAATTTCCATAATTGTTTTCCTTTTAAGTAACTGCTTTATTATAACACAATTTAATATTTTTGACAAATAAAATAACACTAAAATAGAAAAATAAATTAATAAAAAATACAAGAAAATTCTTGCATTTTTATATTTTTTATTACTATTTTATAGATATTAAAATTATATTTGTAAAAAATATTAAATTAATTGATTTTTAATGAATTTTTTATAATTAATATTATTTTTTTATTTTGCTAAATATTCCAATTTTTGTCCGTAAACATCTTCATACAATTCAACCCACATTTCATAATTTAGGTTTTTCATATACTCAGTATTTTCTCTTAGCGAAAGGTCTTGTTTTGGATATATCGGTTCCAAAATATGCATGGTGTATAAAGGCATAGGTTCGCCTTTTTTGTTGGTTGAATCCTCAGTTGTGATAAACATTGGAACAACTGGCACATTATTCTTTGCTGCAAATCTAAAAGCGCCTTCCTTTAAAGGTCTTGGTTTGCGATAGTTTATCCACATTGCTTGTTCTGGATATACCAAAATATTATCGCCACGACCTAGAATCTCATCAACCGCACGCAAAAACTTTTTCATAGTTTGGCCATTGCTACTAAGTGGCAACACATCACAGTTTCGCATAAAGAATTTAAGCATTGGTGGATTAGTGTAGTTACCTTCCAAAATTACACGATACAACTTTTTCTTTTTACTTGCCTTAAGCACCTTTTGGGTAACAAAACTATCGTTTGGGCTAAAGTGATTACAAGTAACTATTGAACCTGTAGTAACCTTTTGCCAATTTTCAAGGCCTTTAATTTCTTTTAAGGCAAACATACCCTTTTTAATAAAATGATTAATTCCTATAATTGAAGCCCAATTTGCAATTTTTGATTTAATTTTAGTCATTAATTTTTTTTGAGTATAGTCAATTTGATTAGGTTGCAATTGATATGTTACTGGGTCATCCATAACATGAATATCAAATAATTGCTCTTTTTCTGCCAATTCCATACGCTCAAATGGATTTAATTTATCCCAACCCACTTGATTTTTCCATTCAGCATATTCATCACTAGTTTCTACTACTATTTTTTTGCTCATTTGAATTTCCCTTTTGTCTATCTTTTACTAACAACCACTAGCAACAGGTTCATCTTCTTCAAACACAAAGTTTAAAAAGTCTTCTAGCACACAAATTTCTTCAATTGCCTTAACTTGCACATGTTGCTTTTGAGCCAAACACTCACATTCACGATTAAGTGTGTTTCTAAAATTGTTAGGGTCATCTGCAATATTTTTAGCATAAGCAAGTAATTTTTCACCCGCTTGTTGGTCTTTTAGTTTCTTAGCATCATCATAGTTTGCCAAGGTTTGTTTAAAGAAATCATAGTAAGGAGTCTTTTGTGCTGTTTCCCAGAAATACTTTTCGTATAATATACCTTCGTATCTCCATGGTTTTTGGAACATATTGTAGTGTACTAACTTTAAATCTTTTTCATCAAATCCTTCGTCACTCACAGGCATTTTATCCCAAGCCTTGTCAATAAATAATATACGATTTTTACATAATACATTTAAATAGTCTTGGTCTGGGGCAACTGTTCCAAAATTGTAGTTGTTTAACAAATATAAAAACTTTTCTTCAATATTTTCTTTTCTAAACGCATCAAGGTTCATTACCAAAATACCCGAATTGAAGTACTTATATTCGTTTACGCCTAAAGCGTTTTCAACATAGTAGCGGAATACTTCGTTAGAAGTTACCACCTCATCTACGATTGCACCTACAAGATTTTTCTTCAAGTCATGATTGTAAAGATTTGCAACATCTTCCAAAATTGTAATATCGCAGTCCAAGTACAACGCTTTCTTATATTGAGGGAACATTGTAGGGATAAACAATCTATAATAAATTGATGGTGAATAGTAATCTCTTAGTTGCGCCTCTAGTTTAGAATATATGTCTTTAATCTTTTCAGTTAAGTCCACAAAACTAATTTTAACATTTGAAGTTTCCATTTCCTTTAATGCTTGTTTATTGCTTTGAGTTAGTCCCGTATTTAGCACATACACTGCATAATGATTTTTACTACTTGCAGTATCAATCAATGACCTTATTGAAACTACCAAATAAGGCACATAGTTATCATCAGTTGAAAAGAATACAGGAATTTCTTGTTTTCTATTATTTTTCATTATAAAATTTCTCCATTTAATTTCATTTTTTAATCTATTATTTTTTATCATTTTTTCACTTCCTTTGTTTTTATCTAACGCTCTAGGCCTTGTTTTAATTTAATAGCCTCATCAATAATGTCATCATATTTATAGCATTTCAGTCTTTTGTGCATTCCATCAACATTCCATGGTTTAACATTTATTGTATGGAACAATCTAAACCACTTTGACATTGGTTGACGATATTGGTCACCTTTGCCAAAATATGGATACCATCTAATGCTTTTACAAAAGTGTCTAATAACGTCACTATCTTTATCACGTCTTTGTGAGTTAAACTTGCTAGGCAAGAATAATTTTTTGTCCGCAAATTTGTTTAATGCAGATTGGTCTGGAAACATCATTTTCTTAGTGTTTACCAAATGTCTACACTTTGCAAATATTTTATTTTCACGTATGCGTTTCATGTTTAATAGCATTACGCCTGAGTTTATATATTTACTATTAATAAATACTCTACCATAATAATCTTTAACAGCGCCATAGTCATAATCGGTTATGTCATAATTATACAACTCACTAATATCACCACCCGCAACAACATCTATATCCAAATACAACACCTTGTCAGGAATTTCCTCAACTTCGTCAGCAAGTAAACGTAGAAATGCATATGGTGAATAAGCATTATCCATATTTGCCGAATCCTTATTTTTTTCTTTAAACAAAGATGTTATATCATGTAATATAATTTTGCTATTAGGATTTGATTTTTGAATATAGTTTTCCAATACTTTAACCTTTTCCTCGTCTAAAGGTTTATAGTTTGGATGAATTTCTTTTAAATCCATTGTAAGCACATGAACATTTAATGGTTGTTTGCAATGTTTTACGATCGAAATTAATGCAATACTTAACCCGTCAAATATTTTATCATTACCTGTAAATAATAAATTTATCATTCGTTACCCCTTTTAACATAATCGTAATATTTAAAATTGCTATTTTTGCTTCGTTCCAACATGCAATTGTAAATTCTATTACGCAAATCTTCTTGTTGCGCCTTTAAGTCCAACTTTTTATCTGGATAAAAAGGTCCATCAATATAAATTACAATCTTAGGTTTTTTCTTTTTACCATTTTGTTGATAAGTTGTAGTGTAACAAAAACTTGCATCTTGAAATTTAACTGGATATCTAAAAGATGTAGATTTAAATGGACGAACTCCCGTATAATATGGCCAAATATGTGCTTCTGGATAAATAATCACAGGGTGACCTTGAACCACACGCTTTTCAATCGCATTTACAAAGTTACGCATACCGTCAAGCGTTGAAGGTATTGGCATAGCACCTAACATTTTAGTTACTCCACCTATAATAGGTATATTTACATTTTCACTAGCAACCACCATGTAAGTTTTTGTTGGAAAACTTATTGTATGCGGTGACAATACATCACTTGCCATATTGGTATGATTTGCATAAACAAAGTAACCTTTACCTTTAAACTTTTTTAACACTTGCTTATTTTCGTACTTTATACCCCTGCACCATTTAAACATAAAAGCAATAGGTGTGGCAATAATTCGATATGCAATAAATGTAAATAGTTTATATATTGGATTTTTGCTAATATATTTATATTTTGCATCAATCACTTTTGGTTTTACATTTGAATTTGCAAAATCATCATTAAGTTCGTCAGTGTAATATATTACACGTTTAGTCTGTTCCACGATTTTCTCCTCTTTCATCATTTTTCGACAAAGTAATTATACTAATAAATATTAAAAAATCCAAGCAAATTTATAAATTTTTACTCTAAACCTAAATTCTTTAAAGTAGAATTCTACTAGCATCTTAGTAGAGTTTAAAACATAACTCTACTAGAAGTAGAATTTGTGTTAAAATCGCTTGATTTATTAGTATATTTATGTTATAATGCTAGATATGGAAGAGTTAAAAAACATAATCGCAGACAATTTAATAGATTTAAGAAAAGCAAACAAATTAACACAATTTGAACTTGCGGAAAAGTTAAATTATTCTGACAAGGCTATTTCTAAGTGGGAACGTGGAGAAAGTTTGCCAGATATTTTGGTGTTAAAACAACTTGCTGATATGTATGCTGTAAGCATTGATTACATGTTGGTCAAACATACTGATGAAGTTAAAGCAAAGTATCGCAAACCTAAACCTGAACTTAACAACAAGTTAATTATTACCCTACTTGCATGTTTGTCGGTTTGGTTGCTTGCTACTATTTTGTATATCAATTTTAAAATTACTACCGATATATATTATTGGAAGATATGGATTTGGGCACTGCCAGTAAATAGTATTATATTGATTGTGTTTAGTAGTATTTGGGGCAAAAAATCAATGATAATTGCATCTGTATCATTACTGATATGGACATTGATTTTGTCATTCTACCTACAATTTTTACAATACAATATTTGGATGCTGTTCATTCTTGGAATTCCTGCTCAAGTTGCCACATCTTTATGCGGGAAAATTAAACGAACTAAAAAAGAATAATAAAAAATAACCTCTATTAAGTATAATTTTTAATTAAAATGTACTTAAATAGAGTTGTTTTTTTATAAATATTAAAAATTTTTTAAATATTTTAATACTTAAGTTGACAAATTAATAATAAAAATATTATCATATATAATATAAGGGGTAAAATATGAAAAATCAAAAAGATTCAATGATATCACTTGGATATTTAAAAAAGGTGGACGCTTATTGGCGTGCTGCTAACTATTTATCTGTAGCACAACTATATTTAATGGATAATCCTCTTTTGAGAGAACCTTTAAAACCTTCAGATATTAAGAAAAAAATTGTAGGACATTGGGGCACTATCCCAGGTCAAAACTTTGTGTATGCACACTTAAACAGAGTTATCAACAAATATGACCTTGACATGATGCTTGTTGTAGGTCCTGGTCATGGCGGAAATGCTTTTGTTAGTAATGCCTATTTGGAAGGAACATACAGTGAAGTTTACCCTACAGTAAGTGAAGACTATAAGGGTATGAAAAAGTTGTGTAAGCAATTTTCTTTCCCTGGTGGGATATCTAGTCACGTTGCTCCTGAAACTCCTGGTTCTATTCACGAGGGTGGTGAACTTGGTTACTCGCTTGCCCACGCCTTTGGTGCTGTATTTGACAATCCCAATTTGATTGCAAGTTGTATTGTAGGCGATGGCGAAGCGGAAACTGGAACTTTGGCAACTTCATGGCATAGCAACAAATTCCTAAATCCAATTACTGACGGCGCTGTACTACCTATTTTACACTTAAATGGATACAAAATTAACAATCCTACAATTCTTTCGCGTATTAGTCGCGCTGAACTTGAAAATTTATTTAAAGGTTATGGTTGGAAACCGTATTTTGTGTCGGGTAGCAATCCTACTCAAATGCACAAACTAATGGCAATAACTATGGATACCGTTATTGAGGAAATTAAAAAAATCCAACATAATGCACGTACCAACAATAACCCTACACGCCCTATTTGGCCAATGATTGTGTTAAGCACTCCTAAGGGTTGGACCGGACCTAAAAAGGTTGATGGAAAAACAATTGAGGATTCACATAGAGCACACCAAATACCTATCACAATGTCAAAACCAGAGGATATCTTGCTTCTTCGTGATTGGTTGCTTAGTTATAAACCTAACGAATTATTTACAAAAGATTATAAATTAAAGCCAGAATTAAAAGAACTTTGTCCTAAAGGCAATGCTCGTATGAGTGCAAACCCTAACACTAATGGTGGATTACTATTAAAGGAACTACGGGTACCAGATTTCACCAACTATGCGGTAGACGTTCCACAACATGGCACAGTTACTGCACAAGACACTTTGGAATTGGGCAAATTTATTAGAGATATTATTGCATTAAACCCTAATAATTATCGCTTATTTTGTCCTGATGAAGTTAAATCCAATAGATTGTATCATTGCTTTGAAACTTCGGGTAAGAATTTTAATGGCACAATATTTAAAACTGATGACCACCTTGCAACCGATGGTCGCATAATGGATTGTTACTTAAGCGAAAACATGTGTGAAGGTTGGCTTGAAGGTTATTTGCTTACTGGTAGACACGGAACTTTTGCAAGTTACGAATCATTTATTCGTGTAGTTGATTCAATGGTTAGTCAACATGCTAAATGGTTAAAAGTATGTAACGAACTTCCTTGGCGAAAGGATATTGCCTCACTAAACATTTTGTTAACCTCAAATGTATGGCAACAAGACCACAATGGTTACACTCATCAAGACCCAGGATTTTTGGACCATATTGCCAACAAAAAGGCAGACGTTGTAAGAATGTATCTTCCACCTGACACCAACTGTTTACTATCATGCTATGACCACTGTATACGTAGTAAAAATTATGTTAATGCTATTGTTGCAAGCAAGCACCCAACATATCAATGGTTGAGTATGCCTGAGGCAATCAAGCACTGTACCGCTGGTGTAAGTATTTGGGATTGGGCATCTAACTGTGATAGCAAACCTGATATAGTTATGGCGTGCTGTGGTGACACCGCTACTATTGAAGCACTTGCTGCTACTACTATATTAAATACTTATTTACCTGATTTAAAAGTACGTTTTATAAATGTTGTAGACCTTATGAAATTAGGAACTGACAGCGCCCATTCACATGGTTTAACCGACACTGAATACAATCAATTGTTTACAACCAACAAACCTATATTCTTTGTATATCATGGTTATCCTACACTTATTCATGAACTTACATGGTCTAGAAAAAATCGCGACATAAACGTATTTGGATATATGGAAGAAGGCACAATTACAACCGCATTTGATGTTAGAGTACAAAATAAAATTGACCGCTTTAATGTAGTTAAGTCAGTGCTAGAAAAATTAAATAAATCCGAAAAACCTTATATTGAATTATATAAGAAAATGGACGAAATGCTTTCAAAACATAATCAATATGTACGTAAATATGGCCAAGATATTCCAGAAGTTAAAAACTGGCAATGGAAACCAGCAAAAAAGAAACATTAATATAGAAAAAAAACAGGAAATTCAATTTTCCTGTTTTTTTTAAATCTTATTCACCTATTTTTTAGATACAACTTTTTTAGTTGTAGTTTGTTTTTTATCATCTTTAGATTTAACAACTTTTGAAGTAGTCTTTTTGCTATCTTTAACTTTAGAAGTGTTAACTTCTGGTTTTACAGTTTTAGTTGATGACTTGCTTTTAGTTGGGTCAGTCTTTTTAGTAGTTGTTTTAGCACTTTTATTTATAGTTGATTTGTTTGCTACAGGTTTTTTTGTTGCAACTTTTTTAGTAACAGAAGTTTTGGTTTTAACTTCTTTTTTTACGTTTTCTACTTTTTTATCTGCTGTTGCTTTTTTAGTAGATGCTTGGTTATTTTTAGTTTCAACCTTTACTTGCTTTGGTTCAGCGCTTGTTTTAGTCACCTTTTTACTAGAACCTTTTGCTTGCTTTGACGTTGATGATTTTAAAGGTTTTACTTTTGCAACTTTTTTAGCATCTTCAACAACCGCTTCCTTACTTACTTGTTCAACATTTAATTTTGCTTGTTTTTCAGTAATTAATTGTTGAATAATAGGTTCTAATTGTTTAGCATTATTAATAACTTCAAACATAAAATGCTCTTTTTTCATAAAACCATTTTTTACTTGATGGTTACAAAACTTGAAAAGTTTGTTGTAAAAACCTTTTGTATTAACCATTACAATTTTAGCGTTATGTTCGCCACTTTTGCATGTTTCGTTATAGAAAGCAAGTTCTGCCAATGTACCCGTTCCACCTGGCAAAACAACAATCATATCACAAGTATTGATAGTAATTTTTAATCTATCACTTTCGCCTTCAACAATATAGTGCTCTTTGCTTTTAGTTCCTTCCAAGTCGCTCTTGTGCACTTCTGGAACAATCATAACCACTTCATCACTATATTTTTGGAATTCGGTAACAACTGTACCCATCAATCCAGTTTTAGCACCACCTTGCACCATTGTGCAATTATACTTAGCAAGTAATTTTGCAACTTCCTCAGTATCCTCAATCATAGCCTTATTTTTTGGTAATTGTTTACCTAAAGCAATAAAAACTCTTAACATAAATAAACCCCTTTTTATTATATATATTATATTGTAACATTTTTTATTTAAAAAAGTAACTGTTTTCGACAAATTTTTTAATTTTAATCCCTTTTATTTCTGCAAACGAACAAAATAACCGAAGAAATTGGCAAATATATTGCAAATAAACCTATTAAAACGCCTTCAATCTTTGTTATATCATTAAATGACCAACCACACCAACCATTAACCAACACTATTAACGTTAACAGCACACAAGCAACTAACGCTTGCACAATATGGTGCAAATTAGCATGATTTTTACGTGTGTAATTAAATATTAACGCAAGCACAAACGAACCCCATGAAACACACATTAATACCAATGATATCATTTTGATATTAGGTGCCAGAGTTTTAATCCAAAACTCTAATGCTTTATCGTTTTTTAACGCTAACACATATATTAATGGAATAACCAAAGATATAATTGTACAAATTTTAAATGTAAACTTTGCAACATTAGGACGTGATAGCAATGATAATATTGTCAACACAATAATCCATAACAACAAAAACACACCAAAGTACACTAATACATTATAATAATTATGTTTTAAAACTTTAGACACAAAACTAAACCACTCAAACCCAGGCATGTCAAACGCTTCCAGCGTATATGGTAAATACAAGCATATTGCACATATCCCCAATATTAAATTTAGTGTTGCTAGTTGTAAATATTTCTTTTTCATTTATCTATCCTACAAAATTATATTAACATATTATTACAACTTTTCGCAAATGTTTTTTAATAAAACTAAAAATTATTTAAAAATATATTATCGCTTGCCTAAAATTAAACTATGTGTTATATTGTAAATATGAAAACTATTTCCAAAAGTATTGGATTCCCACTTGATACATCTAAGCAAATTAATGTTATTATTACTAAAAAACATATGAAAAATATGCGATTAAGTATTTCTAAAAGTGGAAATGTGATGGTTAGCATTCCTTATAGCACCACTTATAGTTATGCATATCAATTTTTAGTTCGCAAACGAGAATGGATTGCAAATCAATTAAACAAAATTAGTAAAAATGTAATTAAAGATAGCTGTAACTTTAAAAATCAAGGTAATATATTTTTATTAGGTAATAATTATCCTTTAATCATTAAATTAGGAACCAAAAACAATGTAATTTTTAATAATTGTAATAATCAAACTTCTCCAATATCTAGTTTAAATCAAAATAATTATGGATTTGTTATAACTATTAAAAATCAAAATGAAGATATTAAAAAAATATTTATTAGGTGGTGTAAAAATTACTTTTTAGATTTTTTTACCAATCGATTAAATTATATATATTCCCAAATGTTTAAAACCTCCAATCCCCCATCAATCAAAATCAAAACAATGAAATCAATGTGGGGCAATTGTAACTTTGTCAAAAAAATTATAACCTTAAATTTATATTTAGCAAAAACGCCAATTGAATGTATTGATTATGTAATAATCCACGAACTGGCGCATCTAGTTCATCATAACCATAGCAAACAATTTCACGCCCTTATGACAACTATTTTGCCCGACTGGAAAACGCGTAAAAAAATGCTAAATAATTATACTTTAGCATTTTAAAATTCAAGATTATTAAAATAACTACTATGAAAATAAAGTTTCGTAGTTATTTTTAATCCTTTACACAAATTTTTTAGGACGGAGATACACTCGACTTCGTAACCATTGTTACTTCGCTCGGTATGACAATAATATAGTATTTTTTTGTACTTACTACGATAAATCATTGTTTTGTAATTTAATTAATTTTTTATATTTATTATATTTATTATTTCCTTGACTTTAAAATTATCATTTATTAAAATATTTATATGAGTAAATTATTTGAAAAAAATGACAATTCTTTTGTATGTGTAGTTTGTGGGGCAAATGTTCCACCTTTAAAATACACTTCTAGAGACCATTGCAATAAATGTTTATGTTCTATTCACGTAGATATCAATCCAGGGGACAGGCAAAATACTTGCCTTGGTGTTTTACGTCCTATAAGTGTGGTAAATTCCAACAAAAAAGGGTATATTATTAATTATAGATGCGACAAGTGCAAGCAATTACATAACAATAAATCCGCAACTGACGATAGTTTTGAAACTATTTTGAAAGTAATGCGTGAAAATAGTTTGAGGTAAATTAAATGTTTAAGTTTGTTAAAATAAGTTTTATATGTGTGCTAATATTTATGTGTGGTTTGTTTGGGGTAAAAATATATGATAGTTATACTAATACCCAAACTGATTTTTGCACACCTAACACAGTATCAATCATTCCCCCATCTAGTTACGACTTACGTGATTATATTGATATTGGAGTGGAAAGTCAAAGCACCCTTGGAATATGTTATGCATTTGCCTCACTTACCAGTTTGGAGACATATTTAGCATTAAACTATGGCGAATATTACGATTTTTCCGAATTGCATTTTGCCACATCGCTTTATGCTAAGGATAATTATTATTCAAATTTAAATAACGCACTTGAAGATGGTGGAAATTTTAATCATTTTGTACTATACACTCAAAAAGACCAATCTTTAGTACTTGAAGAGGAATTATCTACAACTGAGTTCTTGGCAGACAAATCATATGACCGACTTTCGAAATTGTTAAATAAGTTTAACAACGTTAATAACAATTTTTATCCTATTGCAAAAGTAAATGATACTAAAACATTTCCTCAATATGTAGGCAATAAAAGTTCGTACACAAGCACTGAACTTGACAGTTTTAGAAAAAGCGTAAAAAGTCATATCATGCAATATGGTAGTGTTACTGCTGGTATTCACACAAACTCTACTTTTACATATTCGACATGTAATTATCGCATTATCAATGATAGTCTTGTTGCCGACCAATCCACTATCAATTCAAACACAAATCATTTAATATCAATTGTAGGTTGGGACGACGAATATGATGCCAATGGTGCGTGGTCAAACAAGGGCGCATATTTGTGCTTAAACTCATGGGGAACAACTTTTGGAAATAAAGGATATTTTTATGTGTCGTATGACGACTATTTTATAGAATCATGTATTCAAGGCGTGGTTAATGCAACTTTAAGTAATACTAACTATAAAATTAGCACTATTTCCAACCACCAAAACAAAACAACTATGTTTGCACACGTTTTTCAAAATTATCCAACCATATACACCGCCAATATCTTTGACACATCTAATTATGTTGGTCAAAACATTACCCATATTGACACCTTTATACAAGGTAGTGCAACTAAATTTTATATCAAATTTTTTAGCACTAAAGCAAATGCCTTGGCCGGAATTAATAGCGTAACACATCTTACCAGTTCTTATAAAATTGATGATTATTCAATGTACTCAAAATACAAACTATCCTCGCCACTTAATATAAGTAACAATTTTATGGTGGTTGTACGCGAAGTTAAAGACACTACTAGAACATATTCGTTATGCGGAAATACTAGTGACAACCTTAATATTGAACCTTGTTATTATAACGGTTCAGGACTGGGAAGTTTTGATTTAATCGATGACCTTTGGGACCCTTCTGTTGACGGCAGAACACTAGATTGCACATTACCATTAATTTTACACACCGACAAGCAATATGTACAAGTTTCACCTTTTGATAGCAATATTCACTCTATAACCAATGGTAAATATGTTAAAAACAACGGAATATTCCTAAATAAAAATTTAAATTTAACACTAACCAATGCCTCACTTACTCAATCTGATATACAAAACATCAAAATAACTAAATTATACAAAAACTCTTTTGTTAACATGACGGATAATTTTGAAATAACCTTAAGTTCTTCAAATTGTATAGTTATTAAAATGATTAATGATTTAACTTCAAGTTTTACTACTGGGAATTATTTAATAACTATACCTCTTGGCAACACTACTATATATCGTATAATTGAAGTTCAAGATGTTGTAACTTATAGTATAACCTATCACTTAGATGGCGGAGTTGCAAATAATCCTACACTTTATACAAACAAGCATACCGTTCTAACCCTTAACAACCCTACAAAAACTGGATTTGCATTTATAGGTTGGTACACAGATAGCAATTTTACTAAAGTTTTTAACCCTAATAATTTGCCTTACACAAATTTAAATTTGTATGCAAAATACGATTTTGAAACACCTAGTGTTGTTTCCAAGTCAAAAGACATTTCGTTAACCTATTACAAAAACTTAAACATAACTATTAACTTAACCGCCACCCACCCATTACTAAATGAACACAACTCATTAACTTATCAATGGTATATGCGTAAAAACACAACTGATGACTTTAGTCTTGTTGCTGGGGCAACTAATAATAATTTAAACTTAAATTCCGTAGCACAATCTGGTTATTATGCATGTGAAATAAGTTTTGTTATTGATGACCCTAGCATGGTTAGTTCTACTTATATTAAAACATTAAATCCTTGTGAAGAAAACACAATTATTGTTAACATCAATCCTTTTATTTACGATATGTCAAAAGTTGAATGGAATTACACTAATGCAATTAGTTACGATACTTTGTCACATACAGTTGAGGTGCTTAACCTTCCTAGCGGAGTAACGGTAAGTTATGAAAATAACACTAAATCTGCCATAGGAAATTACGTTGCCAGAGCAAACCTTATATATGATGATATGGACGGAAATGCCTTTGCTAGTCCAATACAAGATTTAAATTGGCAAATAAGAAAAGCAAAAATAACTATAACGATTGATGATATTGTCAGCACTGAGGAACTTTCAAATACTGCGTTAATTGAATTATTCTCATGCCAAATTGAAAATGAATATTTGCCTGAAAATATAAAAACATTGCAAGATAAAATAAATTATTTGAATATTAGTTACAATTTGCAATCAACCGAACAACCTTATATTAAATTAATTAATGCAACAACTGATAGTTTTGGTATATATGATATAACCATACTTAAAGGCGAATATCGTGTTGCGGTGTATACATTAAGTCAAAACAATATTACCACTACCAACGAAAATGGTTTTGTTAAAAATTGTGAATTTTCAGCACAATCTAGCATATTAAATGACTCTGTTGGTGATTTATTAAAACAAAATAACTTAATCGCCGTTAATAGTTATGACATTAATTATTCATATCTTAACAACGAACAAGCATCTATTAATATACCTATCCAACGAGATATTTTGTTAAACGACTTATGCGTATATATGCTAAAAGACGGCAAACTTACTAAACTTGATACTTCTATATCATCAAACGGAATAACCTTTACAACTAGTGAACAAAATGCTACATACATAATTGCTAGGGAAGATTATTCCCACACCTCAAACTCACATATATTAGTAGTAATTGGTGTGATTGCTGTATACATTGCATTATTTGTATATGCTTTGATAAGCGGAATTAAACATAAAAATGAATATTAAAAAGTTGTTGATTATTAAAAAGTTACACATTTGTGTAACTTTTTTTTATTGATTAATTTTGTTTTATTAAATAATTTATTAAAAATGTTTTAAAGAATATCTTGTTAGATTTTTGCCTTAGTGAATATTTTTTTTTATTATTCAAATAGTAATATAACCACAATTTAAAATGCCTATTTATGTCGATAGATTAAAACTTGTGAATAACAAGGTTTAAATTTTAAAATCAAGGAGAATATATGAAATATAATGTTAAACAATTAGCAAAAATGTATGTTGAAAACTTATCCGAACAACACTTTGATGTAGTCAATCCATCACAATCTTTCGACCCTTCAACATATAATGAGTATACCTATCAAAAGTTAATGAAACAATTTGAATTGTTATACAATCACACTAGTAGCATTAATTTGACTGAGGAGTTTTTAAAAGGAGAGTAATTTTGCAAGTAGAGCGTGGCGATATTTATTATGCAGACCTAAGTCCAGTAGTTGGAAGCGAGCAAGGCGGACTTAGACCCGTTTTAATAATTCAAAATGACATAGGAAACAAATATAGTCCTACAGTCATTATTGCCGCAATCACCAGTCAAATCCAAAAAGCAAAACTCCCTACACACATTGAATTAAATCATTCTAAATATCCTCTAAATAAAGATAGCGTGGTTCTTCTTGAGCAAATTCGAACCTTGGATAAATTGCGTCTACGTGAACGAATTGGTCAACTTGACGCCATTGCTATGCAAAAAGTAAATGTTGGTCTTATGATAAGTTTAGGAATTCACACATAAAAAAGACTGTTATCTATAAACTACTTAAAATGTGGTTCGTTTAATCTAACAGTCCTTTTTTTATAATTAAATTTCATCTTCAACTTTATTTATTGTAACTAATGTTATAATTGATTTTGTCAAATTAAATATAAAAACCAATTCAACCACCAAAGCAATAATCCACCAATCAACAAATTCGTAAGATTGTGTAACTTCTTTATCTAATACTCCAAAAAATTCTCTACCACAAGCAATTCTTACATTGGTTTGCTTGGTTGTTAAAACTTGTGAACCCGCTTCCATCAAATTTGAAACAACACTTGCATTAGGGTGACCATAACTATTTGTTCCAACGCAAATAACCGCATAATTAGGTGTAACCGCTTTAATAAATTCCACGCTTGTTGAAGTAGAACTTCCATGGTGTGCCACCTTTAAAACGTCCGCATCAAGTTCTGCACCATACTTTTTTATCATATCATTTTCACATTCGCTATTAATATCACCCGTAAACAAAAAACTTTTTCCCAAATAACTTACTTTGATTATAGGACTCATCTCATTTGTTGTGCCATAAATTTTTAATGGTGCAAATATTTGAACTAAAACTTTATCTATATAAAACTCATATTCTTGATTAATTACATTAATTTGCAAATCTTTTTCTTGTTGCGCTTTTATTATAGTTTCATTATACTCATCTAAGGTTGATTTCAGTGCAAAATCACTTGATTGTTCGCTTTCGCTAGCAATGTTAGGTCTAAAAAAGTTCTTAACATCAAATTCGCTAAAAATAGCACACATTCCTCCAGAATGGTCAATATCCGAGTGCGTAAGTATTAAATAATCAATTACCAACTCATTGTTGCTACTTAACACACTATCTTTAATATATGATACCAAATAGTTTTGACTGCTTTTAGGCCCTGAATCGATTAACATCACCTTATCATTAGGTAATGTAAGCGCAATTGCATCTCCCTGTCCCACATTTATAAAATGAACTATCAAATCATACTTACTTGCTTTAACATCTGCTTTAAACAACAAATTTTTAATACCTTTAGAAATTGAAGAACTAAAAATCATTGATATTGCAAATATCAATATAAATACACTAAGTATTACAATTTGTATATATTCTTTCTTTTGCTTCTTTTCCATAATCTATATCTTTTGTTATTGATCAATTTTAAAATTTCTGGCATTGACGCAATTGTTGCATTATACCCTTCTTCTACCATTGCTTCATATCCATCAAGTTTGCTTGATTTAAAACGTTTCATATCTGGTTTTATTACAATATCGCTATATAGATATCCCTGACTAGAATTATTTTTCATCATAATACCAATAGACGCTAAAAACACATCATAAAATTTATCACTACTAGTACCGCCACCACGAGTACTATTAACATCTATAGTAATTACCACATCACAACCGCGTTTAATCAACACATCTGCTGGAATGTTGTTCATAACTCCACCATCAATTAATGTCATATTGCTATACTCTACTGGATAAAACACTCCTGGCACAGCACAACTTCCCGCAACAGTTTTTGTCAAACTTCCGCTATCAAATACAATTTGTTGACCAGTTTTAGCATCTACACTTACAATAAATAATTTAGTAGGCAGTTCTTCAATTGTTTTATATTTAACATTATTTCCAATCAACTCCTCCAAACCCTCAGTGGTTGAAGGCATAAACTTAATTTTGTTGCGCTTAATATCCTTTGTTTGCAAATTTTTTGCAATATTATATATTTGCTTAAATTTCATACCCGCACAAACAAAAGCACCTACACAACTTCCCACGCTACACCCAGACACCATATCAAATGTAATTCCGTACTCTTCAAATGCTTTCAACGCACCTAGATGAGCAAAACCCCTTGCTCCACCACCACCTAAACATAACCCTACAATTGTTGGTTTTTTCTTAAATAACATAATCTCTCCTTTATTTAGTATAACACAAAATTTATCATTTAACCAAGCATATGACACAAAAAAAATTCTCACACCTATGTATGAGAATTTTTTTTAATATTAAACATTTTCACTTCCGTTCTTTTCACGCAATGCTTTAAGTTCTTTATTTAAGTTTTCAATATCGCTTTCAATATTTGCAATATTTTCTCTTAAAATCTTATCTGTATGAACTAAAATTGGATATCTATCCACATTTGCATTCATAACCTCTTCGCAATGACCAACAGATAGTTTTAAACCTTCTAACAATTCTAATTCTTGTGCTAATTTTTCAGCCTTATCTTTGTCAATATCAACATAATTGTTAACGCCATACAAAGCAACTTTTTTCTTAGCAACTATTGCATATTTACGACGAAGTTTAAGTTTGTCTCTTTCCAAAGTACGTTTTACTTTTTCAAGTGGATTTAATTCCTTATTGTTTATTTTAAGGTCTTTTTTAGCACTCTTTAGTCTTTCGTCTAATATTGCAAGTCTTTCCAAATATGCTTCTTCAGTTGCATAATGGAACACCATAGGTTTATCATCTTCATCGCTAGGTTCACCCTCGCCTTTAATTTCTTGAATTTGAAGCGATAAATTTAATATTTGCTTTTTCAAATCTTCAATTTCAATAATTGAACTTGCCATACGTTGTTGAACTTTTTCTTCAATTTCTTGTTCGGTTAATTGTTTAACAGTTTCAATATCAATTGTAGGAATATCTTCATTCATCTCGCCAACCTCTTCAGTTATCATAGCAACACCACTAACTAGTGCCACTTGATTATTTTTAGGACCAATAACTGTAACTTCAGTGCTTTCAGAAATTGTAGAAGAAGTTTCGGTTATTGCAAGTTGTTGTTTAGCAATTTCTCTATCTTGACCTAATTGCTCTGCGATAACTTCACTATTTTGCTTTGCTTCTTGATGTTCCAAAGCAATTTGTTCAGTTAAGTCAATTAATTGTTCTTTAAGTTCAATAACTTCTGCTGCGCTACCTTTTAATTTGTCCTTAACTTCGCTTTCGCCTGAACGATTATTTGCAATTTCTTCCTTATATTGACGTTCAATTTCTTGTTTAGACAATTCAAGTTGCGCTTTCATTTCTTCAATTTCTTTCATTGCTTCTGCTAAACGTTCTTGAACTTTCTTTTCAACTTCTTGAGCAGTAATTGTTTTAATCATTTCAACATCAAATAAAGGACTTCTTACTACCGGTACACTGGTTTCTTGAACTTTTTCAATTTGTTCGTCTTTTTCAGCCAAGTCTTTCTTTAAATTTTCAATTTCTTTCTTTAAATTTTCAATTTCTTTGTTTGAACTTTCCAAACGTGCTTCAACAATTTCGTCAAGTTCCGCTTCGGTCAACTCTTTAACTGTTTCGATATCAATTTTTTCAATAGATTGTTCAGTTTCATTTGAAACTAATGCAATTGTATTACTCTTAGGTCCAACAATTGACACTTGGTCAGCATCTATATCATTTTGTGTTGCCACTTCAATTTTTGCTTCTCTTGCACTTTCAAGTTCCGCAACACACTCTTCAGTAGTATTTTGAATATTATCTTGCTCAGTTTGTAAACTTTGTGAAACTTGTTCTAATTTTTCATTTAAACTATCAATTTTTTCAGCAGATTCTTGAAGTTGACTTATACGTTCATATTCCATTCCCGCATCAGTATTTGCCAATTGGTCTTTATATTGTTCTTCAATTTGTTGCTTAGTTTGAACTAATTCTTCTTTCAATATTTCAATTTCAGCAAAAGATTCAATTATCTTTTCTTTAACTTTATCTTCAACTTCTTGAGATGTAATTTGCTTAATTTGTTCAATATCAAAATCAGCAGTTCTAACTTCGTGTACATTAATTTTATCTGCCAAACTATCTTCACGTTCTTTAATATAATTAGTTAAACGATTAACTTGTTCTTTCAAATCGTCAATTTCTTGCTTAGAATCTTCTAATTCAACTTTAATTTTTTGTTCGATTTGTTCTTCGTTCATTTTGCTAATTGCCGAATAATCAATTGTATTTGTTTCGCTATACAAATCGTCCATTTCTTCTTGAGTTAAAGTATTTGAATTAATTTCTTGAGTTTGAATTTTGTCAATTAACTCTTCATTTTCTTTTCTTAGCAATTCTAATTGTTCTTGTTGTTCTTTTTCAATTTCAAGTTTTTCTTGTTCTAGTTTAATTCTTTGTTGACGTTCTGCTTCCAATTGGTCAAGCAATACTTGATTTTCATTTTTAGCATTTTCACTTTCATTTTTAAATTGTTCCATCAAGAATGCTAATTGTTCTTTTAAGTCGTTAATCTCTTGATTGTAACTTTCCATTTGAGAGCGAAGTTCTTCTTTTTCTTCATCATCTTTATGAATCATTTCTTCCTTAAATTGTTCGTTTAATTCCTTTTCGGCAACTTCCAATTCTTCTTGCCAATCTTCAACTTGCTCAATCGCATCTTCATTAGTTTCAACTTTAATTTCTTCAGTTTTTTCTAAATTTGCTTGCTTTAATTCATTTAAAATTTCAAGAATTTGAGAATTAAATTCATTTGTTTTAACTTCATTTTCTTCACGCATTGAATCAATCATTTCCTTAACTTCTTCACGTAAAGCAGAAAGTTCGTCTTGTTCTTCCACAGGTTCAACTTCCATTGCATCATCTTCAGGGTCTTCCATTTTATTAATCAATTCAGATAATTGCGCTTTTAAACTTTCAATTTCAGCATTTGATGCTTCTAGTTGTTGTTGCAATGCTTCTTGCATTTCAGCATCTTTGTCGGCAATTCTTGCTTGAAGTTGTTCTTCCATTTCAATACGAGATTGTTCCAATTGTTGCTTCAAATCGTTAATTTCGCGTTCAGCATCTTCAGCAGTTCTAACTTCTTTCTTGTTTGCTTCTTTTAATTCGTTTAAGATATTAATTAATTGTTCGTTAAATGTTTCGTTTTGATTTTTATTTTCTTGCATACTTTCCACAATTTCCTTAACTTGTTGTTTTAATGAATTAATTTCGTTTAATGTTTGTTCGTCCACAACGGTGGATATTTCTGTATCTTCTTCAATCACAGTTTCAATGTCAGATTCAACATCTTCTTCTAATTCTAAGTCTTCGTCTTCCTCATCAAAGTAACTATCAATTGAATATTTCTCAAGCAATGACTTGTTCGCTTCACTTTCCGCTCGTTCGGTTTGAATGGCAGTTTGCTCTTCCTCATCTAGCACGTCTTGAGAAATTTCATCAATCATTCCCATCAAATCGTCATCACCAAATCTAACGTCGTCCTCACCTACAAAATCATCAAAGAAGTCATCTTCTTCAATTTTGTTCAACTCGTTATTTAATGCCTCTTCCTCTTCTTTAGCCAAATCCTTGTCAACGTCTACCGCATAAGCATAATCTTCACTAGCACTGGTTTGCACTTGAGGTTGAGTATTTAAATTATGTTGCTTAATTTCCTCACTTTGAGTTATGTAATTACCTTGAACTTCATTAGAATAACCAAATTCGTCCACCTTACGTGTTTCATCTTGTTGCTTAGGACTAATTATACTTAACACCATTCTACCAAGCAAAGCAACGATAAACCCACCAGCAACAATAATGCCAATTATTGCCAAAACACTTAAAAACGCCATCCATGCACTTGTTGCCAATACATTTGATACTGATATGTTCATAATTATTCTCCTTAGAATTCAGTTGCTTCCCGCGACTATTTATTCCATAACTAATATACTACATAATCAAATAAATTTCAATACTTTTTTTAAAATTTGTGGATAAAATTTTGAATTTTTTTCAATTTATTTGTTCTTTTCATCAAAAAACAACCCTTAAAATATATTTTAAGGATTATTTTTTTAATTATTTGGTATTTATTTTTATATTTTATTTATATTATTTTGATATTTTATTCCTAATATTTACAAATTTCTCAATCCCTTAGGATAGTGATTTTTCAACATTCCATTAACCGATTTACCAAAACCCAACGGGACCCCTTTGTACTCTACAACCACGTATCCACTAAAGTCACTTAACAATGTTTCGCCTTTAACAAATCTATACGCATCTTCTTTGTTTACATCTAATCGACTATCAAATAATTTCCCAAAACATGTAATAAAGTTGTGATTAGGTTCAAACCTTCCTTTAACAATTTCGCCCAACACAACTCCACAATTTATCAAATTAAGTCCACTTTCCGCCACTTGCTTGTTGGCAATATAATATATAATGTTATTGTTGTATATCACATTATTTAAAATGAATTCATACTCTTTTAAATTTTGCTCGCAAAAAGTTTTAAATAGTTTAAATTCGGTTGGAAATTTTTGCAATGGTTTGAAATACACTTTCCCATCTATAAAACTAGTGCTTGGTTCTATTTTCTTAAGTAGTGCCACAAATTGCCCTTCGCCGTTAAATTTGTGTGGATAAAATCTTAAGCAACGCTCCGTGTCAAACCCTTCAATCTTAACCCCTTGTAGCGCACCATCATACACTAAAGGAATAATTTCATAATTATGCCTAGCACAAAACTCCGCCACCACTTGCTCGTCTTCATCAATTGAAAAGGTGCAAGTAGAATATAGTAGATATCCATTTTGCTTTAGCAGTTTGTTTGCAGTTTCCAAAATACCCAGTTGTCTAATAGCGCACGCTTTCACATTTTCTTCGCTCCAGTTAAGGATTGCGTTGTCGTCTTTTCTAAACATTCCTTCGCCCGAGCAAGGAGCATCAACCACCACCGCGTCAAATATACCTCCAAAAAACTTTTCCAGTTGCTTTGGTTCGTTGTTTGACACAATCACATTACTTAGTCCCATGCGCTCAATATTGGATTTTAAAATACTTGCACGCGATTTAACTATTTCATTAGACACTAATAATCCATTTGGTATTTTGTTTGCTACTTGAATAGATTTTCCACCCGGCGCGGAACACAAATCAATCACCCAGTCATCATCACGCAAAGGCAAAAATGTAACGGGCATCATAGCACTCAACTCTTGCATATAAATCATTCCAGCATGGTGCTCTGGTATTTTTCCCACTTTAATGTCATCATTTAACACAAACCCATTTGCACATTTTTCAATGTTCCAATCGCATTTAGACAAAAACTCATCATCTTCCACCTTATTATTATTTATGAAAAAGGATTTAACGGATTGATTGTTGTACGATTTAACAAACTCGTCATAATCTGGAACTAAATTTTTCATTCTATCTAAAAATTGTTGCGGTAAATTCATATCAATCCTTTAATAAAAATACACATGTTGATGTTTTTTTGCGTTTTACATTAAACTTTTTCCCACTATTAATTTCGTAGGTTGCTTCATCATATTTGCAAGTGGCACAATCACATTTAAGATTTTGCTTGTATGGGCAATGAAGTAATGTCATATACACACGCTCACGTTTAATTAGTGGGATATCCGTTTGCAAACTATCCATTTCCGCGTTAGTCAATTCTTCAACAAACATCGCATCAAAATCATGCAGTTTGTTTAATACATGCAATGTGTAACTATTGTAGATATTTAAAAATTGCCCGCCAAGCATTTTGCAATCAAATGTAAGCGCATATAAATTATTTGCCACCACGCCTAAATCGGTTTGTTTTAATGCTACATTAATTAGATTAATATCCTTAAATGTTGCAAAATTAGGAATATCAATATATCCATTAATATTGTTTGCTTTACAATAATTATCAAATATTTTTATGTCTTCAGTATTAAAATTATTATAATCAAAAATTATATTATTTGATTTTTTAATATTATTTAACTCATTAATATTATTAATTATTTCAAAATTAAATTCTTTATTTTGATTGGTTATAGTACTTAATATACTTATTTTATCGATATTTATTTTATTTAAAATATTTTTTTGATATTTTTTAATTATTTTTTGATGTAATTTATTATAGATATTATTTCTCAATTTATTTAAAGATGAATTTAATATGTAACAGTTATTTATATTGCAATTAAAATCAACAACTTCGAAAATATCACTTCGTGATAGTTGCTTTAATATTTGCTCACGCGCAATAGCAATGGTCTTTGCACTTTGGCAAATTTCACCCTCAACGCTTAATTTAATATCACCATAGGTTGCAACTATTTTAATCGGTTGATTAGGCGTTGCCTCAAAGTCGATTTTAATTGGAAGTTTTTTAATATTTCCAAGTAATTCTTGTTCCAACACCTCATCTTGAATAATATGCACCTTGCTACCAACCCTAATGTTTGATGTAGTGGTTATGCGGTAAAGATTGCCCACACGTTTAACGTCATGCGCACCAATAGATGCAATCTCCTCGCCATTATATATAAATTTTAGTCCGCACTTTCCCTTTAGGTCGTAATTAGATGTTATATACACTTCGTTAAACTTGTTGCCATTGTTCACTCGCTTAACCTCGCCAATTAAAAGACCGTTATTGCCTTGAATTTGTGAAATAATGTTGGCATTCCCATTAAAATATGCTGGAGTGTATTCGCGGTTAAAGGCAATCTTTAACATATCCAAATCATGGTTACTATATTTGCCAAAGTCTAGCATATCCCTATAAATTTTGCATGCTTGCGCCACATAAAATGGTCGCCTAGCACGTCCTTCAATCTTCAAACTCTTAACCCCCAAGCGCTTTAACTCTTTTAACTGGTCCAACATATTAATATCCTTAGCGCTTAGCAAAAATCCATGACGTTTAATATCCCCACTTTCAAAGGTGTATGGCAAACGGCAAAATTGTTGACACACTCCGCGATTACCACTCTTACCCACAAGGTGCGAACACATATAGCAATTGCCCGAAAAACTTACGCACAATGCCCCTTGAACAAAAAACTCAATTTCAATATCACTATTATCAGTTATGCGTTTAATCTCATCAATTGATGTTTCACGCGCAAGCACCACGCGTTTAAATCCCAACTTTTCAAGTACGCGTACCCCTTCAAGGTTATGCACCGCCATTTGAGTGCTTGCATGAAGTTCAATACTAGGATAATATGTGTGTATCAAATAGGCAAGTCCAAGGTCTTGGATTATAAATGCGTCTACACCTTTGTTGTTTGCTTCCACCACCACATCAAGTGCGTCTTGCAATTCACTATCCTTAAACAATATATTAAGTGCCAAATATACCTTAACGCCATAAAGATGCGCAAACTCCACCGCCTCGCCTAAAGTATCCAAACTAAACCCGTCAATGTTGTTGCGTGCATTATATTGCCTAATACCCAAATATATCGCGTCCGCACCATTATATATCGCCACTTTTAAACTTTCCATATTCCCCACAGGGGCAAGTAATTCCATATCCATAATCTTATTATATCACACTTTCCCAAAACTTGAAATACTTTTACAATATTTTATTACAAAAAAAAGATTTAGATTTTTTAGGTCTAAATCTTTTTTATAACGCGACAGCGTCCGCATTCTAGTCTTCTGTCGTCCCGAAGGTGGATGACGCAGTCAGACGGATGATATGAAAATCTATAATCTATCCTTAATTATTCATTCTTCACTCTTAGTTCTTCACTCAAATAATTGCTGAGGCAATTATTTTTTGTACCAATAGTAATTATAATATGACGAATTACTCTTAAACCATGTTGCATTTTGACTAGCGTCAGCAAAACTTCCTGTAAACTCAGTACCATTAGTCATATTATTCCAATTTGTACTATTATTTGTCTTATACCATGTTCCACTATCCCAACCTTGTATGGTCAAACTGGTTAGTCCACTATTTCGGAAAGCATATTGTCCTATCTTTGTTACACTTGATGGTATAGTTATACTTGTTAAACTAGAACTATAGAATGCATAATAACCTATTGTTGTTAGATTAGTACATTTGCTTAAATCTACATTTGTTAAACTAGCACATTCATAGAAAGCATAATTTCTTATTGAAGTTGTTCTACTATCTAGGGTTATACTTGTTTTTGTTTTATCACTTAAACGCAATGCCATGTAGTCTGTTTCGCTATTCTTATAATAATCTACTCCATCTATGGTTACTAACTTACTTTCATCTCTTGGTCCGTTTACTACTATTCCTGCATATACTGACACATAACCATGTGTATTTGCTCCCGCTACTATATTTAAACTGGATAGGTTGTATACTTCTGCTAAAGTTTTACAACTATAGAATGCATTACCGCCTATACTTGTTACACTTGATGGTATAGTTATACTTGTTAAACTAGAACAATTACAGAATGCACAATCACCTATTGTGGTTAGATTGCTACATCCACTTAGGTTTACACTTGTTAAACTTGTACATCCATAGAAAGCATATCTACCTATTTGGGTTGTTCTACTATCTAGCGTGATACTTGTTTTTGTTTTATCACTTAAACGTAATGCTATATAATCTGTTTCGCTATTCTTATAATATTCTACTCCATCTATGGTTACAAACTTACTTTCATCTCTTGGTCCATTTACTACTATAGTGGCATAACGTGCTATATCACCATATGTACTTGCTCCTGCTACTATATCTAAACTTGATAGGTTGTATACTTCTGATAATGCATAACAACTAGCGAATGCAGAAGTTCCTATTGTTGTTACGCTTGATGGGATTGTTACACTCATTAAACTACTACCAGTGAAAGTATATTGTTTTATCTCTGTTACAGTACTTGGTATAGTTAAATCTTTTACTAATTGATTGTTTAAATATAAACTAGCACCATTATTTAATGGATTTGAAGCAGAACCATTCATAAAACTTATATTACACCATGCTTCTATGTCGCTTATATACACTTCTGCTAAAGTTTTACAACTACTGAATGCACCACCGGCTACACTTGTTAAACCACTTGGTACGGCGATACTTATTAAACTACTACAACCAGAGAAAGCATCATTTCCTATTGTTGTTAGATTATTACATTTGCTTAAATCTACATTTGTTAAATTGATACATTGATAGAAAGCATTATTTCTTATTGATGTTATTCTACTATCTAGGGTTATACTTGTTTTGGTTTTATCACTTAAACGTAGTAATCCATAATCTGTTTCACTATTCTTATAATAATCTACTCCATCTATGGTTACCAACTTACTTTCATCTCTTGGTCCGTTTACTACTATACCTGCATTATATCCTACATAACCATGTGTACTTGCTCCCGCTACTATATCTAAACTGGATAGGTTGTATACTTCTGCTAAAGTTTTACAACTATAGAATGCATTACCGCCTATACTTGTTACACTTGATGGTATAGTTATACTTGTTAAACTAGACCT
>JAFUPL010000022.1 GCA_017481235.1 Clostridia bacterium | reverse complement strand
TTTTAGCAACGAATTGTATATTGAGCAAGAAGATTTTATGGAATTCCCAGAAGGTAAATTCCACCGCTTAAAACCAGATGGTGTAGTGCGACTAATGGGAGCATATATCATCAAGTGTGATGAAGTGGTTAAAAACGAAGACGGAAGTATTAAGCAATTAAATTGTAGTGTAATATATGACGCTCAAGAACAAGGAATTAAGGCAAAGGGTACAATTCACTGGTTAAGTTGCAAGCACGCAACTCCTTGCAAAACTCGTAAGTTCTACAACTTATTAAAGGAAGGCGAAACTTACCAAAAGGGTATGCTAGATAAGATTATTAATCCAAATTCGCTAGTTGAATATAATTCTTATATCGAACCATTTGCATTAGAGCAAACTAACGCTATGCAATTTGTGCGTATGGGTTATTATGTAAAAGATAAAACTTCAACAGCAAGTTTGCCAGTATTTAATGAAACAGTAGGTTTAAAGGATAGTAAATAAAGGAAAAATTATGAAATTTGATAGTAAAACATTAAGAGAAACTTGGTTAAAGTTTTATGAAAGTAAAGGTCACGTAAATATTGGTGCAGTATCACTAATTGGTGATGGTACTACTGGCGTTATGTTTAATGTAGCGGGCATGCAACCATTAATGCCATATTTGTTAGGCGAAAAGCACCCACAAGGCACAAGACTTTGCAATATTCAAGGCTGTGTGCGTACTATTGATATTGATAGTGTTGGTGACGAAAGTCACTTTACTTTCTTTGAAATGATGGGAAACTGGTCATTAGGCGATTACTTTAAAAAGGAAAAAACCGCCTGGACATTTGAGTTGCTGACCGAAAAACTTGGTTTTGATAAGGATAAAATTTGTGCATCAGTATTTGCAGGGGACGAAACTGCGCCAAGAGATGAAGAAACCGCTGAACTTTTATTGAATTTAGGAATTAAGAAAGAAAACATCTTCTTCTTACCGAAAAAAGATAACTGGTGGGAACTTGAAGGTACAACAGGAACACCTTGTGGACCAGACAATGAATGGTTTTATCCACGTAACGACAACAAATGTAGTGAAAATTGTGACATTACTTGTGATTGCGGTAGATATGTTGAAATTGGTAATGATGTGTATATGCAATATGAAAAAACTGCTAATGGATATAAACCACTAAGCAATAAAAATGTTGATACTGGTTTTGGTTTTGAACGTTTGCTTATGTTCCTAAACGGATTAACTGATGGATATAAAATTGACATATTTAAGGGCGTTATTTCAATATTAGAAAATGCTAGCGGAATTAAGTATGGCAAAAATGATGAAAGTACTAAGGCTATGCGTATTATTGCTGACCACTTGCGTACTGCAACAATGCTTATTGGAGACGTTAATGGAATATTACCAAGCAATGTTGGAAGTGGATATATTTTGCGTAGATTAATGCGCAGAGCAATTCGTTATTCACGTAAAATAAATGTTGGAACTGAAGCGTTATTAAATATTGTTAAGGAATATATTGAAAATATCTATGGCGAGGCATATCCATTATTAGTAGAAAAAGAAGACTATATTGTTAGCGAAGTAAACAAGGAAATAGATAAGTTTAACAAAACTATCGAAGCGGGTACTAAGGAATTTGAAAAAGTTGTTAACGGTATCAATCGTAAAAATCAATTTATGAAAATGACCAATGATAACTATGTTGAAGAAACTGAAATTGGCGGTAAGGCCGCATTTAGATTGTTTGATACATTTGGTTTCCCACTTGAAATGACTATTGAAATGGCAACCGAAATTGGATTTACTGTTGATGTGGCTGGATACGAAGAGGCATTTAAGCAACACCAAGAACTTGCACGTTCAACTTCTGCTGGTGCATTTAAGGGTGGACTTGCTGATGATAGTGTTGAAACTGTTCGTCTTCACACTGCATGTCACTTAACACTTGCTGGGCTTCGTAAAATGTTTGGCAATCATATTGAACAAAAGGGTAGCAATATTACAAGTGAACGTTTAAGATTTGACTTTAACTTTGACCGCAAGTTGACTGAAGAAGAAGTTAAACAACTTGAAGATTTTGTAAATAATGCAATCAAACGTGAAATACCTGTTGAACGTCTAGAAATGACATTTAAAGACGCAAAAGCGCAAGGCGGTTATGGTATTCATAAGGCCGATGAAAACGAAAATGTAAGTATTTATAAAATTGGTGATGTTGACTTCCAAATTTGTGGTGGTCCACACGTAACCAATACAAAGGAACTTGGAACATTTAAGATTTCTAAGCAAGAAGCAGTTTCTGCTGGTGTTCGTAGATTTAAAGCAACATTAAATTAAAATTTAAGGAGTAAATGGTATGAGATACGAAATGAGATTAAACAAATTACCTTTTGAGCAAATGACTGAAGGTAAAAAGACAATTGAAGTAAGGTTAAATGACGCTAAACGTAAATTAATTGCAGTTGGTGATGAAATATTGTTTACTAATCGCGACAATCCTAATCAAACTCTTGTTAAGAAGGTTGTAGACTTGCGACTTTATAATTCTTTTATTGATATGGCAAATAATGAAAATTGTGTGCTTGCTGGATTTAGTAAAGGCTATACTGTTGAAGAAGTTGTGGATTGTTATCATACTTTTTATTCATTAGAAGAAGAAAAGCAATTTGGTGTGCTTGTGATTGAATTAGATTAAATAGAGAAAAAGTTTGCAATTTAGCAAACTTTTTTAATAAATTTTATTAAAACTATTTACAAAAGTTTAAAAATATGTTACATTTAAAAAGTACCTTGACGTTGTGATGAAATTTACTCGATTCTCACAAGGTTATAGGCGAATTTATAAAAGGAGAGTAAATCATGATTGATAAGAAAGCGATTATTGCTGAATATGGCAAGAACGAAAACGACACAGGTTCTACTGAAGTGCAAATTGCACTTTTAACAGCACGTATCAACAACTTGACTGAACACTTGAAGAACAACAAGCAAGACAAACACTCTACTCGTGGTCTTCAAATGATGAACAGTCAACGTCGTGCATTGTTAAGATATTTGGAACAAGAAGATATTGAACGTTGTCGTGCTATTAAGAAGAAATTAGGTCTTCGTGGATAGAAATCTTAAACTTCTCACTATTTGTGGGAAGTTTTTTTGTTGGCAAAATTAGTGATTGATAAAATAATTTAAATTAATTAATGTAATGACGAATATATTTTTATAGTTTTGATTGAAAAAATGGGATTTATGTGATATAATAACATTATGTTACAAGCAATTAAGGATACGCAAATATTTAATAATGTTAAGCAAGATATAGTTAGTCCGTCTCACGCATACTTATTTTATGGTGAAGACGAGATGTTGAATATCGAACTTGCTAAGGTTTTTATTGCGTCAATTTTTTGTGGTAAACCTGCATGTTTTAGTTGTGAGGCATGTAAAAGAGTGGAAATCAACAAAAATCCAGATTTGCTAATATTGGATAAACCCAACTTACAAGTGGTGGATATTGAAAATTTGATAGATAACGTCCAATTAAAACCTATGGTGTATAACTATAAGATTGTGTTTATAACAAATTCTGAAGGTATTAATGAAACAGCGCAAAATAAATTACTTAAAACATTGGAAGAACCTAATCCACAAGTAATATTTGTGTTAACTTGTACCAATATTGAAAAATTATTGCCAACTATTAGAAGTAGATTGGTAAAGCACTATGTATCTAAAGTTGACCTTGAACTTGTAGCAAACGACCTAACAAATCAAGGCGTTAACATTGATAGGTTTATTCATTGCGATATAACATTGACTGATGCGGTAAAATATAGCACATTACAAGAAAGTGAGGTTTTAAATTTGCTAGAGCAAACAATTATGAATTTAAAATCCAGCGCAGATATACCTAATATTGTAGGCAAACTTAAAATCAAATCCGAAAACAAAAAAGAATATTTAACACTATTACTTAATGCAACTAATTGTGCATTAACTAACACTCAAGGGTTATTTAGTGAGCAAGTTATTAGTTATATGCAAGCAAATTACAAAATTCAAGTATTGATTAAAATGTTAAAATTGATTGACCGAGCAACACGAAAACTCGACTCAAATGTTAATTTTAATTATGTATTAGATGAATTGTTTTATAATATATTAAAGGAGAAATATTTATGCAAGTAGGACTTACGTTTAATGAAAATCCTAAAATTTTGTATTACACAACCGATCAAAAATTTGACCATCATGCACGAATTGTCGTAAACACAGCTAGAGGACTTGAAGTTGCCAAAGTGGTAAAATACAAAGATGGCGAAGCGCCAGAACCTTTGGATATGATTAGATATGCAACCGAAAAGGATATGGAAATATATAATCAAAACATAGAAGATGCAAAATTATTAATTCCAATGGTTAAGCAAGAAATTGTTGATTTTGGACTTGATATGAAGTTGTGTATGATTGAGTATACCCTTGATAAGGAAAAAGTGATTATTAATTACACTGCTGAAGGTCGTGTGGATTTTAGAGAAATAGTTAAGAGTTTGGCAAATAAATTAAAAACACGTATTGAAATGCACCAAATAGGCAGTCGCGATCAAGTTCAGCAAATTGGCGCTATTGGTATATGTGGTCGAGTTTGTTGTTGTAAAGCGTTTTTAAATGACTTTGATAAGGTTGTTATTAAAATGGCAAAAAATCAAGGATTGTCACTAAATCCAACCAAACTTAACGGAATGTGTGGAAAGTTTTTATGTTGCTTAAAGTATGAAGATGAGTTTTATAGTGAAATGATAGCAAAAATGCCAAAAGTTGGTCAACGTGTAGCAACACCTAACGGAGAAGGCGAGGTTCAGTCGCTAGATGTTTTGCATGAACAAGTTGAGGTTAAATTTGTTAAAGGAGATGAGACCGAACGTAAAATTTATCCATTAACCGAAATACAATTTTCCCAAATAAGGCGTGATGATGACTAAACTTAGTTTGGAACAATTTGAAAACGGTGTAAGACTTTATCAAGATGAAAGTTTATACAAATTTACTTCAGACGCAATTAAATTGGCAAAGTTTTGCAAATTTAAACACACCGACACTGTGCTGGATATGTGTGCAGGAAGTGGCGTTGTTGGGTTGTACGCATATAGTATTAATCCTTGTAATAAAATATATTTTAATGATATTCAAACAAGTATGTGCGAATTAATATATAAAAATATTGAATTAAATAATTTGCAAGAAATATGCAAGGTTTTGTGTAAAAATTTGAATGATTTAACATTAAATGACTTTGATAAAAATGTTGACATAATAGTTTGTAATCCTCCATATTTTAAATTAAATGGAAAAACAAATCAAAACATAAGCAAGGCAATGTGTCGTCATGAAATTGCGACAAACTTAAGTCAAATTATTATAAAGGCAAGTAGTTTAATTAAAAGTAAGGGTAAATTTTACCTTGTTGTGCCTAGTGATAGATTGTGTGAAAGCGTGGGTTATTTAACTGAAAATAAATTTCAAGTTAAAAATATGGAAATATATCATTCTAATAGCAATGCAACTATTTGTTTGTTGGAAAGTGTTAAAGATGCAAAAGTTGGTGTTAAGATTAAAATAAAAAATGAAAATGACTATATTTAGTTAAAAGGGAAATTATGACAGAGTTAATAGGGGAAATATTTAGTAAGATATTTAATGATAATGTAATATTGGCAACGATTTTTGTGTCAATGGTTCCTATAATGGAACTTAAAGGCGGAATACCCTTTGGAATGAGTGATGCGTTTTGGGGTGCAAACGCACTAAGTCGTTGGCAAGCATTGTGGTCGGCTTATTTAGGGTGTAGTATTGTTGTAGTATGTTTGTACTTTGCTTTTTTACCTATTATGAAATTGTTGAGAAAAACAAAGATGTTTAAAGGTTTGGCAAATTTTATTGATAATAGAGTAAAAAAACAATCATCTAAATACGCGCAAACAGATTTGCAAAACTCCAATCTTGATAAAAATGAAGAAGGGGATACAAATCCAACACATGATAATTTGCAAAAAATTTCAACAATAAATAATGCAACTAAAACTAAATTGCTAAAAATGTTAGGGGTATTTGCTTTTGTGGCAATTCCATTACCATTGACCGGCGTTTGGATGGGAGTGTGTATTGCGGTGATGTTAAACTTGAATTTTATTGAAACATTTATATCAGTGCAATTAGGAAATTTGATTGCAGGAATAATTATTTCTACCATCTGTGTAATTTTTCCACAATTTACTCACTGGTTAATATATATATTTTTAATTCTGGTTTTAATCGTAATTATTTATGAAATAATTAAACATAAAATTAATAAAAATAAGCAAAAAAATTAAAATTCAAATAAAATTACAAAAACAATATAAAAATGACAACGTTTCAGTATGTTGTCATTTTTTTAATTAAATAAATTTAAATATTTTAATATTTTTACTCATAAAATATTCACAAAGTATATTTATTGATTTTAAAATAAATTCATTTGATTTTAAATATATGATTTGATATGGACTTTTGATAGTGTGAGAATTTAATTTGGTGGAGATATTGTTTAGATGATAGATAAGATTAAAGGGGTTGTGTGAAAACTTAATATTTTTAGTAGTTACGTTTTTGTGCAATAGTTCGAGAGTTTTTTTAGATTGATATAGATTGCTTAAAACTTTATTTTGAGTATTTAGAGGGGTTTGAAAACTGTTGCTTTCCAATTCATTAATTACGCTTGATAATTCATTAATACAATCGCATGCGCATGGTTTTAATGCTTGAGAGTATTTTTTGTTTAATGTATCATATTCTTTATCAGTAAAAATATAATCAATATTATCCATAATTGTATATATGTTAAAACAATACATTTAATGCAAAAAATAATTAATTTAATTTGAAATGTGAAATAAAAAATAAATTCAAAATATGCCCAATTACCTATTTTTAAGTATTTTACGCAATTATTTATAGTAATTTATACAAATTTAAATGTAATTATTTAATTGATTTTTTTTGCTTTTTTGAAAATTATTTTCAACAATTATTTATTTTGATGATGAAATTAATTAGTTGTATTTGCGGATATTGATTTATATAATATATATATTAAATTTCTGCTTAAATTGTTTGATAAAAAATTGGTATTGTGTTAAAATAATATTAACAAAGATTATCATTACAATTAAGGGGAACATATGATAAGGACGAAAGCAAAAAATTTATTATTAGGTATTATGCTGTTGTTGGCGTGCTTTGTTTTTTTTGCATGTAAAGAAGAAACTAGGGTAGAGGTTGAAAGCATTGGTTTTACTGAACAAAGCATACAGTTGTTAGTTGGTGAACAATATTCACCAATTGTTAAAGTTTTGCCTAGTTATGCCACTAGTAGAAGTTACACATTAATTAGTAGTGATGTTACGGCATTGTCGATTGAAGGTGGTACTATTACCGCTTTAAAACCTTCGCTAGATGTAAAACTAAAGGTTATAAGTGACGAAAATGAAAATATAAATGACGTTATATCGGTAAATATTTATAGCGAGGCAGTTGAATTAGATGTGCCAAGCGAGTTAAATTTCGACGGAAATAAATTTACATTTGTGGGTAAGGATAACGCCAATTCATATGTTTTAAATGTTAATGGTCAAGAAATCAACATTGGAAACAATACCGAATATGCTTTCGAGAATGTGTTGTCAAAAATAAATGATTTGCGCAATCAAATTGTTGTGTGCAAAGTAAAATCGTCTGGTGATGGTAAGATTTTTAAAGATTCACAATACAGTCAGGAAATTTCTTTTGTAAAACTTTCAAGTGTTGATGGCGTGTATGTGCAAAACGAAACATTGTACTTTAATGCTATTAAAAATGTTGCAAGTTATAATATTGGTATTGTTGTTGGCGGTAAAGTGATTGAAAATAAAACTGTTAGTAACTTAAGTTTTGATGAAATGCAACTAAGTTTAGACATTTCAGATTTAACCGATAGCGTAAATGGTGCGGAATATGTATTACAAATTACTCCAAATCTTGAGGGTTACAACGCTTTAGATAGTGTAAACTTATTTGGTGGTAAGACCACTAATTTGGACTATTACGTGATTGGAAGTGTAAAAAATATTGCAATTAATGATAGGGTTATTAGTTGGGATTTTGTAAAAAACGCTCAAAGTTATACAGTTGAAATATACAAAGACAATGCCTTGTTGCAAAAATATGAAAATATAAATACAAACTACATACAAATTGCATATCAAGATGCAGGTGAATATTATTGTAAAGTTTTGGCAAATTCAAATATTATAAACTCAACCACAGGAAAAGAGTATTCTTCACCATTGTTGTTTACGATTTTAGCAACTCCTGAAATTTCAATTAACAATAACAGCGTTAGTTGGACTAGTATTGACAGCGCGGAAGGTTATTTGGTTACTATTAAAAATGGCGCAGGAAGCACAATGGTTGATAAAAGTTTTGTGCTTGGAAATATGTATGACGTAAGCAACTTTGGTGCAGGTGATTATAGTATTCAAGTTACCACTTGCGGAAATAATGGAAATGGCGAAAATGTAGCAACATTATCTTCTAAGGCGTCTGGTTTTTCAAATTGGACTGTTTTGCAAGGGTTGCAACTTTCAATACAAAATCAAAAATTATATTGGCAAGATGCCGATAATAGTACATTAAACAAATATCATATTGCATTTAATGATGTTGATAAAGTGTTGACAACTTCAAGTTATGATAATCAATATAAATATGACACAGACACAAAAATGTTTAGTTTTGATTTATCGGCATATGATTTTGCCGTGGGCAATCATACTATTACCATTAAAAGTTTGGGTGAAAATAATGTATTTGACGCAAAATCTAATAGTATTTCTTTAACCAAATTGGGTGAAGGTAGTATTTCTAGTTTGACAAACAAACAGTTTATACTTTCACCAGTTGATAACGCAAGCAGTTATAAAATTGAAATATATAATGCTAATAGCTTAAATAATGCTATTATTACACTTGATAATATGATAGGTGGATATAAATTTGATTTGGATACTAGTTTGCTTGAGGCAGGTAACTATGTTGCAAAAGTATTTGTGTTTGGAAATGGAACTAATGTATTTGATGCAGAAAATTTAAATGATGGAACTACAATTAACTTTGAAAAATTGTCTACGCCAACAATATATATTGATAATACTAATTTAAAATTAATAGTAGATAAAGATGGTGAAGTTGCAAATGCTGTATCATATAAATTGTTTGAAAATTCTAAAAATAAAAATATAAGTGATAATGAATATGATTTAAGCAATTTAACGGCAGGTGATTATATTTATTCTGCGCAAGCCGTGGGCAACAATTCCAATATTTTGGATAGTGAGTTAACTTTAACTCAAAATCAAATAAGTGTAAAAAAACTTGCAACGCCAACAATTTCATTTGATAAAAGCAAATTAATATACACCATTGAGTGTGATGATAATGATTTTGTGGGCAAGTATGAGTTTACGCTAAATGAACAAAGTGTATCAGTTGTAAACAATCAAGCAAACTGTAGCACGCTAATTACTACTCCTCAAACTTATCAAACCAAAGTATATGCTACCCCTAAAGATGTTAGTGCTGGATATAATTTGGTTATTGCTTCAGCAACACAAACATATTCAGTATCAAAGTTAGACGGATTGTGTGATTTCCAAATATCTAATGGTAAATTGATAGTCACTCCAAGTACAACTTTAACTGGAAGTGGTTATGACTTAAACTTAAGAATTGATAATGGGGATAACGATATCATATTAACCGATTTTGTCTACACTGGTTCCCGTTTTGAAACAAGTTTGCACGACGCTAAGTATAATACTATAGAAGAGATTTCTACAATTATGCAAAGTGCGGGACAATATCAAATTTTTACTACAATTTCACAAAACAATGACAATGTGGTAACTTCTAATGAAGCGCAAAGTGAAAATGTATTAAAGGTTTTAGATAAAGTTTCAACTATTGCTAAAAATCAACAAAGTATTGAATTTAATGTTGTTGAAAATGCAACAAATTATATTGCTATTATTACACTTTTAGGTACCGAACATTACATTGATATAAATGAAAATTATTCTATAACCACCAACAATGTGATACAAATGCAAGACCTATTGCAATTAATGGATAATACTGGAGTTGCTTACCGCGAAAATACTGCGTATGAAATTAAATTTGTTTCCACAAATGATGATACTCGAACACTTTTCAATAAGGGTATAAATAGTTATAGTTTTGAATTTTTAAAGTCGCCAGTTCTTAGCATTATTGAAAGAGAAAACAATGTTAAATATCTTTCTATTGATACTGATGATGTAAATATTTCAAATTATCAAGTTGCTATTAGTCAAGACAAATTTGTTAGCGAGAGCGAACTTGCTAAGCAAAGTGACGGAACTGTTATAAACATGGACAATATGTCCCAATTGGTTAATGGAAATGTTAAGATTGTTGCTTATGGAAAGGCAAATACAGGAGATTATTTCAATAGTAAAACAACCGAATTAAATGTAACAAAATTGGATAGTACAACTATAACAATTTCAAAAGGATTGCTTGAATGGAATGTGGTTGCTAATGCTAAACAATACAATCTTGCGTACACTAATGCTGTAAGTTCAGGTTTTATAGCATTAACTGAAGGAGTGGAAAACTTTACAATCCAAGGCGGAAAGTGTGTGTACAACTTTGATACGCTAGAAAGCAATCTAACCGACATGTATTTACAAATTGATAGTGAAACCAAAGTTGGCAATAATTATTATTTAAATTCAAACAATGGAACACCTTTGGAAGACATATATAAATTGCCTACACTTGAAATCAAAGTAGTAAATGGCGAAATTTATACCGAAGTCCGCAAATCCGATTTGACTTTGACCGAAAAAATAGCGGTTGTTGTTAATAACGAGTTGTTAAATTTAGATATAACTAATAGTCAAAATGAGGATATTACAGTAGTTGAAAATGGTGATAAACTTGAAATTACAATTTCACCTAATGCGCTATTTACGTATGGCGAAAATGAGTTATTGTTGGAAAATTTACGATTAAAATCATACTCCAACAGCGCAACCACTTTGAATTCGTCAACGGTTGAAAAAAATGTATTTGGTTTGCTAAGTCCTACTAATTTGGATATTACTACATCTGCTACACCTAATAGCAATGGAGTAATTGAAGACGTGTTTGAAAAAATAACATGGAACAATCCACAAGCAAACGGCAATTACGTAGTTAAATATGAAATTATAATTAACTATAATGGAGTAGATTATATAATTAATAGTACTGAACGTGCACCTCAAATGCCAAGTTTTTATGACGATAATGCAAACGGCAATTTAGATGAAGGCGAGGTCGAATTTGGTGCGGGTGTTTACTCAATCAAGGTTAGGGCAATTACTGATAATTGTGATAACATAGTTAATTCTAAATATTGTCAACCTATAACAATCAAAGTGCTTGAAACTCCTACTGGTCTTGGAGTTAAAAATGGAAATGTTGTATGGACAAACGATAGCAATGCGGGTTATTATTTGCTTAAAGTATATTTGTTAAATGGTAACAAAAAGGAAATTATTGTTTCTAGTCAAGCAAATGTAAATGAATTTGACTTAACAACGTTAAACCCATTTAACGAAGGTGTTTATGGCGTTAGCGTTCAAGCAATGCACAATAATTCACGCATTTTATCAAGTAAGGAAAGCGAAATATTCCAAGTTGTGCGTTTACCACAAGTTGAAAAATATTACGTAAAGAATGGCGAATTGTATATTAGAGTTCACTCATTCTACAAGAAAGCAGAAATTTATTTGACAGATAAGCAAACAGGTGCTACAACATATACATTTACAATGTATAACGACAAGTCCAATGATAATATCAAAGAGTACATATCTAATGGTTTGTTTGCAACGTGGTCTAGTTCAAATATTATAAGCACATATACAAATGATAATTATTTTATTGACGTTAAATATGCGGTGGAAGATGATGCTACATTACGTACTGCATTAGCGGAAGATTATAGTTTGAGTGTAAAACTATTTGGAAACACAATTAGTAGTGAAATAATGCCTGAAGGTGCGTGTGTTGGTGCTATCATATCTGGGCACACCAGCAATCAAGCAATTAATACTTATTGGGAAAATGATGACAATGTTGTTGACAAAAATGTTGTTGAAAAATTGGTAACTCCAACGGTTGAGGTTAGTTCAACTCAAAGAGGGGTTATGCTTGTAAATATTCCAAATGGTTTAAATTACTCATTAAATTATTATGTAGATGGACAAAACTCGTTACAAGGTGTACATTTGTATGAAGTAAATATTTCAACAGACAACAAATATACATTGTATGTGGCGGAAATTGTGGATAACGCATTGTTTGAGGCAAGTTTAACGGCAGTTGGTAGCGAACTGATTGTAGATAATCAAGACAGAAATAATTTAAAACACTTTGAATATAATGGAATTGCGTTTAATGTTATTGAGCAAAATGCACAAGGATATATTCCATTTGACTTTACTGAAAATTATTATTATTACTATGACGGAAGTTCTGGTGAGTATACTTACATTGATTTGACTATAGGTGGTTCGTTTGTTGTTAGCGTAAGATTTATTGGTGATGATAGTAGATTTGTACAATCTAATATGAGCGATACCGTAACGATTAAGCGATACAATATATTAAACTTAACCATTAGCAACGGAACAATGTCTTGGTTAGATCAAGCAACTAGTGACGACCACCCAATTTACCTAATCACATTAACTAATGAAAACGAAACATATAATTTGGTGTTGTATAATCCAGAATACCATACCGAACAAGACCTATATAACTGTTTGGAAAGTGACAAATCTTATATTTTTGATACAATTACATATGTTATGAGTGATGAAATGCAAGACGAACTTATTGTATATAAGGGTTTGGCGGACGTAATCAATACTGCACGTAAAAACAATTCAAGCAATTTAGTTGGTTTGGGTGGAACTTTCTTTGCAACAATCAAAGCACACTACACCGACAATACTTCAATGGATATCATATTGGCACAAGGTGGTGAAAGCAAAACGGTTGCCATTCTTCCACAATCTATTTTAAGTGTAGTTGATGGTGCGTTAAACTGGAATATGTCATACGTTACAAACACAGGTGGACGCGAATACATTAATAATTATTTGTTGCAAGTGTTTGATGGCGAAAGTAAATTGTATGAAACAACATTAAAAGCGGGCGATTATAACGTTTATAATCATAACGCAACATATCAATTGCCACAACAATTAAATAATGGTGTTGATAGCGTGTTTAATTTTGTTGCTGGTTCAAGTTACGTATTTAAACTAATGGCACTAGGAATGGATAGCAATTCTTATATAAATTCAATAGTTAGTTCAACTAATTCAACCAATATACTTCCAAACTTACAAGATGTAAGAATGGAAAATGGAGTATTAACTTGGACAAACACTACTTCAAGCAGTGTTGAGATACATGTAAGTTATGTTTTAGGTGATGCTACAGTTACATTTATAGTTACCGAAACCGATAATACGTTTGAGTTGCCATCATCATTTACCGATACTACTCAAACATTAAGATACCTAATTGCTGGTTACGATTATCATATAAAGGCAAGACTAAAAGGTCAAACAACATCATTAAACGGTTTCTTTAGCAACGAAATTGTTGCGCATAGATTACCTACAATTAGTACTGATAGCATTGCAACTAACAATGGCGTGCTTACTTGGAAAGCGGACGAACTGGAAGGCGCTAAATATACAATTTCATACACTTTAGCAAATGGTACAACTAATCAAACTGAGATGCTTGATATTAACTCATTTAATTTTGAAGGTGTTGGTGCGGGAGTTATTAAAGTTAAAGTTTTTGCTCATCATAACAATCACTTTAGTGCATTCGCAAGCGAGCAAGTTGAATTGTTTAAGTTAGGTATTCCTGCCAATATTACATATAATGAAGGTTCAACTACTATAAGTTGGGATAAGGTTGTTGACAAAGATGGCAACCCAGTTGAAAATTATCTTGTAATCGTTGCGCAAGAAGGTGTTGAAACCCAAGAATACAAATGCGAAACTAATCAATGGGTGATTACAGGAGTAGCGTCTAATAAATTTAGTATTGCAGTAAAAGCAATAGATACTAATGTAAAAGGCGCAACAATCAATGGTGAATATTCTGATTATCAATCAATGGAATTACCTAATCAAGTTGATGTAACCACATTTGAATTCGACCAAGAATTGCAAGCGTTTAAGTGGAAGGCGATTAATGGAGAGCAATCAGGCGATAAATATTATATAAATTATGATTATTATGATTCAATTTTGGCCGAAGGTGATAATGTTCAACCATCGCAAATTGTTAGTATTAACGTAACTAAAACAAAACAAGTAAATGGTGAAAAGTATTATTACTTCTATCCAACTGCTATAGGTAGTTATCGTTCAATTTACGTTCAAGTGCAACGTTTGGAAAGTCTGTCTTCACAAAAAACTTGGTGCATGGCAAATGAAACCGACTACTACAAATTAGACTTTGATTTATTTGCTTCTGGTGAAGGAACGGTTGCAAAACCATACATTATAAGTAACGAAAGACATTTAAGAAATATTGTGTATTTCCTAGATGCTAACTACGAATTAAATGCAAACATTGCATTAACAAGTAATTTGCCAATTACAAATGCTAATCAAGTATTCACTGGTTCAATTAACGGAAACAAAGACTATTATATTAGTGGCGTTACAAACACTTCAATTCAAACTTTTGACCAATCTGGTTATGTAGGATTGTTTAACAAAGTTAAAGGCGCTACATTTAAAAATATTAATTTATCTAACTTTGAATTAAAGGGATACTTAAATTCATCTAGATTGTACATGGGAATACTGGTTGGTTACGCCGAAAGTGAAACTCTTAATGGAATAACAACTAATAGCGTATTCCAAAATATAACAATTACATCTAGTACTATAGAACTTGTTAAAAACAATAGAGATGGTTATAATGGAAATAGTGTTGATATGTATATTGGAGCAATCGTGGGTTATGCCGAAAGTTGTGAATTTGAAAACTGTATAGTAAGTTTGGGCAATAGTGAAGCAAACATAATTATTTCTATCAAGGGAAATTCACTTACAACTCTTGGCATTGGAGCAATTTCAGGATTTGCTAATAATTGCAAACTAAATAGCAATACTATTGAAGAAGCGTTTGTAATACAAAAGACACTAATAGATGAGGGTGTTAGTGTTGATGGTAAAATAACTATGAGCATATACATAGGTGCACTAATTGGTGAGGTTGGCGCCAATGGTGTTACTTTGGGAGAAAACACTTGTTCGTATTATGAACGAGAAGAAGGTGATTTAACCTCAAAAACCAATAAAATTGGCAACCAAAATTAAGAAATTTTGAATAAACATAAAAAATTTGCGTTATATGTTTGCGTAAATGACACAATTTGTGTTAAAATATATTAAGTAAGATTGCTAAAAGGGGAAATATGAAGTATACTACTGATATGAAAGAGGTTAAAGAATTTGGACTGGTAAAGTCAGTGTTATATAATTTTGTGCTATCAATATTTATTACACTGGCTTTAGCGGTTGTTGCCATATATGCCTTTGGTTTAAAATTAGATGTTGTACTAAGTGATAGTATGGCAACCACATTTTACAAAGACGACATTGTGGTAATTAAAGCATTTGATGATTACAACGAGGGTGACATTATTGAATTTCAATTAGGTGAATTAAAAAGTCCAGTTACTCACAGAATTGTAAAAAAGGAAGGCAGTGGCAAAAGTGCTGTATTTACCACCAAGGGTGATGCAGTTCAAGATGAGGATTTTGCTACAATTAATTATAGTCAAATTAATGGCAAGGTTATAGCAATTGCTCAAGATGGGAATTCAATATATAGATTTGTTAAAAGCAACTATTTCTTATTAATAGATATAGTGCTTGGTGTATGGGTGTTAACTTCAACACTTTCAAATGAAAAAGAAATGCGCGGACACAATATTGCAAAAGTTTAATTAGGGGGAATATTTTGGTGCGTTTAGGTAAAAAATTTAAGTTTAATATGATAATTGCCATACTTTTATGTATGGCTTTTGTCGTTAACTTGGGTTCAACCTTGGCCACCATTGACTATTCGTTTAAAACAAGTTCAATTAATAATGTTGAACCAACGTTGGAGTATGATACATACGTGGATTTTGCTTCAGCAGAAGGCACTAAAGGTAAATACACCTATAGTCCAGGAACATACAATAATCAATTAAGTATAAACTATGGATTTAAACAAAGTTATGATTTAATGGTGCGCTTTACAGCAACATATTCAAATACTAGTTATTATCAAACAACAAAAGATAGTGAAGGAAACTTTTTAACAACTAGAAAACATATTGCAAATGACTTTTCGTTAAATTTTGTTAATAGAGACAACTGGATTGTTGATATGGGAAGCAAGGAAGACTGGATAACTGGTGGCGAGCAAGACCAAATATATTATACTACGACGTCGAAAGATAGCAGTGCTATAAGCGGTGTTATGTATTATATGAATACATTAACCGATTCGGGAAGTTTGCCAATAATTAGCGGTGTAACTTTCCACACATCACCTAATAATTCATATGAGTTTATAGGTGATACATTAACTGTTACTCTAGAACCTTGTTATGTAAAAGTTGATAGTGGAAAATATTCTACTGCCAAGCATGAATTTTACTCAACCGAAAAAGATGAATACGGATTTAGTCAAAATTCAACATTGTTTACTAAGTGGGCAACCTATATGAAGGAAAAAGGTGAAGGCACCACGGCAAACAATTCGACATTTATGATATACAATTCGTATGTTGATTACGAAAGGTCAATACAATTTCCATACGATTACGCCGTAATGGAACAAGATTTGGAAGGAAAACTTACAACAGGTGAAGTTAAACCTACAAACTCGCAACCAACATACTCAAATACCGCACATAGGTATGAAATTGTTGAGGGCGGAAGAAATTATAACGCAATTACCGCAGGTAACAAATATCATGGTGGGTTGGGTGTGTATGTTATACCAAATTCAAGTTTGCTTACAATAAGCATAACAGTTGACGCTTTTTGGTGTAAAGAAAATATCTCACTAGATACAACTCAAATAGGAATTGTTTCATTAGGATATTCTAGCGAAATTCAAGAAATTATCAATGGAACATCATATTATTACTACAAAGCAAAGATAACAAAACCAACATACATCAATGTTTTAGACTACATTATGTTGACCGCTGAAAGTTACTCTACATACATATTAAATGATTATAGATTGATTTTAAACAATATCAGCGTTAATCTTATATCTAACGAAAACAATATTATTAAAGCGGACACTTCAATTGAAAATAATGTAGACTGGGACGAAAATACTGTATTGCCAACATACGATATACACAATTCAACCAAGTCTTCACCAGTTTTGGTTCGTGTAAAAGACGTTATTACTGGTTTTAAAACCTACGAAACAGATATAAGTATTACTAACAATAATAAAGAACCTTTAGCAATTAGCGGATTTTCAATATCTAGCGAATTGTGGTACGGTTTGTACACCGACAAGGAAATTGACGGAAAAACTGTAAAGGTATTTAAAAAGACAGCAATGGGGTCGGGTTATTTGGCAGACGGTGGTTTGATATATAATACAACAATGTGGACGCAAACCAAATGCGAAAACGGAGTGTTTACATTTATTAATAATTCGGGCGTAACCTATATTCCAAGCGGATATACAATGACATTGATTAGCGGGGTTAAAATACCTGCAACCGCAGAATGTCAAGCAGATGGTCAAGCAAACGACTTTTGGTGTTCGTTAGAAATTATTGACACTCAACTTGAAGTTGATAGAGTTAATGTTGGCACAGCCATTTACACAAATGATAGTAGTGATGCTGTTGAGGTTATAGTTGAGGGTGATTATAGCATAATTAATTCTTCTAACCCAGGGTATATCTACGTCAGAAACAACACAAACCAAATTATAACTGGAATTAGTTTAACTAACTTAAATGTGCTTGAATTTGTACAAAATAAGGACTTTTTACTTCGCGAAAGTACTGGTGATGTTTTGAGCGAAGAAGACTATGATTTAGTAAAACATTTAACCGAACCATTGTCAATCAAACCAGGCGAAATGGTGTTGGCATACACCATAATTCCTAAAGATATTGAGGTTGCCGACGTTATGGTTAAGGTTGACGCGGTTATTACCAATTTTAATTTAACCGCAACTTTAAATGGTCAAAAGGACACGCAAGACGTTAACTTAATTTATAATCAAGATAACCAAAATGGTGTTTTAATAAATAATGGAACAAGTTATTATGAATTTAGATTAGTTAGCGACACTGATTTAACTGATATTTTGACCGATAAAGATAAATTTATTGAACACGAAATTAACAATAAATATTATTACTATTACAAAGGTGTGATTTGTCCTAACATATGTTTGGATATGTTTAAAAGTTATGCCAAAAACGTAGTTGTGCAACAATTGGAGCATAAACTAAATGTTGGTATTGCACGTTATCAATATTTAACCAACAATGAGTTAGATACCGCGAAATTGGCAACCGTAGTTGCAAACTTTGCTGATACACAACAACAAACTCGTTGGGGTATTGTGTCTAGTGATGTTGTGCAAGAACTTGAAGGTAAAAATCAATATCAATGGTTTGCTGGTTGGTTAGACGCAATGATTAAGTTGTATGACGAACCAAGCAAAACCGATAGAACTAATGCGTCAATAGTGGAGCGTGCTACAAACAAAATTACAACATATGATACAAGATTTACAATAGTTCCATTTGAGCATGAAGGTTTGGAAGTTGTAGATGGCGACAGTTTCACATTTACTATCCAATTAAATGATGGATATCAATTTGGAAGCACTGTAATACTTACAGCAAATGACGAGGAATTAATTGCTACCGAAGGTAAATATACAATAACTTCAGTAACCGACGATATTGAAATTTCAATAGAAGGTATTGAAGTTATCCAAGATGCAGGCGAATAAAATATTTAATTTATTAAAAGGAGAAAAATATGCGTAAATATGCAATACCTAAAGCGGTGTATGTATTGTTGATTGCAATATTATTAAGTTTAAGCATTGGTTATACTTATGCATATTTTTCCAACATTGCAACCGCTAAAAGCGATGTAGAACTTGGAATGATTAAGGTTGTGTGGACGGATTACAATCATGGTAGTACTCCAATTAAGGGATTGTATGATAATAATGCAACGCAAGATGTCGATGAGTCAATGTCGATAGCAATTACGGGCGAATTAAAACGCGGAAACTTTGTTCAAATTAAAACCGACCCAACCGACGAAGAGGGTATAAAATTGGAAATGTCTAATATTGATGGAACAGTTGGTGCGTTTTGTAGAATTAAAATAGATGCTAGTTACAAGCGTGACGATAGCACTGAATATGTTGAATGCCCTGATGGTTGGATACAACTTGCCTTAAAAATAGGCAACAAAGAAGTTTTAATTACCGACATCAATTGGGACGACCACGAAATGAATGGTTGGTTCTATCATAACGGATACTATTATTACGGAACTAAAACAACCAGTGTCGAAACTGGCACAACCATAGCATTAACCGAAGTATCGGCGTATGGTGGTCAAGTGGTTGCAGACTATATATACTTAGACGAAAATGCGGGGTCGGTAATATTTGGTTCAAGTGTAAAAATCATTCTAACATTGGAAAGTATTCAAACAACAAACAATGCATACGTGTCCGTATGGACGCAACTTGGTGCGCAATAAATATATTGAACAATTTTAAAAATTAAAAAAGGAGCAACTGGTGAAAACAAAAACTAGCAACAAGGTTAATATAGTATTAATTGCAATAACATTATTGCTACTTTTTGTTGTTGGCGTTGGTTCAATTGGCAAAACAAATAGTTGGTTAACACATAGCGACCAAATTGGGTTCGAAGTGTATGTTCCGCCTATAAATATTGTTGTGGAGCAAACGGTTAATGGTTCTACGCGTGAAATTGATAATAATCAATATATATATTTAGATACTGATTATATTGAAGCAAATCATACATATCCATTAAATGTAACTATAACCAATAAGGAAGAAGGTTTGGGTTACTACATTAGATGCCAGACATTTGCTATTGTTGATGGAGTTACATACAACATTAACAATTGTATTACAGGTGATTTTTATAAACGTAGTGACAATTGGATGTATAGTGTTAATAGCAACAATGAAAATACGGCAATGGCGTCATTTGGCAATGATGGTTCAACCCTAACATTAATTGAAAGCGTTAAGTTCCCACCTAGTTTTATAGATTTAGTTCAAGGTCAACATCTAAAGTTGTACTTGTTTATTGAAGGTAGTGCTACTGGCACGTTTGAACAAGCACAAAGTTAAGTTTGACCTATGCGAAGCAAACTCTACCGAGTTTTAGAATGCTGGCGCATTTAGTGTCACGTAGTGCCACGCTTCGCAACATAAAAATAAACAAAAAAGGAGAAGTTATATGGATAATAAATCAAGTAAGTCAACCAATAGGACCAATAGTTCTATTTCTTCTCCTATGTCCGCGGAAGAAAAACTAAAAAAGAGTATGAGGGGTTTGTCCCACATGGGCGGGTCTAGTGGATTAAATTTGGATAGTTCTTCAAGGGTTGATACCAAAACTAAAAGTTCGTCATCATCACGTAAAAAAGTGGGTGGTGTAGTACTTGATTTGGAAACTATTCAAGACGCTACTAAGCAAAAACTTCAAACCAAAGGTAGACGAAACAATGTAATTATATTGGTGCTAGGTTTGTTGCTGGTGGTGTCACTTGTGTACTTGGCAATAGCAATTGTTGGATACTACAATAGCAAAAAAGACCCTAATTGCAAGTATTCTATTCAAGGCGATGTGGACGCAAAGTGGATTATTGACGGTCAAAGTAAAACTCAATTTTTAATACCCGATAATTTGGGTGCCGATACCGTGTATGTTATAGATTCCAGGTTGGAAATCAACACAACCGCCGAACTAACACTAGTTATCGAAATCAAAGCATTGTTTAACGGCAAGGAGATTTTGATAGGAGGACTTCAAGAAGCAGATAATTTTGAACGTGAGTCAAAAACTAATTTGTTTAAGTACAATGGCACAATTGTGGGTGGTGGAACTATAGAGGTGTTTAAGGGTATCGATTTTAGAGATGTGGACCCTAATTTAAATGGTGAAGATGTTACAATCGAAGTAATAGCACATTTTGAAAGAGTTTAATAAATATTGTGAAGCAATTTGTTATCTATTTTAACAAATTGCTTCATTTTTTTAATTAAAATATTATTAAAATATATTTTTTTTAATTAAAAATATATTAATCCAGTAATCTATCAATCAAGATTAAATAAAAGTTGTAAAAAGTTGTAAAATTTATTAATTTTTTGTTGAAAAATGTTTGACTTAAAATGTAGTAATTTGTATAATGATAGTAGAAAGAAAATAAATACATTACACCTATATTTGTGATGTCGTTACACAAATAAAGTTGTAATTAAAATTAATTTTCTTTTGTTAAATTTTAAAGGGGGAAATTATGTCAAAAATTAATAAGTTAGGCAAATCTACATTTGTGATTGCTATCTTATCATTCATTTTGGTTGCAGTACTTGCATTTGGTGGTACATATGCATACTTCAGCGACACATCAAAAACTGCCACTTCAGGTAATATAACTTTAGGTACTTTGGTGCTTACTGATGCTGACTTTGCTGATGGTGCAAAAATTGTATCTGAAGGTTATGCTGTTCCAAATCAAGAGATCATTAATGGTGTTGTTGAAACTACAGTAACTAGTAATATTAATTACTATGTTCGTGCCGTTATTTCAGTAACTACTACACTTGCTGAAGCTCATGATAATGATGGTGAAGGTGATAAGTGTGTTGTGGCAGGAGATGGTGTTGATGCTAGTACTGTTACTTGTACGCAAGCAGACAAAGATTTAACAAATCCAGTTATCTATAGCATTACTGATAGCGAAGGTAAGATGATCTTGGGTTCAGACGGACAATCTTTAGCGAATGACTCAAAGTGGTTTGTTGTTGAAAACAATGATATTACTTATATCTATTTATCAACAAAACAATTGGCTAACGCAGAAAATACTTACAATTCAGGTGCTGAATTTAGTTTCACTATCAACGCATCTGTTAACCCAGAAGTTGGTACTGGCGAATCTCAACACTGGATGGGTGCTACTTATAGTGTAAGTATTTATTTCCAAGTATGTCAAGCAGACTTTGTTGGAGAAGGCAACACTAATCCTGGCGCTGAAAGCATATCAAAGGACACATTGTCAGCTTCTGCTTGGAAAACTATTGATCCAACTAGCATTCCAGCAACACAAGGTTAATCTAAATCATTAGATTACGTATTTGAATAGATTGGAAAAATCTAACCTATTAACGACAAATAAAGAAACTAATATCAATTAGTTTCTTTTTTTTGCAATAGGTTACAATTTAAGCATCAACACAATATATTTTTAATAGCAAAATATATTTAACAGCACTTAACAATATAAATACACACACTATCAAATACTAAGCAAGTTAAAATATCTATTACATCATTTAAAACCCTCCCAAAATACGAATCAAACCTCAAAAAAGTGTCCAAAAATATGCATCAACCCCTTGACTTATGCTTAAAAATAGGTATTTGTTAAAATTTGTAAATTATATAGATATTTTACGCTTGGATTATAATTAAATTTTTAGTAAGATGTTGACAAATTATTATTTGAGATGTTAAACTAATAGGTATAATAACTAAACACATAAAGGAGAAAATTATGGCAAAATTATTTATAGTTGCAACGCCTATTGGAAATTTGGCGGATTTTAGTGCTAGAGCAATCGACACATTAAAGGCGGTGGACATTGTTGCATGTGAAGATACGCGTCATAGCAAGATATTGATGGATAAATATAATATTGGTACCAAACTTATAGCGTATCATAAGTTTAACGAAAAAAATAGTACGGAAGGCATTATTAAATTATTAAAAAGTGGCAAAAATGTTGCACTTGTAAGTGACGCGGGAATGCCACTAATTTGTGATCCTGGTGGGATTTTGATTGAGCGTGTAATTGCGGAAGGGATTGAATATACTGTTATACCTGGTGCTAATGCAATGCTTTGTGCATTGGTTATGTCTGGATTTGATACATCTAGTTTTGCATTTTTTGGATTTTTAAGCGAAAAGAACAAAGAGTGCAATCGACAACTAAATGATATTGCGTCATTTAAGGGCGTGAGTGTAATATATTCAAGCAAATACAACATCAATAGCGACCTTAATAAGTTGGCAAATGTGCTAGGTGGAAGACGCGTGTGTGTGGTTAGCGAAATTAGTAAAGTGTATGAGCATGTTGAATTTTTGCGACTTGGTGAAATTAAGGTTGAAAATCAACCTATTGTTGAGCAAACTGAAAGTGGCAAGAAAAAGGAAACCTATGCAATAACCTACATATCAAACCCTACTGGTGAGTACGTGATAGTTATTGATAAGGGTGAGATTGGCGACGTTGAACTTTCGGACGAGGAATGTATTAATATGATTAATGTTTTGATTAGTTCGGGAACTAACCTAACCGACGCATGTAAGCAAATTGCCAAAGACACTAAGCGAAGTAAACGCGACCTTTACAATATGTACTTAAAATCACAAGAGAAGTAAAGTTGGTTGTAATGATATTAAAATAAGCCTTCTTAAGTAAGAAGGTGGCAGTCAAAGACTGACGGATGATATGAATAAGAGAGATATTGTATGTTTTATAAAAATAGAAGACTAAATACACTTGCAAAAAATTTGCGTAGCAATATGACAAAGCAAGAAAAAAGATTATGGTATGATTGCTTAAAATTATCAATTCATAAATTTAACAGACAATTTATAATTGGTAATTATATCGCGGATTTTTATTGCAATTCCAAACAACTTGTAATAGAAATTGATGGTGGTCAACACTTTGAAGAAAAAGCACTAACATATGATGAAGAACGAACAAAATATTTTAATTCGTTAGGTATTAGAGTAGTGAGATATACAAATTTAGATATTGATAAAAGATTTAATAAAGTATGTGAAGATATTTTGTTGATATTAAATGGCAAAAAATAATTTCATACCCTCAGTCAGCATTCGCTGACAGCTCCCTACTTATGGAGCCTTTACAATCACATGATTTTAAATTAAATGAATATTACATAATAAAATATATTTCGACTATTAATATGAAAAATTATTTTAAATCAAATAATTAAAATAATTATGAACTTGCTATAAAATAGTATTTTATTTAAATAAAAATAACATTAAAAATAATTAATGTTATTTTTTAAATGCTTATAAAATATTAAATTAATTTAATTTTAATTATTAATTTATTTTTAACTATTAATATTTTAATAATTAATTTATTTTAATTAATTATTACTTTATCATTAATCCAGCAATCAAAAAAGTTTTCAAGATTTGTTTTTGTTGATTTTTCAAAGCAAGCAATTAAACATTCTGGGGTGGAAATTTTGTAAGCGTAAGTTTGGGCATACAATTTAATTGCTTTTAAAAATTGTTTTTTGCCTACAAGTTGATACAAACTGTCAAACATTAAAGTTCCTTTTACATATACGCAATAAGTGTATTCTGGACTTGTTGGATATTCGCTAATATTTCTAGTTAAGGAAGTGTCAATTTCGCCAAGAACGTCTTTATAAACTGAAGTAAACAAATTATAGTTTTCTTGCATTCCATTAATCATACCTTCATGAGTGAGATTGTAACCTTGGTTGTTGTCGTAAAATAGCAAAGTGCTAAATTCGGTTAATGCTTCGTCTAACCAAGGATTTGAGTACTGGTCATTGCCAACCAAACTATACCACCATTGGTGTGCCGTTTCATGTACAATTACGTTTAGGTAGTCATCATAGTTATCAATTGCGTCACTTATAAGGGATAGCATTGGGTATTCCATTCCGCCGTATAAAAAGTTTGATTGGACTACATTATAGCAAGCATAAGGATATTGATAGTACAAAGTACTAAAAGTGTTTATGCAATCAATTGCGCATTGCAACGCTTTGTCGGGAGTTTCATCAGTTAAATAATAGTATGTATAATTAATGCCGTTGTCGGTTTTAGACAATGTTTTAAAATCCTTACTTAACATAATGGCAAATTCACGTACACACATATTGTTAATGGTGTAATATTTTGTATCGCCATCAGCAATTTCTTCAACACTTCCCGTAAAAGCGCAAATAAGGTCTTTACTACAACTAAAGTTTACATAATAATTTGCCATTTCGCTATAAAATGGGTCTCCATTGCTATGATACGGGTTTTTGCTCCAACCATTATCATCATAAACGCAAGCAATTGGATAAAAGTTTGCCAAATTTACATTATTGTCAACATAACCAAATCTATGTGAAATATTAGGCAATGTCACACTATATTCTACATAAATTTTTGCACTAGTTGTTGGTTCAAGTGGGTCGATTAATTCTACTTTCATAAAGTCATTATCTTCGCCTTCGTAAATTGGCATAATATCTTTGCCGTTTAGCTGTACACGTATTATGTTTAAGGTGGCATAACTTTCGCCGTTGGGATATGCTTGAGCCTTATGTAAGTCATCGATTGGACTATTACTTGCACCGTTGCAAAAATTGGCAACGTATAAATGTAAATATATTTCTTTAAGTAGCGCATCGCTATTATTTACATATTCTAAGGTTTGCTCCGCATACAAAGTTTTGGTTTCATCATTATAATTTATCTCCATGTAATAATTGCTTAAATTTTCACCAAGTTGTGACAAATCATCTTTTTTATCCTTACAACCTACAAAAATAATTGAACAACACGCAATTAAACAAATAATGAATACTTTTAAAAATTTTTTCATGTAATTCCTCTACACTAATCTATTAATAAATTAACAAAAAAATGCAAGTTATCCACACCAAAATCACAAGTTGTGGAAAAAATTGTAAAATTGTGCATAACTATTGTTGCCTAACTTATTAGTTTGTGGTACACTAATACTGAAAACTTAATAGGACGTACATTGTTGAGATGTTTATAATAGGAAGTGTTATTTAAGGATTAACATGTATTTCTATTACTAATACTTGATTGGTATGCTATTATAATAATTATAAAAGGAGATTGTGCTATGTGCTTGTGTAAATATAGTTCGTCATATATCATTAACGATAAAACGGTGGTGGATAATATTTTTATCAATAATTTTTTGCCCGAGGCACCCGATTTGTGTGTAAAAGTATATTTGATGGGGCTTAGCAAGTGTGCTAATAGTGTTGCTCCGGATAATAATGTTACTAATTTTGCTAATGTGCTTAATGTATCAGAGCAAGATATTATTGATGCATTTAAATATTGGCAAGAACAAGGCGTGGTGCAAATTTTAAACACTAGTCCTATGGAAGTTAGGTTTATGCCACTTAATTCAACACTTGGCACAATTAAAAAATACAATATAGGCAAGTACACCGATTTTAATATTCAAGTTCAAGAAATTTTGTCTAAGCGCATGATTACCCCTACTGAGTTTAGTGAGTATTATAATGTTATTGAAAAACATCATATTCAACCAGACGCACTTATTATGATTATTAAATATTGCTCTAATCTAAAGGGCGAAAATGTATCCTATCCATACATAATCACTGTTGCTAAAAACTGGGAAAAGGAAGGGGTGCACACTTGCGAAGATGTTGAAAATAAAATCACCGAACTTGGAGTATTGGACGACAAAGTAATGCTTGTGTTAGGCGCACTTGGTACTAAACGTAAAGTGCAACTTGAAGATGTTCAAATGCTTAATCGCTGGTTAGGTGAACTAGACTTTGAACTTAATACTATTATCGCCGTTGCCAAACGTTGCAAAATTAAAAAGACCAAAGTTGATATTAATTATTTAAACAATTTGTTAAATAAGTACTATGAAATGAGATTAAACTCAGTTGTAGAAATTGAAAATTACGAAACACAAAAAGACAATATGACAGCCCTTGCGCGTATGGTGGTTAAAGGTCTTGGACTGTATTACGAAGATTTAACAAAAGTCATTGATACATATGTTGTTAAATGGGTGCAAATGGGTTATGGTGATGAAATCCTAGTTCAAATTGCGGATTATTGCTTTAAAAATAGCATTCGTACACTTGAAGCGTATGATCGCGTTGTGCAAAAATTATATAAATTAGGAATTGTTGAACTTGAGGCATTTAATCAATATCTTGGCGATATTAATGCTTGGGACGAAAAAGTGCGTGCAATCTTGGAATGTCTTGGAATTAAACGTTATGTTAACGATTTTGACCGAGAATTTTATCGTACATGGACCGAAAGTTGGGGATTTAATGAACAAATTATTGAATTTGCAAGTTCACTTTCAGTTGGCAAGTCTAATGCTATGCAATATATGAATAAGATTTTGTCTAGTTGGAAAACTAAAGGCATCACAACTCTTGACCAAGCAAAATCTAATTCTAGTTTGGTGGTTGAAAATAACAATCAAGTTAAAAAATCGGATAAATATACTAAAGAGCAACTTAATAGTTTCTTTAGTAATCTTGATGAGGTGGAAATCTAATGACAAGAACACAACTTATTAATGAAATTAAATTAAATTTAGATAAAAAGCGTCATGAGGCGCAAATTCTTGCCGACCAATATGTTCAAGAATTATGTCAAAATGAAGAATTTCAAAGATTATACACCAACTACAATCAAGCAAAAATTGATTTAATTAAATTAAAGTTTGGCGGAAGCGATATTCAAATTTTGGAAGCAACTAACACTTTTGAAAAAATTAAACAATTATATAATAATTACATATCTTCACACAAAATTGACATTAGGCGTATGGAACCTCAATATGATTGTAGCAAGTGTAATGACACTGGCGTGGTTGGACTTAAAATGTGTGAATGCTTAAAACTTGAATTAAACCGACGTTTAAACGAAATTAATAAACAATATAAATTTGTCACTTTTAATGATTGCTCAAAAGATTTGAGTCCTAGTTTGCGTAAAATATATGACATGGCTAAACAATGGTGTGAAAAATATCCTAACACTAACATATTAAATATTACTATGTCAGGCGGAACTGGAACTGGAAAAACATTTTTATTGGAATGTATGGCGAGTGAACTTATTAATCGTGGTTTTAATGTGATGTTTACAACCGCATTTGCACTTAATGATGAATGCCGAAAATATCACTTTTCACTTCCAAGTAAAGTTAATGAATTTATGGATTGTGATGTATTGATTATTGATGATTTGGGAAGTGAACCGTTGCTTAAAAATATAACAATTGAATATTTGTTTAATATTATCAATCTTCGTCAAAAACGTTATAAACCAACTTTAATTTCAACCAACTTAATACCAGATGATATTTTAAATAGATATGATGACCGTATTCATAGTCGACTTTCAAACAAAATTCTTGCATTAAATATTCAATTTACTAATGCTGATATGCGTAAAGGATTTTAATTATAAAAGATATCACTATAACGTGATATTTTTTATTTATATAAATTGAGGTTAGTGACATTAGTTTGATTTACTTAAAATTGAAAATATGTTATAATTATAATATACAAAGGAGAGTATTATGGAAATTAAAATTAAGTATTTTACAGATATTGAGCCTATTAAGTTTATTGCAGGTAAAAGTGATTGGTATGATTTGCGTGCTGCCGAAGATGTTGAAATGAAAGCAGGCGAATTTAAACTTATTAAACTTGGTGTTGCTATGCAACTTCCTGAGGGATATGAGGCAATAATGGCGCCACGTAGTTCAACTTTTAAAAATTTTGGAATACTTCAAACTAACAGCATAGGTGTTATTGACGAAACATTTTGTGGAGATGATGACCAATGGCGCTTTCCAGCACTTGCAATGCGTGATACAGTAATCCACAAAAACGACCGCATTTGTCAATTTAGAATAATCGAACACCAACCACCAGTAGCGTTTAATGTGGTTGAAAAATTAGATAACGCTAATCGTGGCGGAATAGGTAGTACTGGTAAACAATAGACGCAAAAAAGTTTGCGAAATGAAAAATTAAGAGTGAAAAATAAAGAATTGAGGAGATTGTTAAATTAAGAATATTGACAATGTCCTCTTTTTGTTGTATAATAAAATTATGGAAACAAATATTGAACAAAAGGTGGCGGAAAGTCAAGATACCATTACTGAAAACACACAAACTGAAAGTGTTATAAATAATGTAAAAATTAAAGATAATGGTGATAAGAAAAATCTAAACTCTAATAAAAAAACGCTTACACCATATCAAAAGTATAAAAATAGTCGTAATCAAAATGGTAAAAAATATTTTGATTTTTATGACGATATCAAAGTATACACTCACAATATTTACGATTGGTAAATATAAAAAAAGACCTAAAATCTAGGTCTTTTTTTGATTATCTTAATATAAATACTGCACGAAAGATTGATTTGGTATCGGTTTTACCTTCAATTATGTATTTGTTGTCAAGTTTCTTTTTGTATAGGTGGATTTGGTCGTTTTCAAAGCATTGATTAGTGTAGTACATTTCAAGTACTGATATATCTAGGCTAGAATATTCTGCAAAAGTAAAACAATCGGTTGCCATTTTGATATATGCAATATTGTTGCCATGAACGTTGTAGTCAAGTTCACTTAGGCGAATTGTTTTTGTGTACACCAAATCGCTTTCATTAAATTCACAAGTTGTGTTAGTATACGTGTCATCTTTCATTCCGCTTGGTAAAAAGTCGGTTATACCTAGGTCACCCACATATTTAGGCAGTACCATGCGATTAGTTTCCTCATTGATTACACCATATTCCATACGGCCACGTACAATAGATGTATCGCCTTGTTTTAATTCAAAACAACGTGGGAATAGCATACGTGTTTGCAACGGCCAAGTGGCAACGGTTAGATTTTCGTTAATAGTGGGGAAGCGGTCAAATTCAAACTTTGCCTTTAATACAACCCATTTACCATTACCGCTTTTACGTATATCTTCAACGCCAACACCTAAAATATCTGAGTGATTGTTAGAGCATAATTGAAATGCTGATACAATATTGTGTGGCATCATGGTTCTAGTTGCACCAACGTCATCAAAACGGGTGGTAAAATTGTATTCTAAATAATTTTTCATAAGTACTTCCTTTTGATAAACAATTATAATTAAATCACATTTAAAAATCAAGCAAGTAATTCACATTTTGTTAATTTATTGTGGACAACATAAAAAATTCAACATACGAAATATGTCGAATTTTATAGGACTGAGACACGCTCCACTCACAAATAAATTTGCTCGGTCGGTATGACAAAATAAACAATTGTTGTAATAAATATTAACGAACAAAAGAACTTTATCAAATTTTAAAGAATCAATTTAAGCCATAACTATTGACGTTTTTAAAGTTTTGATATATAATAAGGTCAAGAGGTTAGGTATGGACAGAATTTTAGATTATATCAAAGCAAACAAACTAATTAAGCAAGGTGAAATTATCGGTGTGGCTACCAGTGGTGGTAGGGACAGTATGGCATTACTTCACTTTTTGAACGAAAATAAGGAATTGCTTGAGTGTCAAGTGATTGCTATCAATATTGACCATTGTATTCGTGAGCATAGTGCTGCGGATAGTGCATTTGTAATGGATTATTGCAAGGAAAATAATATTAAGGCGTACACATTTAAGGTTGATGCGGTTAAATTATCTCGTGATGAAAAGTTGTCAATCGAGGCAGGTGCTAGAAACGCACGTTACAACACTTTTGAAGCATTAATCAAAAAGGGATTAGTAGATAAAATTGCATTAGCACATCATTTATATGACCAAGCGGAAACAATTTTATTAAATTTACTTCGTGGTTGCGGACTTGCTGGTGCTAAAGGTATGGAACCTATGCGTGAGAACAAATATATTCGTCCAATGCTTACAGTTCCTAGGGAAGAAATTATGAGTTATATTGACGAATATGCTATTCCTTTTGTGGAAGATGAAACTAATGCAGATTCAACATATTCACGCAACTATATTCGTAATGTGATTATGCCGACAATTCGTAAAAGATTTAAATCAGTTGATAAAAATCTTGTACATTTTGCTGATATTTGCGCTGAAGATGACAAATATATTAATAGTCAAATCGAAATGGGTGGCGTTGCCAAGTTGGGAGATGTTACTCGTATACCTATGTACTATTTTAGTTATCAACCAAGTGTAACAAATCGTGTATTGTTAAAAGCATTAAGTGCTTATGCTAGTCAAGATATTGAAAGCAAGCATGTAAATATGATTTGCGAATTTGCTCGTGATGGGCAAAATGGCGATAGTATCGATTTGCCTTTTGGTATCAAAGTTCATAAGGAATATGAATATCTAACAATTGCACCTTTAAATAAAAAAGTGGAAACAACCACTCAAGAATTTAAAAAAGGTAAAAACTATATTGAAGGTTTTGGAACAATTCGTATTGTGAGTTCAAAAGTGTTTAATGGTGTTAAACCTCATCAACACGTTGTTGACGCAAACAAAGTTCCAGCAAATGCAGTGTGGCGTTTTAAGGAAGATAAGGATATGTTTACACCATTTGGTCGTAATAGTGCTCAAAAGTTAAAGGACTTTTTGGCAGACAAAAAGATACCTCAACGTCTTCGTGGAAATATACCAGTGCTAGCCGTTGATAATGTAGTATATATCGTTGCCGACATTGAAATAAGCGACCTGTTAAAAGTTGACGAAAACAGCACAAATTTATACAAAATTAATTATGAAAAAGATATATTATAGAACAAATAAAACTCGCAATTAGCGGGTTTTTATTTGTTTTAATGAAGAATTAAGAATGAAAAATGAAAAACTAAAGGAACTCAGTTGTCAATTATATAAATTAATAATCTCAATCTTCATAATAAAGGTTGTCTGGGTTATCAAGTTTTAAATTATATTGTTTGATTAGTAGAAAATAGTCTTGCCACATATAGTTGCGGACAGGCATAGGTATATGTGATTTAAAATAAAAAACCATTGCGGGTTTGATGTTATGATATTTATACAACAAACTTGCGCCTAAGCAATCGCCACTTTTTATTAAACTTTTAATTTTGGCGTGATAATTAAAATATGACATATATTTATTATTTGCAATGTGGCAGGTTTTATTTATGTTATACTACTAAGTGTGTTGCGTTTAAGACATTTTATGAAGATGCAACTTGGACAAATATGCAAATATGAAGTTGTAAACAAAGTTGTTTATTGTAACTGTGGTGACTATAAGAGTAACGCGAACTTAACATTTTTCATATATTGGAAATAGATTAATTAAAAAAGTTGGCAGTAAATATTTGCTAATTGTATAATTATGTGATATAATAGTGACAACGAACAAGGAGTTTATTATGGAAAAAAATAATTTTAATAAGGCATACATATATATTATTGCCATTTTTGCAATCGGTATTGCAATTTCTAACATTATATCTTTCTTCAACGGTGTTGGGTTTGCATTGATTGGTGCAAGTTTACTATTGATATTAACAATATCAACAATACTTAAAGATGAAGAACATAAAAAACGTTTTGGCGACATCTTTGTATTAATTACTCTTGAATTAATTATGCTAATAGTATTATTCTTTGCTTATGACTTTAATCTTAATGGGATTTCTAGCAAGTTCCCATTGGTAATGCGTAATATTTGCGCAATATATTCACTTATTGCTACTGGATACATAGTATTTAGATATGTAAGTGAAGTTAAAGGCAAAAAATACAATTTTATTGAATATATGTTGGGAAATTATACTCCAGTTGCAAAAAGTAAAGAAAAGAAAGTAAAACTTAGCAAAGAGCAAATTAAAAAAAATAAGGAATTGGAAAATGGGACATTTGAGCCAAAACCAAGTTCACTTGATTCTGCAACAAATATGCAAGCAGAAAATCAAACTAACGATGTTGATGATTTGTTAAAAAATGTTGAAAATGATGTTGCTGAAAATAATGAAACTGCATCAAACCAAGATATATTAGATAATAAATCAATCGAGGAAAAAGTTGAAGAAATAAAACAAAATGAAGGTGTAGACAATAAGCAAAATTCAGTATCTAGCGTAAATAATCGTACAAATTTTTGGTATTAGATTAAAATTATATTATAAAAGTTGCTTAAAATTTTAAATTTTAGGCAATTTTTTTTAAAATCATGTTGACATTAAAGTAAATGTATGATATATTATTAGGGTAAGTAACACCGCAAAGGTGTTTTTTTAGGAGAAAAATTATGGCAAAAAAAGCAAAAACAAAAACAGGAAAGGTTGTTTTAGCATGTACAGAGTGTAAGCGTAAGAACTACGATACAAGTAAAAATACTGCTGAACATCCTGATAGAATGGAACTTAATAAATACTGCAAGTTCTGCAAAAAGCACACAGTTCACAAAGAATCAAAATAGGAGATAGTTATGGCAAATAATGAAGAATTTGGCCAAGAAGTAAAGGTCGAGGAAACTCGTCCAATTTCTGCTGAAAATGAAAAGGTTTCTACTGAAGTTAAAAACGAGGAAAAGGTTGTTAGCACTGAACAAAAAACAGTAAAAGAAAGCAATAAGAAACAATCAAAACCTAAGAAAAAGAAAAAGGATAACAAGCAAAGTAAAATTGCTAAAAAACTAAAGGAAACTGGTTCAGAACTTAAAAAAGTTACATGGCCTAAGTTTAGCACCGTGCTTAAGCAAACAGGTGTTGTACTACTTGTTACAGCATTATTTTTGCTTGTAGTGTTTGGAATTGATAGACTTTGCAGTTGGCTGGTTGGCTTCATTGTGTAAACTTTGCGAAGCAAAGACGGAAGTCTTTTGAATGCTTGCGCATTTAGTGTTTGTAATCAAACATTCTTCGCAAGTTTTTAATTACGTTAGATTACATCAAATGTGGTTAATGTGCCGTTTGTGTAATCTGCCTAAATTATGGGAGGAAAATTATGGCTATGGATAAAAATATTGATACCGAACCTAGATGGTATGTATTGCATACTTTTTCAGGTTATGAAAGTGTGGCAAAGCAAAACTTAGAGCAAACTGTTAGCAAATACAATCTTGAAGACCGTATTTTTGACATCATTATCCCTATGGAAGATGTGCTGGAGGAAAAACGTGGAAAAAAGGTCCTTGTACCTAAAAAGATGATGCCAGGTTACATTGTTGTAAAGATGATTTATGGTGATGATATTTGGCATGCTGTTACACGTACTCAATATGTAACTGGGTTTGTTGGACCTAAAGGTCGTCCAGTGTGTATTACAGAGGAAGAAGTTGCGCGTCTTGGTCTTGGCAAGATTACAGTTAATATCGATATTAATGTTGGTGATATTATTGAAATTTTGGACGGACCTCTTGCATCTTTTGTTGGTAAGGTTACCGAGGTTGATAAGGATAACTTAAAATTAAAAGCAACTGTTGAAATGTTTGGTCGTGATTCAACTGTTGAATTAAGTTTTAACCAAGTTAGAGTTAAAAACTAAAAGCGTATTAGGTGTTCAATAAGGGGTAAATTATTTATTGAGGTTTAATATGGAAATCGATGAGAGATTAATTAAAAAACTTATTGAAGATTTCACTTCATCATCAAAGTTTTCTGCTGAAAAAAGTTTTAACGAAATATATGATGGTTTTAAGGAAGAATACTTAAATTTAAAATACCATTCAGAACAAATGGATTTGGAAGAGAAAAAAGAAAGATTAAAATGCTTGTCTGAAAAGATGAGTAATTTAAAATTTGGCTTTGGGATAGGAAATGCTCAAGAGAACCGTTTTCAACTATCACTACAAAGTTTACAAAATAAGGTTATTCATTTGTATGATAAAGTAGAAGATAAGATTAATAATGATAAACAATTACCTTTCTAATTGTTAATAAAGTTTAAACTTTAGGAAACACATCAGCCTTAAAGAGAGTGAGGAAATGCATCAGCCTTAAAGAGAGCATTTGTGGGAGATGGAAAATCTTTTCATTCCATCACAAGAACCACAGCCATATAGGAGGAGAATTTTATGGCAAAGAAAGTAAGTAGTATTGTCAAGATTCAAATTCCAGCCGGTAAGGCAACACCAGCTCCACCAATTGGTTCAGTATTAGGACCTAAGGGTATTAACATTGCTGGTTTCGTTAAGGAATTTAATGACAGAACAGCTAGTCAAGCAGGTTTTATCATCCCATGTGTGATAACAATCTACGAAGACAGGTCTTTCACATTCGTGTTAAAGACACCACCTGCAGCGGTACTTATCCGTAAGGAAGCAGGAATTGAAAAGGGTAGCGGAAAACCTAACAAAGATAAGGTTGCTAAATTAACCAAGTCTCAAATCCGTAAAATTGCAGAAATGAAGTTGCCTGACTTAACTGCTAGCAATATTGATGCCGCTATGAGCATGATTGCTGGTACAGCACGTAGTATGGGCGTACAAGTAGTGGAGGATTAGTATGAGTAAAAGATATATTGAAAGTGCTAAGCTTATCGACAAATCTAAATCATATGATGCGACAGAAGCTATGAAGTTGGTTGTTGATACAGCTAAAGCTAAATTTGATGAAAGTATTGAACTACACGTACGTCTTGGTGTTGATGGTCGTAATGCTGACCAACAAGTTCGTGGTGTAGTAGTATTACCTGAAGGAACAGGTAAAAATGTTAAAGTTTTAGTTATTGCTAAGGGCGACAAGGCAGACGAAGCAAAGGCTGCTGGTGCTGATATCGTTGGTGATGACGACATCGTTAAAAAGATTATGACTGAAAACTGGTTAGATTTTGACGTATGTATCACAACTCCTGATATGATGGGTACTATTGGTCGTTGTGCTCGTATTCTTGGACCTAAAGGTTTGATGCCAAACCCTAAGAGTGGTACAGTTACAACTGACGTAACTAAGGCTATCAAGGACGTTAAGGCTGGTAAAGTTGAATATCGTCTAGATAAGAACAATAACGTTCACGTTATTATTGGTAAAGCAAGTTTTGGTGCTGAGCGTTTGGAAACAAACCTTCGTGCTGTTATGGGTGCTATTATCAAAGCTAAGCCTTCAAGTGCTAAGGGTACTTACTTGAAGAGCGTTTACGTTGCTTCAACTATGGGACCAAGTATTAAATTAGGTTATAGCGAGAACTAATTAAGAAATTCCACAAGTTAATTCTTGTGGTTTTTTGTTATATTAAATTTAATTTTGGGCAATTATTAATTATTACTCAAATATTTTTATAAAAATATTTAAAAATTAATTGACTTTGAGTGTTATTGTGAGTTACACTAAAAATAGTAAGGGGGAATTTATGGAAAAAGCAAAGAAAACAAAAAAGTCTGCTGTTGCTACTACAAAGGTAGATGTATCAAAAAAATCGCCTAAAAAAGAGATAAAGTCAACACCAGCAAAAAATAAGGCATTAGTATCCGTTAAAACAAAAAATGTTAAGACTGTGCAACCTGCGGTAGAGGAAAATGTTGTTAAAACAGTGCCTATGGTTGAACCTGCAAAAGAGGAAAAACAACCTAAGAAAACAACTCTTAACCAAGAACTTAATCTTTTAATTGGTTTGTTTAGTTTAATTACTATCATTTCATTTTGTTTTGAATTTCAAGGTGGAGATACTCAAATTTTGGGGTGGGAACTAATTTTAAAATCTGGAGAATATTCGGGCGTATTTAAAGGATTGATGATATTGTATGTTGTTTCAATATTTATTGATTGTATTTTAACAATTCGTATTGATACGGACAATGAAATTATAAATATAGTTGAAAAAGCATTATATATGTTTACCGCTATCATAAATTTTGTTGTTGTTGCTGTTCTATTGAGCATAATTACAAAGATTGGTATTGGATTGATTATATTCTTTATTCTTTCAATTATTAGTGCAATTGTTAAATTTTCAAGAATTTTTGCTCAAAAGTAAACTTGCAAAACAAATTCTATTGAGTTTTAAAGCACTATCACTCTTAGTATGATTACATTATACGTTTCGCAAGTATGTATAACCATCAGCTGCTATCAAATGCTACTAAAGTGTCGCTTGATGACAACTTCCGGTAATATAAACTGCGAGAAGTAAATTTTAAACTTGTTTTAAAATTGTGGATACAATTAATATAAAAAAATAGTCATGGAATGATGACTGTTTTTTTATTAAAAAACTCCTAACATAATTGTTAGAAGTTTTTTAATTTATGATAAATCAATAATGTCATAACCAAACACATCTAAATATGCTCTAGGGATAGGCAATTTTAAATTGTTGATATACAACCATTTTGAATTAGTTAACCCAGTAGAAATATCAAAATTACAAGTATTTGGGTCTAAGTAAGTACCAATGTCTGCAAGTTGGTCATTTGTTGCGATTATATAATTTGAATCAGAACCTGGAGTTTGAGTTATCCATAAAATTTTGCTATACTTAGCAACTACTACGCCATCAATATTAGCGTCTTCACTAATAATACAATTTGTAATAGTTCCAGTAGTGCGTTTCTTTTTCATTAAACCTTCTTGAGCAATCTCTAAATACTTAGTTCCTACACCATTAAATGATACATTTGAAATACTGTATGATATAGTTCCAAACTTATCTTCATTGTAAGGCATAAATCCTGCAAAACCAGCAATCCAACCATTATCATTTGTGCAATTTAAATCTGCGTTGACAATACAATTAGAAATAGTTCCGCTAGATATTTCGTATACAAACGTTGCAACTTGAACGCCCTTATATATTGCGCGCTTAAATGATTTGTTTGCTTCAATACTATTTTGACCTTCCAATGATTGTGTGATTGTAGATATATATGAATTGCTATTATTTCCGTTTGAGTTGGTTACTACAATTTCATTAGTACCTGCCATACTAGAATCTATTATTCCATAGTTTGTATTTGTACGTACTAAACCTGCTACTTGATAACCATTTAAATTACCAAATACAAAGCAACCAATAATATTTCCGCCATAATTAAATACTGACAAACCGGCGGTATAAATATTTTTGTCAACCGAACCTATGCTTGATATGTCTGCTACACAATATTGTAAAGTTCCAGCATTATATCCTGTTAAACCTGCAACGTAAACTATACCAGTAGATTGCTTTGTGTTAATTTCATCAGCATAAGACGAACAATTGTCAATAATGCCAAGATTATAACCTGCTAAACCACCAACAAAGTAATATATTTCACTATCTGAAGATGATGGATTATTAACTTTAATTTCAGCAAAAGTTGCACTATTTAAAATATTTGAATAGTTTACACCAACCAATCCGCCAAAGTAACCAGCAGTTGAAGAATTGATTGTTGAAATATTTCCACTAAATAGACATTCGTAAATAGTTCCATGATTAACTGCTGCTATTCCGCCAATTCTGTCAACTCCGTTAATACTATTGTGGTCCTTAACTTTACAAGATATTATGTAACTTTCTTCCGAAGTGTAACCAACAATTCCTCCAACGTTTAAAGCATTGGTGATATTTAAATTTTGAGTGCTACATTTTTCAATTTTTGTAATAACGTTGCTAATGTATCCAGCAATACCACCAGCATATTTAGTTGTTGTTGAAATTTGTGCGTTGACAACATCTACATTTTTAATAACAACATTTCCACGAATGTGACCTACAACAACACCCACAGTTTCGTTTGCAGTAGATGATGTAAGTGTTACGTTGCTGAATGTTACATTGCTAACAGTGGCAGATGCTAGGTTGTAGAAGAAACCAGCATATAACAAGTTATCACCAAGTATTGTAAAATTAGATATTGTATAATTTTGATTTTCGCTAGATTTAAATGTACCACTAAATTTTACAGGGATCCAATTAAATCCTTCTAAGTCAATATTTGCATTAAGAATGTAATTTCCATTAACCATATCTTTATTTTGCAATGCGTCAATTAATTGTTCTTTGTTTGAAATGATTATTGCTGTAGCATTAGGATTGTCAGGATTGCTAATATCAGGATTTGTAGGAAGTGAGTCCACAACTCCTTCTAAAATAACTTCATCAAACTTAGTTGCGAAAGTTAAAGTTGGATATTCGCCATCAACTAAATACCAAACTTTATCCCAGTATACAATATTACTTGTAGAATTTACATAATAAATATATGTATCCTTATCCTTCATTTCGGCATTAGATTTGCCGTTGATTGCAAAACTTGTAGAAGTTGAAAATCCGTACACATCAGACCCAACTCCACTAAATTTATTCAAAGATTTTTCATAATACAAACCAACCAGAACTAATTCTTTTGTAACATTGCTTATTGGAGTATTGTTGTCTAAGTCAATAAAACCAACAATGTTGCCAGATGTCCCATTTGATTGAATTTTGTTAATAGCATAACTTTCACGGATATAGGTGTTTTGATTAACAATCATATTACCTACTAATCCGCCAGTAACTGAGTTGGAATTGTTTTTTAAATTTAAGTTAGAGTAACATGCGTGCACAATAGCGCAATTAACACTTCCTGCCAATCCGCCAAGATTTCCATTTGCAGTGATTAAAGTGTTTTGGTCAGTGTGAGCAGATGTGCGTAAAATGCTAGCAGTTACACTGTTAAGATTATCAGTTTCAAGCACGCCAACAATAGCACCAGTGTTGCTATCAGTCTTGTTGTTGGTTATAGTTGAGTTAGATACGATAACTTTATTGATAGTGCCAAAGCACTTACCGGCAATTGTACCAACATTTATAAATTCGCCTTCGATAATAGCATTGTCAACATTTAAATTGTAAACTTCACTATTAGCACCCATTATTGCAAATAATCCAGCATAATCACAACTTTCAATATTTAAATTAGAAATTGTATGATAACCGCCATTAAACTTACCAGTAAACTCACGATAATCTCCATCAATTAAACCGATAGGGGTGTGAACTTGACTTAAATTAATATCATTTACAACCTTAAAGCAAGCATTATCATCAATATGGGCATTAGTAACATCAAATAGTTGAGTTTCATTGCTTATATAATAAGGAAACTCTTCTGTTCCAATACCTACCATAACATCGATAGTAAATGATTTGTATTTACGATTAGTAGTTGTAATTTTAATAGTGGTTGAACCACCTTTAGATGTTGGAATATAAGACCCAGACAACTCATCAAACTTGATGATAGAGGTTACTTCATCACCGCCAGCGTTAAAGTCGATTTTGGTTTCCTTACTTGCTTCCTTACGTGAAAAACCAATGTCGTCCAAAGTTAACTTGTCGCCATAATTTATATAAATTGTTTGAGTGTTGACCGTGATCACTTCATCATTTTTGGCAAATTGATAAAATGTAACACCAATACACACAGTAGTAATAATTGCTACTAAAAATATTAAAAACTTTTTCATATATTCCCCCAAATTCTTGTTGAAGTTATCAACATTGTACCACAAATTTTAGGTTTGTCAATACCTTTTGAAAAATTTCTTCAAACGCTTTACATTTAAATTATAATTAGTTATAATAAATAATTAAGCAAAGTAATAAATTATTGTTTTATTTAACATTTAGTTTAGAATATACTTGTATGTATATGCGCATATAAATGAAAAGTTAACGGGTTTTCTTAATTCTAATTAAATAATTTCAGATTGAATTACAAAAATTAATACAAAGTCTTTGACTTTGTTGATTTAAATTGTTAAAATAATTGTAACAAAATAAATAAAGGAGAAAATTATGACAAAAATCAAGAAAAGTATTTTAAGTCTAAGTGTGGTGCTAAGTATATTAATGTCACTAGTGGTAGGCGTAGTTTGTAATTTAAGTTCTCCAACCCCAAAAACAGCACTAGGGGGGGGGGCACTATAAATTCTAATAGGACGACTATATCGTCCGATACTTTATTAGATAAACCCCATAAATCAATTGTACAACAAACCTTTAATTTTGAAGAAGATGAGGTATCAATCC
>JAFUPL010000021.1 GCA_017481235.1 Clostridia bacterium | reverse complement strand
TTAATCTTCTAAACCTGCTAAATAGTCTATTGATACACCAAAAAATTTGGCAACTATAACTGCAGAATCAAGAGTTGGAATAATAATTCCTTTTTCCCATTTATTTATTGCCGCTTGACTAACGCCTAGTTGCTTAGATAATTGATTTTGCGATAATTCATTTTCTAATCGCAATTCTTTTAATCTTTGTGCAAACATACTCATAAATATTAACTTTATAAAAATAATTATAAGAAATATTTGTTTTAAAGTATTGACTTATAACTATGATTATAATATAATAACCATTGATAACTATAGTTATAACAAAAGGAGAATATTATGCAACACCCTGGTATTAGATTAAAAAAATTAAGAGAGGCAAGGGGATTAAGTATTGAAGAACTTATAATACATCTTAATCTTAATCCCCAAAGTAGAAATATACATTTTTTATTGTTAAGGGCGTGGGAGCATGGTATAGGACATTTATGGGATACTATGACAAATGCTTTAGCACAATTTTTTGGCGTTACAACGGATTATTTGTTGGGGTTGTAAATTTTTCATATCACCAGTCACGCTGAGCGTGACAGCCTCTTACTTAAGAGGCCTTTTTTGTACAATAGTTATAATTATAAACTTACTTTAATATATTAATTTATAATGATTAAATCTTACAAAAATTCAATAATAATAGGAATATGTACTATTGCTTTGGTTAGCATTGGCGTAGTTATGGTATATAGTGCAAGCAAATATTCGGCCGACGTCAACTATGGCAACAAGTATTTTTATATGACCAAGCAATTAATAGGTGGACTGCTAGGACTGGGAGCGATGATAGGCACGTCACTTATTAATCATAAGATTTACAAAAAGTTTTATATAGTAGCATATATTATAGGGGTGGTGTTACTTGCTATGTTGTTTGTTCCAGGACTTGCAAAGTCTAGTTATGGTGCAACAAGGTGGATAAATCTTGGATTTTTTACAATTCAACCCAGTGAGATTGCAAAGTTTTGCTTAGTGTTGTTTTTAAGTGTAGCGCTTACTAAAGGCAAAGATATCAACAAACCTAGCAAGTTGCTTACTATTATAATGGCGGGAGTAGTGTATTGTGTGTTAATTATGCTTGAACCCAATATGTCAATCACTATTTGCGTTGGACTTACGCTTGTGGCAATGTTGTTTATAGGTGGACTTAATATTAAAACATTTGCAATAGGAGCAATACCTATCATTTTGTTAGGTGTGGGACTAGTTATGCTAGAACCATATCGACTTAGACGTATAGTTGCCTTTATTGACCCTTGGCAAAATCCATTAGAGGAAGGGTATCAACTTATTCAATCGTTATATGCAATATCAAGTGGTGGACTGTTTGGTGTAGGACTTGGTAACAGTCGTCAAGCACAACTATTTTTACCCTTTGCCGAAAGCGATTTTATATTTTCCATAATTTGTGAGGAACTTGGGTTTATTGGTGGCGGAGTTGTGCTTTTAATTTATTTAGTTTTGATAGTTACAATTATTAAAGTAGGTATTAAGACAAAAGACAACTACTCCAAATTTTTGTGTATTGGTATTGCATGCGTACTGGGTATTCAAACCGTACTTAATGTATGTGTAGTCTCGGGACTAGTACCACCTACGGGCTTGCCACTACCATTTATCTCCGCCGGTTCAACATCAATAGTAGTATTTATGTCGGCAATGGGCATTGTGCTGAATGTTGACAGACAAACGCAAACAAGTTTGCGAAATGAAAGATGAAGAATGAAAAATTAAAGGCGCTTTCGCATTATAATAAAAAAATGGAGCAAGAGATTGCTTTATTTTTTAACCCAAAATTAAATGTAATCATATACTAGATTATGAGTACATATAACGATAAATTTATAGTGGTGGGCGGTAACGAATTGCGTGGTGAAGTTAGTGTCCAAACCAGTAAAAATGCAGTGCTACCAATACTTGCGGGTAGTATATTATGCGATAAACCATTAACTTTAAATAATGTCCCAAACATATTAGATGTAAATAATATGTTTAATATTTTACGTGATTTGGGTGTTAAATTAGAGTATGTTGATAAAAATTGCTACATTGATGCTTCTAATGTAAACAAAGTCACACTTAACCAAGACTTATGTAAAACTTTGCGTTCATCAATTTTTTTGCTTGGACCATTGCTTGCCAGATTTAAGCAAGCGGTAATATCGTATCCTGGAGGGTGTGATATAGGCAACCGTCCAATTGACTTGCATTTAAGCGGGTTGGAAAAACTAGGTGTAAAAATTATCAAACGCCATAGTTTGATTTATTGTGATGCTAGAAATATGAAAAGCGGAACTATTCAACTAGATTTCCCAAGTGTGGGCGCAACTGAAAATCTTATGATGAGTGCGGTGTTTTTA
>JAFUPL010000020.1 GCA_017481235.1 Clostridia bacterium | reverse complement strand
TTTACTAACAATATTCCCCTCATTAATCTTCCTCATAATCAAATTGGTCGTCTGGATTGGTTGTGTAAGTAATGTTACTTAATAATTCATCAATCTTTTGACCATAAACTTGTGAATTGTCTAGATAAAAATCTAGTCTTGGAATGATGCGCAAGCGTATCTTTTTAGCAAGACGGCCACGGATAAACGAACCAGCCCCTTTTACCCTATTTAGAGTATCTTGAGCATCTCCGCCATATACAGATAAATATACTTTAGCATTAGCAAGGTCTGGAGCAACGTCCACCTCGCTAACGCCTATCATACTAGTTATTTGAGGGTCACGTAATTCATTATTTATTATAAGTGCTACTTCCTTTTGGATTTCGGAATTAACACGTTCTAATCTATTACTTTTCATTAATCTTCAATCCTTTTAAGTGCGAAACATTCGATTATATCGCCAACCTTGATTTCGTTAAACGCAAGTTTAATACCACATTCACGACCTTTGCCCGCTTCCTTAACGTCATCTTTAACGATTTTAACGCTAGATAGTTCGCAATCTTCAACTATTACTTCACCATCACGGATAACACGTGCATGAGTGTTACGGGCAATTACGCCGTCACGAACGATTGAACCTGCAACAATACCAATACCAGTAAGTTTGAACACCATAAGCACTTCTGCCTTACCCATTTCAACCTTTTCGTATTTAGGTTCTTTCATACCCTTCATAACTGCTTCAAGTTCTTCAAGTAGTTCGTAAATAATCTTGTAGTTTTTGATATTAACTTTTAGTCGTTCTGCAACAGTCTTAACTTTGCTATCAGTATGAGTGTTAAACCCTAAGATTACAGCATTTGAAGCATTTGCAAGGATAACGTCAGATTCAGATATTCCGCCTACGCCACTATGCAAGATGTTTACTTTTACTTCATCATTTTCAATCTTGGCGATTGATTGCTTGATTGCCTCTAACGAACCACCAACGTCAGTCTTAAGTAATACATTAAGTATCTTCATATTACCTTCGCTAGTTTTAGCCATTAGGTCTTCAAGAGTGTTAGCACTTGAAGTATTAGCCATTTCGTTCTTAATGCGTGCTTTACGTTCTTCCACGATTTCTTTAGATAGTTTTTCATCTACAACTGTGAAACTTTCGCCCGCTGTAGGCACTTCACTAAAGCCAAGTACTGATACAGGAGTTGAAGGAGTTGCCACCTTAACACTCTTATTATTTTCATCAATCATTGCCTTAACTTTACAAATACAAGTGCCACTAACAAGTGTATCACCGACATGCAAACTACCATTGCGCACAATAAGTGAAGCCACAGCACCGCGACCCTTGTCAAGACGTGCTTCTAGGATTGTACCCATAGCGTCAGCGTCTGGATTTGCCTTAAATTCGCCCATTTCTGCTACCAAAAGTATTGTTTCAAGTAATTTATCGATACCCATACCAGTTTTAGCCGAAATTGGAACGAGTATTGCGTCTCCGCCCCATTCTTCTGGCAACACATTATTTTCAGCAAGTTGCTGTTTAATACGTTCTGGATTAGCTTGTTCTTTATCCATTTTATTAATAGCAACAATCATAGGAACGCCCGCAGACTTAATGTGATTGATTGCTTCAATAGTTTGAGGCATTATACCATCATCTGCCGCCACCACTAGAATTGCGATATCAGTAACAGATGTACCACGCGCACGCATATCAGTAAACGCTTCGTGACCAGGAGTATCAATGAAAGTGATAGATTTGCCATCTACATCTACACGATAAGCACCGATATGTTGAGTAATACCACCCGCTTCGCCAAGTGTTACACGTGCTTTACGGATATAGTCAAGAAGCGAAGTTTTACCATGGTCAACGTGACCCATAACAGTAACAATAGGTGGACGAACTGTTGCTTGATCGTCACTGTAGTTAGAAATTGTATCTTGGACTTCTTGTAACTTTTGTTCACTAGTCTTATCTAGTTTTTGGACTATTTCTACACCCATTTCATTAGCAATAAGTTCAGCAGTTTGGAAATCCACTACAGAATTGATTGTAACCATCATACCTAGTAGCATAAATTTCTTAATAATTTCGCTTACACCCTTACCAGTAACTTCACTTAGAAGTTTAACAGTAATATTATCAGTAGTTAAAACTGCTGGTCCACTAGGTTTAACCACCACTTGCTTTTCTTCCTTTTTCTTGGAACGAACTTTACGAGATAACATTCTATCCTCAGTATTATCCGCTTCAATCATACCTTTACGCAATAAATCGTATTTGCTATATGTCTTCTTTTCCTCGTAATAAGTTCCGCTTTTTTTCTTATTTGCATGGTCGCGTTGAGGTTGATTTTCAATTATAGGTTGTGCAAACACTGATTTTGGTTTGCTTACAAAACCTGGTTTGGTTCCTATTCCGCCCATTGCTGGTTTATTAAATGGACGATTAAATTGATTGTTAGTACGTTGAAAACCTTGACCTTGTTGGAATGTGCCTTGTCGATTGTTTTGATTACGATTAAAACCTTGATTTTGTCCTTGCGCACGATTATTTTGATTAAAAACTCTACCTTGATTATATTGAGTATTATTACGATTGTTTTGATAATTTTGGTTACGATTATTTTGATTATTTCTATTATTTTGAGATTGATTTTGAATACGTTTATTATCTGGTGTTTTTGTTTGATTTTGGGAAGCAGAAACAACAGGTTGTGATTTAACTTCAACCTTAATCTCTTGCTCCTTTAAATCAGAAAAAGTAGTCTCTTTTGATTTTTGCAATTCTTGCTTTTGTTGAACAAGTTGCAAATCTTTTTCTCTAGCACGTGCTTCCTTGCATAGGTTATCCATTTGAATTTTCAAATTTCTAATATCTCCTATTAGTGCCGAACTTTTACCTGTTTTTAAATACTCAGTTAATAAACTTACATTTTCAAATTTTGTTGTCTTGGTTTTATTTTCCATTAATATCTCCTAATTATCCGTAACCTTAATTATTTGGTCTGCAAGGGATTTGTTTGTAATCCCTAATACTTTACAACCTTTTATGCTGACGTAATCTTCCAGTTTTTCATCTAGTAGCACTGTTGAACACTTAAATTTATCACTTAAGCGCACTATCAAATCCTTTAAGTTTTGACTAGCAGTACTACAATAAACAATCAAATATATTTTATCTTTGCTTGCTTTTAATCTATCTTGACCTATCACAATAGCACGGGATTTAATACAAAATCCTAGATATGTCTTAATTAGTTTATTCAATACACCCTCTCAAATTGCTATAAATATCTTCTAAATTTGTTTTAAATGCTCTGTTCAATAGTTTTTTGTCAACAACTTTATTTAAACACTCATTTTTTTTGCAAATATAAGCACTTCTACCTAACGCTTTGTATGTATCATCGATAATATACTTTCCATTAACTCTACATACTCTAATCAAATTTTGCTTTAAATTAGTTTGCCTACATGCAATACATCTACGTTCATAAGTTATATGCATAATCACCTAGTCATCAATATCGTCAAATAGGTCGTCGTCAATATCGTCAACTATAATATTTACATCATTGCCTACTACCACATCATTGGTATGAACATATTCTTTTTCGCCCTTAACGTCTAGTTTGTAACCAGTAAGTTTTGCAGCAAGGCGAACATTGTGTCCACCCTTGCCTATTGCAAGTGATAATTTGTTTTCAGGCACTAATACTTGAGCGGTTTGAGCATTGGTATCAGCATACACTTCATTTACAGTTGCAGGACTAAGTGCTGCAATAATAAATTCACGTGCATCATCTGAGTAGTTGATAATATCAATCTTTTCACCATGCAACTCGTTGATAATTGTGTTAATACGCATGCCCTTATTACCAATACAAGCACCAACAGCATCAAGACCTTGTATATTAGTTTTAACTGCAACTTTAGTACGAAGACCTGCTTCACGCACGATATTTACAATTTCGATATCGCCATTTGCAATTTCTGGCACTTCCATTTCAAGTAACTTTTTAACAAATGCTGGATTTGCACGTGTAACTTGGATAACAGCACCGCGATAGTCGTCACGGATATGACGAACAAACACTTTAATCTTATCACCAATACGGAAACTATCGTCTGGTAAACAATCACGTTTAGTAAGTAGTCCCTCCAAAGTGGTACCACCAATTTCAAGGTAAATATTTTCGCCATCAGTACGACGAACGTTAGCAACAATTAACTTGCCCTCTTTTTCGGCAATATCACTACTAATTGTTTGCTTTTCAATTTCCTTAATGTTTTGAACCACAACTTGCTTAGCAGTTTGAACAGCAATACGATTAAAGTTCTTAGGATTTTCCTCCTTCCATACAATTTCACCAACTTTATAGGACTTTTTAATTTCCTTAGCGTCAACAAGACTGATTTCCTTGTCTGGTTCCTCAACAGTTTCAACTATCATTTTGCCTGAATAGAACTTAATTGTGTGCTTTTCAGGGTTAAGTTTAACTTGAGATAACTTTGCTTCGCCTAAATGCTTTTTGTAAGCAGCAGTAAGGCCCGCTTCCAACATACTAATCATCTTATCTTGTGGGATACCACGTTCTTGCTCTAATAATCTTAGTGCTTCATAAAATTCTTTATTAACCATAATATTTCTCCTTAAAACTCAATGTATGGCAACACGTACGCCACTAATTCTTTATTAATTTCTACAATTTCACCTTTTATTTCAAATTTAAAAGTATCTCCATAACCTTTAAGTATTGCGTCAAATTCTTTTAAATTATCTAACTTTTTGTACAATTTAACTGTAACCATCTTATCAATGTATTTATCAAATTGCCATTCGTATTTTAAAGGTTTGTCAATACCATAAGATGACACGTCCAAGCAATAACTTTCGTCCTTAGTAGGATTCAACTCTTCAATTACTGGGTCAATCATCTTGCTAACCTTTTCACAATCTTCAAGTGTGATACCAGTACTTTTATCGATATATACAATCAAGTGCATATTATCATACTTTTTAACATATTCAACTTCCACTAGTTGAATGTCGCCATCAAACAATGGCTTAATGGTTTCATAAACCAAATCAGCAGTTTTCATAAAACTCCCCTTTTTAATTTAAATACTAACTTTTGTAAATCATTAGGCCTCTTAAGTAAGAGGCTGTCACGTAGTGACTGGTGATATGAAAATATTATATCAATTCATATCATCCGTCAACCTTTGGTTGCCACCTTATTACTTAAGAAGACTAAGTATGTATTAAATTGATTAATTGACATACTTGCTTTTATGTTTAAAAAAGTAAAATTCCTTTATTTAAACAATTAGGAGTGGACTTTACGCCCACTCCTTCTCTGCATTATTATAATAACACACTTTTAATTATTTTACAATAGTTTTTAATAAAGTTTTTTAAATTTTTAGCAAATTTTTGATATTTTTTAGTAAAAATACTGATTTGCATTTATTTTTATCTATCTTATTTGCAATCCTTTGTTTAATTCTTTTATTTTTTGGTAATAATTCTCAAACTTTTCATAATTAGCAATTGCTTGTTCTTGTCTGTCCTTATCGTTTTGCAATTCTTTATACATAACATTTAAAACTTGAGATAAAGTAAATGGTTGATGCATTTTATATGTAAGCGTATCTAGTTGAAAACTTATCTTTTTCTCTTCTAAATGTTCAGTTACATAGTTATAACTTACATAGCCAGGAATTGCATAAGTATTTTCTTCATAATCTATAAATTGTTTTATTTTTTCTGCTTGATTAATATTAATTTTCATATTTTTCTCCTAAACTTTTATATACGTCAACATACTAACATCAATTTCACTATTTGTCAATACCAAAATTTAAAAAACTCTGCCTTAAATAACAGAGTTTTAACATTTTTAAAAATAAAATAAATCCTCAAACTTACAATCTAGTGCCACACATAGCAGTAACGCAAGTTTTGCAGATGGATTAAATATCCCCTTTTCGATTGCAATTATCGTTTGCCGTGTTGTGCCTACAAGAGATGCAAGTTCTTCTTGCGAAAATCCTTTCTTTTTTCTAAGAGTTTTAAGATTGTTAAGTAAAATTAATTCCCTATCCATCTAAGTACTACATCACTCCTACATTTGTTAAAATAAATAAGGTCATCATAATAATTGCACCTATACATTCTAGTATTGCACCAATTAGTACGCCATAAGGTCGTTTTGCTATAAAATATTGACAAGCATAAAACACGCTAGCCCAAGTAAAACACAAAAATCCAATAGCATATAAGCCAGTGAAGTGTCCTAACGCACCCTCAGTAATCATAAGTGCTACGGCAACCACGCCAGTCACAATAATCGCAATCCAATTACTTTTATTAATCTTTTGTGCTTCCATTTCGCCCAATGGGTGCTTTTTGTGTGCTTTTTGTAAAATCTTTTCCTTTTCCATAAAATCCTCCTAATGTAAAGTTTTGTTTACATTATTATAATAACACGTTAAGAATAATATGTCAAGTATTATTTACATTTTTGTAAAATATTTAAACCAATTTTAAAAACACCTTTGCAGTAGCCAAGCAGTCGTTTACCGCGCGGTGTGCTCCTACTAATGATACGCCTAAATAGTCGCAAATTGTACCTAGTTTGTAGTTTTTAAGTCCCCTAAGTTTATTACGTGCCATAATCATTGTGTCGTATTGAGGATTGTCAAAGTTGTATAGCATCTTTTTGCCGATTGCACTTAAAAAACCATAGTCAAATGCAATGTTTTGTGCAACCAGCGCACAACCATAACAATACTTGTAAAAATCTGGCAACACATAGTTAATTGCCGGAGCGTCCGCCACCATATCTTCGGTTATATGCGTAAGTTCGGTAATCTCGGCAGGAATTGGCACACTAGGTTTAACAAATGTTGAAAAAGTGGATACAATTTTACCCTTAGATATCTTTACTGCACCTATTTCAATAATCTCGTCCTTAGCGCTTTCTAACCCTGTAGTTTCAAAGTCAAACACCACATAATCTTGCTCTAACACTTCTTTAGGAAGATTAGTGTTTTCCTCGCCAAACATATTGCCTTGCTCAAAGTCTTCATAAGGTTCTGGTATTATTGTATGATAGTTTTGGTTTACGTGCTTAAAATTAACTGGTGGCACGTATTTTTCAAAATCACACACACAAAGACTATCAGCAGTAAAGTTAAGTCTACCTTTATAATTATCAAATTTACCAAACATAGCAACCTTGCGTCCTACTTCCACCACTTCACACTTTTTTTCCTCGGCGATACGCGGAAATATCGATCCGCTTAAAAACTTTCCATCATTCATAAGTGAAAATGTATAAAATATACGTTCTTGCTCGGTAGTACGTCCATTACGCGTAGTTTTACGAGTATATGTTCGCTTGTCAAACTTGGTAAGTGTGCCACACACCACGCAATTGCTCATAGCATCATTAACCTTGCTAAAGTCAAGCGCCATATTATATTCAACCTTATTTACAATATGATTAACGTTAAATATCTTATATAACACCTTGTTTTCAAAAAACTTAATACTTTCATTAAATTCCTTACTGTCGGCAATCGCGTCCACGTGAGCATCTCCCACAAAATCCGCCTTTTTGTTAAGTATTACTTTAAACTCTGCAAAGAAATTATCTTTTAATTTATTTTCAATATCACGTTCCCTACCATTATTTGCCACAAAATCATAAACCGTAGGGTCAATATATAAATCCACTTGCACGTTACTAGTGTCAATATTAAGTTTAATATCATCTAAACTAAAATTTTTAGCAAGACTAGGGAAATTATTGGTAATGCTATTTAATATAAACAATGCTATATTTGCCTTATCAAGATTAGTACGAATAAACTTAGTTTCTACCACTACATTATCAGGTACAATGCTACGTAGTAAACTTTCAATTTCTTCCACCCTATCCGCCACCACAAAAAGGTTTGGATTATATAAAAAGGTGGCGGTTAACTTTCTAACCCCTTTATTAAATACCACATCTTTAAGTTTAAGTCCCTCATAACTTTCAATTTGATTTAAAATATCCATATTCTTATTATATCAAACTTTTATATTTTGTCAATCAAGAATACAAAAAATCAAGAGTAAAACCAAACTCTTGATTTAAAATTTTTTAATTAATATACACGGTTACCATAAATTCTTTCAATTGCTGGATGACAAAGGTGCCTTTCAGTATCTATTTTAGCAATCAACTTTGAAACTGCCCTATCCAAAATTGCACTAGCATTGATTTCTTTTTCATATTTATGTGTAAAATTAAACAAATCACTTTCTACTTGTAAAAATCTATTTTCAATTTTACGCAAATCTTGAAATTTTACTGCTTTATGTGCTTTAGCACTTGAATTATATAATCTTTTTCTTGCTCTAACACAATTGCCTAAATCCTTTCTAATTTGCTCCAACTCTTTATTTATTGTTATATAGTGTTGTCTCATCTTAATCCTAATCTCAATTAGTCTATTCATATTATTACCTCTTAATTAACTTTAATATATCACAACTTTAAACCATTGTCAATAACTAAACAAAAACAAAGTGCATTTTTACACTTTGCTTTTATTTTAATCAGCATTTTAAAGCACAAATTGTAGTATATCTACCACTATTACAAAACCTAGTAGTAGCAATAATCCAAAGCCATGAATATACGCCTCAACATCACGGTTTATTGGTTTACGCCTAATCCATTCGATAAACACAAACACCATACGTGCGCCGTCCAAACTTGGTATTGGTAGTAAGTTAAACACAGCCAAGTTAACAGCAATTACTGGTAATAGTACTAGCAAATAACTATAACTTTGTTGAGTGGTTTCTGCCATAACCTTAATGGTGGTTACAGGGCCTCCAAGTGACTTAATTGATAGTTGACCGGTAAATAGGTCGCCTAATATAATACATATCTTTTGAGCCCAACGACAAGTAAATGTAAAACTTTCACCTATTGATTCAACAAATCCATGACGATAAGTTTTTAGTTGAAAATCCTTTGTGTCCGTACTTACAAAACTCCACACCTCTTCGCCATCTACCATTTGCTTTTGAAGCACTCCGTCAACCACAATCTTTTTGCCATCACGCTCGACATTTAGTGGTATGGTGCTGTAATCTACCCCAGCACTGGTCCACATATCTTCCTCAAAATCCAAACTTGTACGAACATAATCGCCAAGCAAACTATTAAAATATTGGTCATCTACAAAGTCAAATTCAGTACCATTGATACCATAAATGCGGTCGCCTACTTCTAGGTGATTTTCTACTTGGTATTGAAATGATGTATTGGATATTGACTTTACTTGTACTTGTTCGTAACCACAACTAACCAGCAAGATATATGAGAATATGATTGCTGATAAAAAGTTAAAGAATGCACCCATAAATAGCACAATCAAACGCTTCCATGGTTTTTGATTGTTAAATGCCGTTGGACTGTTACTGTTTTCGTCTTCACCATCAAAAGCACAATAACCACCTAATGGAATTGTACGAAGACTAAACAGTTCACCATTCTTTTTCTTTTTTTGCCATATTTTAGGACCAAAACCAACTGAAAATTCGTTGATTTTAAAACCTAATATTTTGCCTGCTACATAATGCCCAAACTCGTGTATCATTACCATTAATAGTAGCGCTAAAATTGCTACTAATATATACCAAATAAATGACAAACTTGAGCCTATCGATAATAAATAATTCACGTTTACTCCTTATTGTATTTGATTAAATCACTTTATAATATTATATTACAAACTTGTCCAAATATATGTTTAAATTACGATTTTATAAGCAAATTTGTTATTTCATTATAATAGGGGACAAAGCAAAGACCTTTGGTCTTTTTAAATGCAATAGCATTTTGTGCGAATTTTCGCACGCTTTGTCCCCTAGTTTTAAGATTTAAATTAAGAATATTAAGAAAATTCCTACAAACACCAAAACGAACATTAATGCGTCCACACGGTCAAGCATTCCACCATGACCAGGCATAAAGTTGCCCGAATCCTTAACTCCTGCTTTGCGTTTTAACCAACTTTCAAATATATCTCCCACTTGACTTACTGCAGAACCCAATCCACCCAAAATCATAAACCACGCAAGATTTAATTTCGTTCCAGTTAGTATAATATTCATTGCATCAATATTCTTAATTAACAAATAGGTAATTACACCCATCAGTACGCCACCAATAACACCACCTATTGCCCCGCTCCAACTCTTGTTAGGACTAATTTTAGGGCAAAGTTTAGGACCACGCAATGTGCTACCAACAAGGTAAGCAAATGTATCACTAAGTAGTGCTATTCCCCATATAAATACAATCAAAATTAATGATAAATATGGCACTTCAATATTAAGGGTTGTAAATGCTTCCATGTGATTAATAATAAAGAACACCGACAACAATAATGCTGGATACACCATAACCAACAATGAATTTAAACTAGTGCTTAATGCTTGTCCAAATCTATCTTCCTTTGCAATAATCAATTCATATATAAATATTACTATCAAATAAATTAAACAAGCATCTAGCATATATAATAGCGTCATATATATTGGCACACTAGCATTAAGTGCAATCACCACAGTTAGATACAGCACTATTATAAACATACTACTTAAAAATCTACTAACCTTTATGCCTCGTTTTTCAAGCATGTTGCACATCTCTAATGCACCTACAATACCTATTACAGCAATAAATATATCAAAAATTTCACTTACCAAAAATTTAGAGACAACTGCCAAAACTATTGCTAGCATAATGTAGATGCTTGAAATTGCTCTTTTTTTCATAATTACTCCTTAAATCTAGTCAAATTATTTACTTTTCCATATTATCCGCCCTCTTATAGTAAGATGGTATCACTTTAGTGACGGGTGATATGAAAAAGGTCATATCCTCAGTCAATCAATGATTGACAGCTCCTTGCTTAAGGAGCCTTTTGCAACATAAATTACATTTATTCTTTAATTGCACCAAATCTTCTATCTCTTGAAGAATATTCCTTAATTGCTTCAATCAAATCTTTTTTGCCAAAATCTGGCCATAATACTTTAGGAAAATACAATTCAGCATAGGTGCTTTGCCATGGCATAAAATTACTTAATCTATGCTCCCCACTAGTACGAACAATAAAGTCGGGGTCTGGACTATTACATGTATAAAGATTTGCACTAATATCATCAATTGTAACGCTAGTTTTGCCTTGTGCAATTAACTTGTTAACCGCTTGCACAATATCTTCACGACCGCCATAATTTAAACATACATTAATGTAAAATTCGGTGTTGTTTTTAGTACGTTCCATAATATCCAGTGCACTTTTATAAATATCATCATCAAACTTAGTTAAATCTCCTAAAAATTCAATATGACAATCACTATACTTCTTTTGATTGTAAAAAGTGTTTATTGATTTTCTAAACAACTTCATCAAACCATCAACTTCTTCTTTTGGTCTATTCCAATTTTCAGTTGAAAATGCATAAATAGACACATATTTAATTCCCGTATCGCGCACCATTTTATATATTTTTTCCATTTTGTCAGCACCCTTAATGTGCCCTTGACTACGTGGAAGATGACGCTTTTTTGCCCATCTACCATTGCCATCAATAATAAATGCAATATGAGTAGGCAATTTATATACTGTCTTTAGTTCGGTTAATTCCAAATTAAACCTCCATAATTTCTGCTACTTTCTTTTCGCAAAGTTGATCTGCCTTGGTAGTTGTTTCGTCTAAGAATTTTTGAACAGATTTATCTAGTGTATTATATTCATCTTCGCTTATTTCTGCGTCTTTCTTCATGTCCTTAAAGATATCCAAGATATCGCGACGGGCATTACGCATAGTAATTTTGTAGTTTTCCAAAGTTTTACGTGCGTCCTTAGAGTATTGCACACGACGTTCTTCAGTTAGTTGTGGGAACACAATACGAATTTTTTGACCGTCGTCACTACAACTAACGCCAAGGTTTGCCTCATCAATAGCAGATTTAATGCCCTTAATCAAACTTGCGTCCCATGGTGAAACAAGTAGCATTCTTGCTTCTGGCACGCTAATATTTGCCGCTTGACTTAAAGGCACACGACTGCCATAATATTCAATCATAATACGGTCTACTAATTTTGGATTAGCACGACCAACTCTAATCATTGCAAATTCATCATCAAGTTTGTTTAAAATCTTGTTTAAGTCTTGCTTGTAACTATCCATATATTCATTAACCATTTCATTCATAAAAAATAACCTCCAAAAAATCATATAAATAATATACTGCTTGAATTATACCTTAAAACCAAAAAAATAGCAACCGATTTAACCATAATAACTTAAAATAAATAAAAAAATGATGAGTTGCCTCATCAAATTTTGAAATCAATAATTATTTAACTTCTTTAACTTTGGCTGCCTTACCTTGTCTATCGCGAAGATAGTAAAGTTTAGCACGTCTTACGCGACCCTTACGAACCACTTCGATTTTGTCAATACGAGGTGAATGTAATGGGAATGTACGTTCAACGCCAATACCGAAAGAAATACGTCTTACTGTGAAAGTTTCACGTATTCCAGAACCCTTTTTAGCAATACAAGTACCTTCGTATGCTTGGATTCTTTCCTTGTCACCCTCGACAACCTTTACAAAAACTTTAACGGTGTCGCCAATATTAAATGGGGTAACAGTTGACTTCATTGATTCCTTTTCAATTTGTTCGATAATTGGATTCATATATACCTCCTTGTGAATGTTCATGTAATTGGAACAGCGGACCATTCAAACAATATGATTATATCACATTATTACAATTTAATCAAGAGTTTTTAATAATTTTTATTATTTTATATCCGCTAATTCAAATATTTAAATATTGATTTATCTTAATTCTGCCTTAATTTGGTCAAAGTCTTGCATATCTCTTAGTTTTTTCATACCACTAACCAAAACTGCTCTTGCTCTTGTTTCACTTATGTTGTACTTGCCAACTATTTGATTAACATTATATCTTGCATGCTCTTTATTAAGTCCATAATAATCTTTAATTATAGCAATCTTTTGTGCGTTTAAACCATATTCCTCCATAAGGTCAGGTTCGCTTGCAATTTCATCTAGAACTTGAATAATAAACAACAATGATTGAGTTGCACTTTCCTTTGCTCTTAATTGCTCTTCATTTTTGCGTGAAGCACGTCTTCTAGCATTGGCGGTTGACAATAATTCACTTCTAAATCCACTTCCCATGCTTTGCGCTTTCATACATTGCTTTGCCAATATATTTTCAAAACATATTGTAAATTCACTAGGTGACACACTACCTTGTAATACATTGTTGTAAACATAACTAAAGATGTCATTGTACAAATCTTGCACTTGCTCTTGCTTTAAGTTAAATTTGGTTGAATACATTTCTATTAAAGGTAGATATGCATTGTAGATTTTAGCATCTACATCACGATAACCTTGTTTAACTTTAGCAAATAATTGCTCTAACTCATTGACTTCAAGTCCAATTTTTTCCATATTAATACTCCTAAAATTTAATTTTATGATTGCATTATACCCTATAAATTACATATTGTCAATAGGTATATTAAAAAATTTGACAAATTTCGTCAAATTCTCAAAAAGCATTTATTATATGCCTAAGTTTATCATCAATAATCTCAATTACATCATAGCGGATGTTTTTATCAAGCCAACCTTTAAGTTTTAAATACACTTGAGATGTGATATAAATTTTGTGTACCTTTTGAGGTGTAATTGCCTCAATGGGACGACCAAAAGCATTAGTTGCCCTATACTTTACTTCCACAAATACAATATACTTGGTTTCGGGGTCAAAGGCAACAATATCCAACTCCCCCGCTGGGCAGGAAAAATTACGATCCAAAATCTTATACTTTTGGGTCTTTAAATAATTGATTGACATGTTTTCATACTTTTTGCCAAGTGTACTTGTTGGTAACAAACTTTTCTCCTTATTATCTTATATTTCTCTTTTAGGTTCGCATCTATTCGCAAAATATTCTATTGTTTTGAAATTAAATTCGTCCTCAATTCTTTATTAATCGTTTTTCATTAATCATTATCAAACTTTAGGCACAAAGTTTGATATAAAACTATCCCTATGTATTGGACATTTGCCATAATTTTTAAGCGCTTCAATATGCTTTTTAGTGCCATAACCTTTATTGTTTTCAAAATCATACATTGGATATTGTAATGCATATTCGTCCATCATTCTATCCCTATACACTTTAGCAATAATTGAAGCACAAGCAATAGCATAACTAGTGCTATCCCCCTTAATTATAGGTAAAGTTTCACAATCTACATCAAGTTTAACCGCGTCTACAAGCAATACATCTGGTTTAACACTTAAAGAGTTATATGAATTAACCATACTCTTTTTAGTTGCTTGCAAAATGTTAATTTCATCAATAGTTTTTTCATTTTCAAGAGTTATTGAGTAAGCAATCGCCTTACTTAAAATTTCGTCATATAACTTTTCACGCTTTTTAGCGCTTACTCGCTTGCTATCGTATACTCCCTCAATCATTACATCATAAGGCATAATCACGCACGCAGTAACCACTGGTCCAGCCAGTGGTCCACGTCCCACCTCATCAAGCCCTGCAATAAGATTATGCTTTTCTTTTATCTTTAAATCATGTTCAAATAATGGTTTAGTGTCTATCATTCTGTGTTTTTTCTTCCTTTTTAATTGGTTTATTATTTCTAAATACTATTGCACAAATAAGTATAATTAAACAAAAACTTAATTCCATAACTGTTTCAAATATCAGCATAAAAGTATTGGCATATATAAACGCCCACAAAGTGTATGCAACAGAACTTACAACCCATAATATCCAAGAACCAATACTCAAATCTTCTGCTTGTTTAGTTCTTAAACTTTTAACAATTTGCGGAAAATATGAAATAAATGTGCAAATTGAAACAATCCCTAATAATATATTTTCTAACATAATTTATCCCCTAGTATATAATGCGAAAGCATCATTAATTCTTCACTTTTCACTCTTCATTCTTCACTACATTTAGTCTGGCAAACTAAATGTAATTCTGCCTAATACTCCTTTTCTAAAATCGTTTAGTATTAATGTTGATACACGTTCGTAGTCAATTTCGTTGCCTTTAAGTATACACCCGCGTTTACGTGCCACAAGGCCTAATACTTCAATCCAATCTTCATCGTTAGTTATATCATATTCGCGTGTTAAAGTTAGTTTATAATTTTCAGCAAACTTTGACTTAATATTGATTAGTTTAATGGCAAGTTTGCCCGCCACCTCCGCTATATTAAGTACGTCATCTTTAATGCTACCAATATATGCAAGTTGATATGCTAAATCTTCATCTTCAAAACTTGGCCAAAGTGTACCTGGTGTATCCATAATTTGAAGTGTTGGATTAACCGTTACCCATTGTACATTTTTGGTAACACCCGCTTTATCACCTGTAACGGCACGTGATTTACCACAAAGATTGTTTACTATAGTAGACTTGCCAGAGTTTGGCACGCCCATAACCATCGCCCTAAACACAAAGTTTACTTGGTTCGTTTTATTTTGCTCCACCTTATCTTTTAATAAATCCATAATAGCACTAACAATCACACCGCAACTTTTACTAATGGTAGCATTGGTAACCACACATTTACTGTTAGGCAAATTATTAAAATATTGTTTCCACTTAGTAGTAGCACTCTCGTTTGCCTTATCACTTTTATTAAGCACATACACAATAGGTTTGTCACCTATCACCTTTACAAACTCAGGATTTAAGCACGCCTTAGGACTACGTGCGTCTAATACATAGACAAAACAATTACACAACTTATTTAACTCGTGCATTTGCTTAAGCGTTTTATTCATATGTCCAGGAAACCAGTTAATCATAATATCTTCCTTTTAAATTATTTTATCATTACTTTTAATATTATCTAATTTACAACATTTTGTCAAGAAAAAAGACACTATACAATTTGTATAATGTCCTAATTGCTATTTATCTAATAAATCTGGTCTATTTTTAAGTGTATTATCTAATGAATTTTGTGTTCGCCACTTTTCAATATTTGCGTGATGACCAGATAGTAGTATTTCAGGTACTTTCATACCTTTATATTCAGCAGGACGAGTGTATTGGTCATACTCTAGAAGTCCTGCACTAAAACTTTCGCTATCCAAACTTTCACTAGTGATTACATTAGGTATTAATCTTGCAACTGTGTCAATAACCACCATTGCTGGAAGTTCGCCACCAGTTAGCACATAATCACCGATTGAAAGTTCTTCAATATTAAAGTAATCTATCACTCGTTGGTCAATACCTTCATAGTGACCGCACAACAAAACTATATGTTCTAATTTTGACATATCTTTTGCTATTGCTTGTTTAAACACCTTACCGCGTGGTGACATATAATAAATCTTTGAGTTAGGTTTAATTATACTTTCAATTGCCTTAAAAAGAGGAACGCATAGCATAACCATACCTGCACCTCCGCCATAAGGTTCATCATCACACTTAAAATGAGGAGCACTAGCAAAGTCACGAATATTAGTTACATTAATAGTAATTATACCGTCATCTTGAGCACGTTTTAATATGCTATGATTAAGACTAGTAAACATCTCTGGGAATAATGTAAGCACATCTATTATCATACACGTATCTCCATAAAACGTTGTTCATCAATTATAAACACTTTGTTTGTTTTATCAAACTGTAGTGTATCTTCAATTAATGGTACCATATATGTAGTACCGTTACAATTTATTGAAAGTATATCCGCACTACCATAATTATCTACGTCTACAACCACACCTATATACTTGCCTTCTTTAGTTTTAACCTCAACGCCAATATAGTCACTTGTCAAAACCATATCATCAAAAATGCTATAATCTTCGCGTTCAATATATATTGGTTGATTACGATACTTTTCCGCCTCATCGCAAGACTTAATTGTATCTAACATTATTGAGTAAAACCCGTTTAATGGCATAATACGAGTAATCTTACTAGGAATTCGGTTTTTACCTAAATACACCTTTTTAAATATAGAAAAAGGGATATCGGTTAAACTTACCGATACCTTAACAGCACCTTTAACGCCATGAGGACGTAATATTTTTGCTATTTGAATTTCCATTTCCTATTTTCCTTCAAATTTAATACGCATGCGTTCGCGACCATTTGCAGATTTTACAACGGTACGAATTGCTTCAGCAATCTTACCATTTTTGCCAATAACTCCGCCAAGGTCAGCACTTGCAACGATTACGTTATATAATGTAAATCTATCTTCTTTTACAACTTCAACGCTTACGGCGTCTTTATCGTTTACAATAGATTTAACAATAAATTCGATTAATTCTTGCATAATTACTTAGCCTTCTTTTTCTTGTTATTTGTTTTAGCAACGCTATTACCCTTAACTTCGATTACACCAGCAGTTTGCAAAATGCTTTTTGCTGTTTCAGTTGGTTGAGCACCATTAGCAATCCACTTTTTAGCAAGTTCAGTGTTAATGTTGATTTCAGCAGGGTTCTTTAGAGGGTCATAAGTACCGATTTGTTCGATAACTTTACCATCACGAGCTGTTCTAGAATCTGCAACAACCACACGATAGAAAGGTGATTTCTTGTCGCCAAGTCTAGTTAATCTAATTCTTACTGCCATAAAATTTTTTCCTCCTATAAAATTTGTATATATAACTACTAAAAGTAGGTTATATCGATTTAATGAAAATATTAAAATATGAAGTCGACTTTTGCCTTATGAAGTCGTGCCTAAAGTCACTTATTGCGGACGAATTATACATTTTATTATAATTTTACCTTAATATTTTCATAAGCAACATTTGTTGCGTTTTCATATTTTCATAAACGATAGCGCCTTCATTTCTAACCTTTCATCATACGCATAAGGTTTGCCATACCGCCACGCTTGTTGTTTTTAAGTTGTTTCATCATCTCTTTAGATTGATTAAACTGCTTAATTAGTTGATTTACATCGCTTACTTGCACACCTGCACCCTTAGCGATACGATTACGACGCGAACCATTAATAATATCTGGATTTTCGCGTTCCTTTTCGGTCATTGATTGAATAATTGCCTTGTTGCGTGCAAGCATTTTTTCATCAATCGATTCCTCAAGTTGTTTAATCTTTCCTCCAATGCCTGGTAGCATTGAAAGTACACTCTTTAATCCGCCCATCTTATTAAGGTTATCCATTTGCGCAATATAGTCATTAAACGTAAATGAATTTTCACGGAATTTGCGTTCCATTTCCTTTACTTGCTTTTCATCAACCGCCTCTTGCGCTTTGTCGATAAGTGTAAGTATGTCACCCATACCTAAAATACGTGACGCCATACGGTCTGGGTGGAAAGGTTCAAGGTCAGTTAACTTTTCGCCCACGCTACAGAACTTAATTGGTTTGCCAATTACTGAACGTACACTTAATGCCACACCGCCACGGGTGTCACCATCAAGTTTGGTAAGTGCCACACCAGTAACATCAAGCGCGTCATTAAACGCTGTAGATACATTAACAGCCTCTTGACCAATCATTGAGTCAATTACCAGCAAGATTTCGGTAGGATTAATTTCCTTTTTTATTTCCTTTAACTCTTGCATCAACTTTTCGTCAATTTGAAGACGTCCAGCAGTATCAATAATAACTGTATCTAACATATATTTTTCAGCATACTTAATTGCCTCACGACTAGTTTTAACAGGGTTATCAGTACCACGTTCAAACACGTCAATATTGATTGATTTGCCAAGTACTTTTAATTGGTCGATAGCAGCAGGACGATACACGTCACACGCAACGAGTAATGGCTTTTTGCCTTGCTTTTTTAAACTAAGTGCAAGTTTGCCACTAAGGGTTGTTTTACCACTACCTTGAAGTCCGCACATCATAATCACTGTAGGTGGTTTTGGTGAAACTTCAAGTTTTACATTTTCACCACCCATAAGAGTTGTAAGTTCGTCACGTACAATTTTAATAACCTGTTGTGCTGGGGTTAAACTTTTAAGAATTTCCTCGCCTACCGCCTTTTCGCTAACGGTTGCAATAAACTTTTTAACCACCATAAAGTTAACGTCCGCTTCAAGTAGTGCCACACGCACTTCACGCATTGCTTCCTTAATTTCCAATTCAGTCAACTTTCCACGTTTAGTAAGTTTACTAAATATATGATTTAATCTCTCGCCTAGTCCTTGAAATAATGCCATTATAATTCCTCCAAAATTTTGCTAATTTGTTGTCTTACATTATTATCTTTAGTACTTTCCATCAAATTAGATAGTTTAAGTTTTAAATTTTGCAATTTAGCAAAAGTTTTCAACTTCTCCTCTAACTTTAGCATACTTGTAATAGCATTGTCAAGCGTATATTTAACCGCTTGGCGAGAAATATTAAGTAAATCACTTACTTCACCAAGACTTAGGTCTTGCAACACGCAAAAATCAATAACTTGTTGTTGATTTTGGGTTAAACTATTGCCATATATTTCATAAAGTGCAGATAATTCAACCTTTTTAGAAATATCCATAAGTCCCCCTTTTTGTAACATACGTTAGCATGCTTCACTTGCAATATGCAAACTTCACTGCACAACTGTGCAACTTCATTTATTATAATGCAAAAGCATATTTTCATTACCTGTATCAATTTGCTTGTAAAGTGTTTTTACTTAACACTTGCATTATATCATATAAAAAAGTACTTGTCAACACTTTTTGTGAATTTTTTAAAATAAAAAAAGACTAATTATAGTCTTTTAATATTATGTACATTTATACCCATAAAACTTGGACTTACATCAACACCTATCGCACGTGTTTTTTTTATGATTTCACCAATACTTACAACGCCCAAATTATTTATGTTGCCAAAATCTCCTTTTAGTGCAATTAAATCCGCAAGAGTATTTACACCAATTGACTTTAACGCATTATATGGTCTTTTAGATAGATTTAAATCTTCTATTAACAATAGTTCTGGATTACGAACACCATCTCTAATTCTATCTTGACGCTTACTTTCATTTATTTTTTGTTGATTTTTTAGTTCTTGTTGTTTTTGTTTTTTCTTTAATATAATATTATTTTCTTTTTGTTCATTTAATTGCACATGTTTGTTATATGTATCCAACAATTCTTGAGAAGTAATTCTAATTTTTCCAGTTTCAATTAGTTCACAAATCTTTTTTAAAAATGCATTGTATGACACATAATCAATTTCTAAATCTTCTATAAACTTATGAGATGACTCGTATTGCTTTACTTTATTGATAAAATCACTGCATGTAAATATTCCATTATTGCGAAGGCGCTCCATAAAACGTTTTAAAATTCGTGGATTTTTACCCACCTTGATATTTAATTTTTCAATATCAATATCTTCGATAACTTCTAATGCATCTTCGGTTATTGTACGTACTATATCTAGTCTTATCAAACTTACATAGTTTTTGTTCATTTGCTCTAGTATAGTATCATCAAATGTTTCATCAGTATATTTAATCAACAAACTAACGCGTTCAAGTTTTCTTAATCTTGACATTGCTGTCTTTTCAATTTGATAAATACGTGCCCTTGTCAAATTTACATGTTCACTAATATCCGCATAGGCTAAAAATTGATTATCGTCAATTCCATATCTCAAACGCAAAACCGACGCTTCATTTTCAGTTAGTGTTTTAAATATAAATTTATGTGTTTTAAAAAACTCTGCTTGAGCAATCATTGCTTCTTCTTGAGATGGATACAAACTCTCCGAATGCATAATAATTGGGCATTTAATACATAACTCTTTCCATGTCATAACAATTCTCCTAATTAAAATAATTACGTGAATTATACCACAAATTTCGACTTTGTCAAGATTATATTTAATAAATTAAAAAAAGGTCTTTCAACCTTTTTTATAATTTAAATTCATCTTCAGTTAATTTAATGCCATTTTGTTTAAGTTTATCCATAACCTCTTGTTTACCTTTTACACCTAGTGCCCAAACGGAATCAAAACTATCATTATCATCATAATAAAATTTTACAAGTTTATCCAAAGTGTCAATTCCTGCACGCCTTAAAGCATTATATACACGCAAACTAAAACCCATTTCGTCCAATTTAATATTTTTATCAACTAAATTGCTATCTTCATTATTATTTGTTGCTTTAGTATGCACATTATTAAAATGTTCTTGAACTTTGCTTTGCTTAATATTATCTAATTGTTTTATTTTTTTACATTTAATACGTATATGCTTATTGTAGGATTGTAAAATTTCTGTTGAAGTAATTTTCAATTTATTACTATCTATTGCTATACAAATTGCGTTAAGTATTGCATTCAATCCCTCTTTAGTTACACCAAATTCTTTTAACGAATTATATTTCCAAAGATAATTAATTAATTTTTCTAAATCTGCAATCCCGTTTTCACGTAACTTATTTATAAGTATAGGAGTTTGTCGACCATACGGACCAAATGCAATATTTAAGTTATTAAGTTTTAAATTATCTACAACTTCTAATTTATCATGATTAATAGCATTTAAAACATCTTCATAAATTGCATTTTGACAAGTTGCTATAATATCACTTGCAATTATAGTTTTATCAATGTTATCATCATTATATTGTTCTAACAACTTTAAATAGTGAGGTTGTTCTAATTTAGAATAAGCAATACGTTCTATTTTGCGAATTTTAGAATTTGATAAATCTAACTTTTCGGCAATTTGTTCAACAGTTAAAAATTTACCAGTTTCAAATCCACATTTTAATTTTATTACTTTGACTTCTTCCTCGCTTAAAACATCAAATATAAACATATGTGTTTTAAAAAATCTAGCCTTTTCCCTACTTGTTTTTCCAAATTTAAGTCCAAAAATATCATCTTCCAATTGTTGTACAAATCCCCTTTTCACTAAATGTGGAAAATGTTCGGTCATATCGGCAAAAATATCCTCATCAAATGTTTCGTCATCATATTGACGCATCAATTTTACACTTTCAAATTTACGCAATCTTTCAAATGCTCTTTTTTCCGCAGTTGCTACACTTTCGTGAGATATATTCAACTTTTTCCCAGTTTCTCGCAAAGTTAAGCATTCACCACTATCGATACCATATCTAAGTCGCAACACCTCTTCTTCTTTGCTAGTTAAAATTTTAAAAATAAATTGATGTGTTTTAAAAAATTGTTGTTGAATTTTTAATGCTTGCTCTTTGGTATAATTTAATGGGTTAACCCTACTTATATGCGGGTTATTTTTTACAAATTCTTTCATATCCATAGTAATAGCTTTATCTCCTATTAATATTATACACTAAAATATCTATTTGTCAATATTTATATAAAAATTAACATATCAATGTGATATGTTAATTTAATAACCTACATCAAAATTTTATCTACAAATTCTTCTACATTAAACTTTGATAAGTCATTTATAGTTTCGCCAAAACCAGTAAACACTATTGGAACGTTAAGTTCTTTAACAATAGGATACGCCACTCCACCTTTTGCCGTGCCGTCAAGTTTGGTTAAAATAATGCCATCAATATCTACGCTTTGCTTAAATGCTTCAACTTGCGCAAGTGAGTTTTGACCAATACTTGCATCAAGTACGATAAAGTTAAGGTGTTTTGCCTCTGGATATTCACGATGCGCTACATTGTTGATTTTTTCCAATTCTTTCATAAGGTTAACTTTAGTATGCAAACGTCCTGCTGTATCCACTATTAACACGTCCGCTTTTTTTGCTTTCATAGAACTAATTCCATCAAACACTACACTTGCGCTATCCGCACCTTCGCCTTGCTTAACAATTTTAAGTTTAAGGCGCGTTGCCCATTCATCTAGTTGTTCAGTTGCTGCCGCTCTAAAAGTGTCTCCCGCTACAAGCATAACATTTTTCTTTAATTTACTAAAATAATTAGCCATTTTAGCAATGGAAGTAGTTTTACCCACTCCATTTACACCCACAACAGTGATAATCATAGGATACGAAAACTCTACTTCATCAAACTTTAGTTTATCAATCAAAATTTCACGCAATACTTTTTGCGCATTGTCAACGTCCTTAATCATACGCTTTTTAACTTCTGCACGAAATTCTTCAATAATATCTTCGCTAGTTATAACGCCCATATCCGAACTAATCAAAGTTTGCTCCAACTCATCATAAAAATCGTCGTTTAGTTCGTTTTTAGTAAACGCATACTTAATTTTTTTAAAAAAATTTCCAAATATTCCCATGCTATTTTATTTCCTTTTTTAATAAATAAGTTATTTGTTTTTCTTTTCCAAAACACTATCCAAATTGTCGTAATTATTGGCGTTTTCACTCATTTTTGCTTTCATTTTGTCACGCCAACTAAGTTTTGGAGTGTCGCTCGATTGAGTTATGCTTGCTGTATCTTGATTATTGTCAATGTTTGCTTCATCTATAACATTATCGTTAGTAGGTGTGCTTATTTTTGGTTTTTTACGCTTTGGTTTGTCATTAACAATATTTTCGCTTATTGCTTCATTATTTGTTTTATTATCTACTTGCTCGCCAACTACACTTGCGTTTATTTCATCTACTTGAGTATTTTCATCTTGAATAGCGATATCGTTGGTTTCAGTTTCGTTTTCCTTGGTTTCGTCTGGAATATCAAATTCACGATACAAACTATCCCCCTCGCTATGTATAACACGAATACGGTCAAGCAACTCCTTATGATTAGGCAATGCGTCAATACTTTCAAGTTCAAAACGCTTTAAAAAGTTTTCCGTTGTACCAAAAAGCAATGGTTTG
>JAFUPL010000019.1 GCA_017481235.1 Clostridia bacterium | reverse complement strand
TAAACTTTTTAACCTTCATTTAAGTTCTCCTTTTAATAGTTTTCGTTATTATCAAGGTTAATGCCATAAGATTCCATTTTTTGAATAACTTCCTCTAATGATTTAGCACCCATGTTACGAACCTTTAACATATCTGCTCTTGTCTTTTTAGCCAAATCGCCAATAGTTTCAATACCAGCACGCTTTAAGCAGTTATAACTACGAACGCTAAGTTCCATTTCCTCAATAGGTTTTTCAAATAATTTTGTTCTTTCGTCTTCTTTTCTAGCTACTAATATATCTGTATCAGCCATTGTTTCAACAAGTTCAACAAACATATTAAAGTAGTCATTAAGTAGTTTTGCACTTAATGCAATAACTTCCTTAGCACTTACAGTGCCATAAGTTTGCACATCAAGTACAAGTTTATCAAAGTCCATATTTTGTCCAACACGACTAGATTGAACTTCAAAACTTACCTTTTTAACAGGAGTAAATAATGAATCGATTGCGATAAAATCGACTTCATCTGAAAAATCTTTATTATTTTCAGCTGTAACATAACCACGACCACGACCTACAAATAATTGCATATCAAGTTCTTCACCTGCTTCAATTTTACAGATATATAAATCTGGGTTTAAAATTGTAACTGTATCACCGCAATCAATATCTCTAGCATATACTTCGCAAGGACCAGTTTTGCGCAAAGTCATAACTGCGCTAAAATCTCTACTAGTAGTGCTAGATTTAACTGCCAATTTCTTTAAGTTAAGAATGATATCAGGAACGTCTTCAGCAACACCTTTAATTGTTGAAAATTCGTGCATAACATTTCTAATTTTAACACCAACCACAGCAGCACCTGGCAAACTTGAAAGTAGCACTCTACGAAGAGCATTACCTAAAGTAATACCAAATCCCTTTTCTAGTGGTTCAACAACAATACGAGCATTTGCTCCGTTATCCAACTCTTCCAAATTAATTCTTGGCTTTTCAATTTCCATCATAATTAAATCCTCCTATTATCTTGAATAATATTCGACAATCAAGTTTTCTTTGATGTTTAGATCAATATCATCTCTTTCTGGTAAAGCTAAAATTTTGCCTGTAAGAGTTTCAGTGTTAAACTCAATCCATTTTGGTGTAACAATCTTAAGTTCTTTTAATGCTTTAAACATTTCAAGATTTTGACTGCTTTCCTTAACTGCAATAACATCTCCAACTTTAACTCTGTATGAAGGAATATTAACCTTTTTACCATTAACAGTTAAGTGATTTTGACCAACTCTTTGTCTTGCTTCTGCACGACTAGAACCAATTCCCATTCTATATGCTACGTTATCAAGACGTAGTTCAAGCATTTGAAGTAATGCAAAACCAGTTTGTTGTTTACTTCTAACTGCTTCTTCATACAAATTTTCAAATTGACGTTCTAACATACCATAAGCACGTCTAACTTTTTGTTTTTCTCTTAATTGTAAACCGTATTCAGTAACCTTCTTTCTAGCAGCACCATGTTGTCCAGGAACAACTGGTCTACGGTCGATAGCACACTTACCAGATGTACATCTTTCGCCCTTAAGGAAAAGTTTGCAACCTTCTCTACGGCATTGACGACATTTAGCATCTGTATATTTTGCCATTGTTTATTCTCCTTTTATATTCTTCTTCTCTTAGGTGGTCTGCATCCATTATGAGGGATTGGTGATACATCTTTAATCATAGTAACACCGATTTCAGCAGTTGCCAATGCTCTAATAGCAGCTTCTCTACCACCGCCAGCACCTTTCACATATACTGCCACTTTAGTAATACCAGCATCTTTTGCAGCTTTTGCAGCTGTTTCAACGATTTGTTGAGCAACGAATGGTGTAGATTTTTTAGCACCACGGTTACCTAACGCACCAGCGCTACACCAAGAAATAGCATTTCCTTGAGCGTCGGTAAAAGTAACTATTGTATTATTAAAAGTTGCTTGAATGTGTACAGCACCTTCGCCAATATTTTTTCTGACGATTTTTTTCTTTTTAGTTTCGGTACTTTTTGTAGCCATTTAATTACTCCTTATTACTTTTTCTTATTTGCTATAGTTTTTCTAGGTCCTTTACGAGTTCTTGCATTGGTCTTAGTAGATTGACCACGAACTGGTAGGTTTGCAATGTGACGCAAACCACGATAGCACCTAATTTCTTTTAAACGCTTGATATCTAAAGCGATATCTCTACGCAATTCACCTTCAACGGTGAAATTAGATTCGATATACTTACGAATGTTAGCAATGTCACTTTCAGTCAAATCCTTAACTCTAGTATCAGGATTGATGCCAGTAGCAGCCAAAATCTTGTTAGAACGAACTCTACCAATACCATAGATATAAGTAAGTCCAATTTCAACTCTTTTCTCGTTTGGTATATCCACGCCCGCAATACGTGCCATAATTTCCTCCAATTATAATTTTTAGTATTTTATTTAATCACCACTTTCAAATTGCCGCGAGAAAGTAGTGGTAATTTTCGATTTTATTAACCTTGTCTTTGTTTGTGAGTATTTGATTTTGAGCATATAACCATAACTCTGCCGTTACGTTTAATAACTCTACATTTTTCACACATAGGTTTAACAGATGGTCTAACTTTCATAACTTTCTCCTTCCTAGTTTTTGTCACGCCATACAATTCGACCTTTAGTCAAATCATAAGGACTCATTTCCACTTTAACTTTATCACCAACTAACACTTTGATAAAATGAGTTCTCAATTTACCAGAAATATAAGCGGTAATAATGTGGTTGTTCATAATTTTAACTTTGAAGTTGGTGTTGCCTAACACTTCAACAACTTCACCCTCGGTTTCAATAACATCTTCCTTAGACATAATTACTCCTCCATAGCGTTAAATTTTTCAATTAATTTATTTAATTCGTGATTTGTTATAGGTGATTTTAACCTAACAATTAGTTCAGGATAACTACCTACGTACGACAAATGAATTGGATTTTTAATTTTGGGTTTGTCCATTGTTCTAAGTTTACCATTTATAAGCGAACAATAGCCCTTTTTGTTGATGTCGATTACCACATATCTACAACCCAAATCACGACCTTGTGTACTTTCAACGATATCTCCAATTTGTAATTTGAAAATTTCCATAACACTCCTATAAAGTTATTATTTCTACACCGTCATCAGTTATGATAACCGTATTTTCATAATGTGCAGAAGGCAATCCATCTTCTGTCAAAACCGTCCACCCATTGTGATGAAGTACCACATTCCTTTTACCTAATGTAGACATAGGTTCAATAGCAAGTGTCATACCACTGCGTAGTAAAACACCCGCATTATATGGACCATAGTTTGGTACCATTGGATCTTCGTGTAAGTGTGTGCCAATTCCATGACCTACCAACTCCCTTACCACACCATAACCATTGCTTTCAAGATGTACTTGAATTTTATGACTGATATGTCCAAGTTTACTTCCCGCACGAATATCCTTAATTCCCTCAAAGAAAGACTGTTTAGTACATTCAATGAGTTTTAAAACTTTTGGTTCGACATTACCTACTGCAAAAGTTCTTGCTGCATCTGCGTGATAACCTTTCCAGTTTACACCACAATCAATGCTAATTATATCTCCATCTTTTAGAGGTATGTCGCTAGCAAATCCATGCACAACTTCGTCGTTTACACTTGCACAAATTGTATATGGAAATCCTTCGTAACCTAAAAATGATGGTTTGGCACCAAGTGAAGTAATATAATCATAGGCCAATTTATCTAGTTGTGCCGAAGTTTGACCTATATATATGTTTTGCTCAATCAGTTTTAATGTGTCAGCCAAGATTTTGCCTGCCTGACGCATTAAATCTAACTCGCTTTTTGTTTTAATTGTTATATTCATTTTACAACCTAGACAGTATTGCTACTGCTTGTTCCATTGTATATTGAGGTGTGTGTCCCGCATCAATCTTATGCAACAATCCAAGTTTTTCATAATAATCGATTAAAGGATAAGTGCTATCAAAATATGTTTTAATTCTCTTTCTAACAGTTTCTTCATTATCGTCAGCACGTGTTATAAGTTCGCCACCACATTTAGGACATACATTACCAGCAACATATTCCCTATTTGTAACCGCCTTACACTTACTACAAGTAAGTCTTCCAAGTGCTCTTCTCAATATCTCATCTGGTTCAACATTTAAAAGTAATACAGCGTCAATTTTTGTCATATTATTTAATGCTTCCGCTTGTTTTAAATCACGTGGAAAACCATCAAACAACAAACCTTTATCGTTAGGTATAGACGCAACAAATTTATTCATAACGTCCATAACAGTTTCAAATTCAACCATACCGCCACTAAGTTGAACTTCGTGGATATGCTTGCCAAGTTCGCTTCCTGTAGCAACTTCTGCACGCAACAAATCTCCAGTAGAAACTTGAATTAAATTGTATTTTTCTTTAATATTTCCTGCTAGCGTACCTTTTCCGCTATTAGGCGCACCTAATAAAATAATTTTCATACTACCCCGTTTATATTTAAATTTAGAAATTTTCATTTCTATTTGTATTATAACATATTTTTGTTATAAAATCTAGTGGTTATTTCAAAAATCCTCTATAATTTCTCATAAGCATTTGTGCTTCAAGTTGTTTATCAAATTCTAGTGCCACACTTACTACGATAAGTATTGCTGTTGCACTAAATGCGCTTGTTAAACCAGTTGTTCCAATTGCTTTAAAGATAAATGTAGGAATAATTGCCATAATACCTAAGAATATTGCACCAAATAATGTAATACGCTTAGAAATTCCACCTAGGTAATCAGCAGTTGGTTTACCTGGACGAATACCTGGGATAAATCCACCGTTTTGTTGAATTTGTCTACTAATATCTTGAGTATTGAAGTTAATCATACTATAGAAATAGGCAAACGCTAAAATTAACAAACCTAGAAGTATTGTATAAATCCAAGTTCCACTACCTACCCACTTATTCCACCAACCAATAAATCCAGTTGTTTTGTCTGCCCAGAAAATACTAAATAGTAATTGTGGGAAAGTCAAAATTGAACTAGCGAAAATAATTGGCATAACGCCGTTAGCGTTAACTCTTACTGGAATATAGGTAGATTGACCACCATACATTTTTCTACCCTTGATTTGTTTAGCATATTGTACTGGAACTTTACGTTCTGCGCCATCTACGAAAACTACAAGTCCAAATATAACAAGCATAACAACTAAGAATAGCACTAATTGCCAAATTGCAGTTACAGCAGCGTCGCCACCAAGTGTAATATTTTTAAATGAATCCAATAATGCTGTACCAGCACTACTTAAGATACCTACAAATATCAACAATGACATACCGTTACCAATACCGATTTCAGTGATTTTTTCACCAAGCCATACGGTAAACATTGCACCGGCAACTAACATTAACACTACAAATCCTATTGATACCCATTCTGGAGTTGAACCAAAATATTTGCTATCAATATAACCACTACTATTTAATCCAATAACAATACCCAACGCTTGAGCAGTTGCTATGATTAAAGCAGCAATCTTGGTATATTTTTCAATCTTTTTACGTCCATCACTACCTTCATTTTTCAAATTCTCCCAACTAGGTATAACTACTGCTAGTAGTTGAATAATGATTGATGAAGTAATATATGGAGACACACCAAGTGCCAAGAAAGTACCTTGAGAAAGCGCTCCACCACTTAAACTATTAAGTAAGTTTAAGAATGTTTGACCTTCGGTAAATTCAGTACCTGCAACGCCTGGAACTGGAATCCAGCAACCAAGTCTATAAATTAATAGTAGTAATAGTGTTAATAATAGTTTGTTACGCACTTCTTTAATTTTAAATGCGTCAGTTAAGGTTTTAAACATTATACCTCCTCAGGTGTACCACCTAATGCTTTAATTTTTTCACTTGCGGTAGCAGTAAATTTGTTTGCCTTAACAGTTAAAGCAACTTTTAATTCACCATTACCTAAAATCTTAATACCGTCTTTTTCAACTTTTGATAAAATTCCTTTTTCGATTAATGCAGCAGCGTCAACTACTGAATTTGCTTCGAAAATATTTAATTTTTCAACATTAACAGTTGAATAAACTTTTGCAAAATTTGCATTATTAAATCCACGAGAAGGAAGTCTTCTATATAAAGGCATTTGTCCGCCTTCAAATCCAGGACGAACGCCACCGCCACTACGAGCGTTTTGACCTTTATGACCCTTACCAGCAGTTTTGCCTAAACCACTACCGATACCACGGCCTTTTCTAAACTTTTTGGTCTTTTCGCCTTCGGCGTTTTTCAAATCATAAATATACATATTAACTCCTTTTTACGCCTTTTCTACTTTAACTAAGTGTTTAACTTTGAATATACTACCTTGAACACAAGCGTTGTCAGGTAAAATATTGCAATCACCTAATTTCTTTAAACCCAAAGCTTCTAAGATTTTAGCTTGGTTTTTGTTGTAACCTATGCAACTTTTCACATAAGTAACTTTAATCATATTTTCACTTTTCTTTTCCATAAAATGCCTCCTATAATTCTTCCACTGACTTACCGCGAAGCATTGCGATTTGTTCAGCAGTTCTCATATCTTTAAGTGCATTTAATGTTGCACGAACAGTGTTAATTTTGTTAGTAGAACCATGTATTTTAGAAGTAATATCAGTATAACCTGCAAGTTCAAATACTGAACGAGCAGCACCACCCGCAATCACACCAGTACCTGCTTTTGAAGGTAAGATAATGATACGTGTGGTAGAAAATTTACCAATTGCTTCATAAGGAACTGTACCATTCACAACTGGAACTGTAACTAAGTTCTTCTTAGCAGCCTTGGTTGCTTTTTCAACCGCCATAGGAACTTCGCTAGCCTTAGCAGTACCCATTCCTACACGACCCTTCTTATCGCCTACAACAACTAAAGCTGAGAAACGCATTGTACGTCCACCTTTAACAACCTTAGTAACACGACGAACTTCTAATAATTTCTTATCAAATTCGTCTTTTTCTTCCATTCTAGGCTTTCTGAATTCTCTTTTTGCCATACTTTTCTCCTCTTAAAACTTCAAACCAGCACTTCTAGCGCCGTCTGCAAGTTCTTTTACTCTACCTGTATATAGGTAACCACCTCTATCGAATACAACTTCACTGATGCCTGCCTTAACAGCCAATTCACCAATAGTTTTTCCAATGAAAGCAGCTTGTTCTTTATTTGTCATATTTTTCAAAGTGTCAGCATATTGCTTTTGCTTTGTGTTGCAACTAACTAGTGTTGTTCCGTTTTCATCATTGATAATTTGAGCATAAATATGTTTCAAACTTCTATAAACGTTCAAACGAGGACAACTAGCAGTTCCGTTTAAGTTCTTTCTTAGTCTAACATGACGAACTTGTCTAATTTGATTTTTATTCTTCTTTGTAATCATACTTTACTCTCCTTACTTCTTGCCGCCTTTACCAGAAGACTTACCTTCCTTCAAAGACACCTTTTCATCAGTATAACGGATACCATAACCATGATAAGGTTCGACAGGTCTAATTGCTCTAATTTTTGAAGCCATAGCACCAACACGTTCCTTACTAATACCTTCAACGATAATTTCGTTGTTGTTATTGCTTAGTTTAACGCCATCTTCTTCCACAACTTCAACTGGGTGAGATAATCCCAAATTCATAACAAGTTTATTGCCTTGTTTAGCAACCTTGAAACCTACACCATTAACAGTTAAAGATTTCTTAAAACCTTGTGTCACACCAATAACCATATTGTTTATAAGTGTTCTGTACAAACCGTGCATAGCATTTGCTTCATTTGTTTCTGCTAATTTTTCAACAACAACTTGATTGTTTTCAACATTAACTTTAATAAGTTTGTTAACTTTTTGAGTTAAAGCACCTTTACTTCCAGATACTGTAACTACGTTTTCAGCGTCTACGCTAACTGTAACGCCTGCTGGTATTGTAATTGGTAATTTTCCTATTCTTGACATAACTCACCTCTACCATACATACGCTAGCACTTCACCGCCAACGCCTGCCTTTCTTGCTTTTTTGTCAGTCATAATTCCGCTACTTGTAGATAGTATTGCAATACCTAGTCCGTTAAGAACCTTTGGAAGTTGTTCAGCATTAGCATATTGTCTTAAACCTGGACGAGAAATTCTCTTCAAACCTTGAATAACCTTTTCGCCATTAGGACCATATTTTAATGTAACAACAATATGACCGATACCATCAATAGTTTCTTGACTGTATGATGTAATATATCCTTCTTCTAAAAGAATTTCAGCAATTGCTAATTTAGTTTTAGAACTTGGAATGTTAACAGTTTCGTGCTTTCTAGTATTAGCATTACGAATTCTAGTAAGCATATCTGCTATTGGATCAATAATTATCATAACTTTTCTCCTTTTACCAGCTTGACTTCTTAACGCCTGGGAGTTCACCCTTGTAAGCCAAGTTTCTAAAACATATTCTGCAAATACCGTATTTTCTTAAAACAGCATGTGGTCTTCCACAAATTGAACAACGTGTATACTCACGAGTAGCATACTTTTGAGGACGTTGTTGTTTATTAATCATCGCTTTCTTTGCCATATTCTATCTCCTTGCCTTTTTGAATGGTACGCCCATTTCTGTTAATAAAGCCAACGCTTCTTCATTTGTTTTTGCAGTTGTAATAAACATAATGTCGAAGCCACGAACTTTTTCGATTTTATCATAAATAATTTCAGGGAAGATGATTTGTTCTTTAATACCAAAACTGTAGTTACCCTTTCCATCAAAAGATGTGGTTTCAAGACCTTGGAAGTCTCTCACACGTGGTAAAGCAACAGATACAAGTCTATCAAAGAATTCATACATTCTTTCGCCTCTTAGTGTAACTTTTGCACCGATTTTTTGTCCTTGTCTTAACTTAAAGTTTGCAACAGACTTTTTAGCATAAGTTACGATTGCCTTTTGACCAGCAATTGCACTTAATTCGTCTACTGCGATATTAAAACTTTTAGAATTGTCCTTTTCTTTACCAAGACGTAAACTTAATACTATTTTATCAAGACGAGGAATTTGCATAACGTTAGCATAACCAAACTTTTGTTGTAAAGCAGGTTTAACCACGTCATTGTAGTGTGCATGACGTCTATTAATTTGTTTTTCCATCAGACTACTCCTTAATTTGCCTTGCTGGTTTTATCAGCAGTTTTTTTGCTAGTTTTCTTTGGACTAGCCACCTTATCAATAACAGCATCACAACCGCTATTTTTACAAACGCGAACTGATTTGCCATCAACAATTTTGTGTGCAATTCTAGTAGGTTTGCCACATGTAGGACATACTAATTGAACGTTTGAAGAATTAATTGGACCTTCAACCTTTACAATTCCGCCCTTATCTTCTCTAGACTTTGGTTTATTATGATGGGTTTGGATATTAACTCCGCTAACAACTACTGTACTCTTAGCACAATTTGTGGTTAGGATTTCACCCATTTTACCTTTGTCCTTTCCAGCAATAACTAGAACTTTATCACCTTTCTTAACGTGTAATTTACTCATAACGTCTCCTTTATAAAACTTCTGGTGCTAGTGAAATAATTGTACTAAATCCACCTGCACGAAGTTCTCTTGCGATAGGTCCAAATATTCTTGTACCTTTAGGCGCTTTTGCCTTATCAATAATTACTGCAGCATTTTCGTCAAATCTAATTGAAGTTCCGTCAGCACGTTGAATAGGGTAAGTTGTTCTAACAATAACTGCTGTAACAACATCACCTTTCTTAACCTTACCATGTGGGTCAGCCTTTTGAACAGAAGCAACAATAATATCGCCAATGCCAGCACTCTTTTTGTGTGAGCCACCTAAACATCTAATGCATTTAATAATTTTTGCACCAGTGTTGTCAGCAACTGCTAATCTACTTTCTTCATGTACCATATATTCCCTCCTACTTAGCACGCTCTACGATTTCTTGAACGCGGAAGTATTTATCTTTACTTAGTGGACGAGTTTCTACAATTCGTACAGTGTCGCCAACATTACATTCATTCTTTTCATCGTGTGCTTTATATTTTTTAGTATAAGTGATATATTTGCCATAAATTGGATGCTTTTTCTTCATTGAAACCAAAACTACAACTGTCTTGTCCATCTTGTCGCTAACAACAATACCAACAATTGACTTTTGGCTAACTTTCTTTTCTTTTTCCATATATTACTCCTTTGCACCAACTGTTTTTTCG
>JAFUPL010000018.1 GCA_017481235.1 Clostridia bacterium | reverse complement strand
ATATAATCCACCGTCTGTACTTCTAGTCATTACAACATTAACTCCACCTTTAGTAAGCATTTTTTTCAAACTTTTAGCATATTCAAGGTTTAACTCTTTTTCAATACTTCCGTTTACTCCAATACTCCCACCGTCGCGTCCACCATGTCCAGCATCAATCACAATGGTAAATTCTCCTTTTGGACGTACGCTTGTTTTAATTGTTGGAATTATTATTAATCCACATATAAACAATATTCCTAGCAATGCGACAATAATATATTTTTTTCTAGTAATAAACAACCATATATTTTTAAATATCATAATATATAACTATGCTTATATGATTTAACTTTATTCCAACTTAATGCATTTGGACACGTTTTAATTGGAGATATATACACTATTAGGTGAATTGAAATTTTAGGGTATAAAAGGTGATAAATACATTTTAAAAAAGTTATCCACAATTTATACGTATGTTGGCATATATAAAAACTTGCTATTTTTAAGGGGATTGCAAAAGTTATCCACAAAGTTATCCACAAAATGTGGATAACTTTTATGGCATATTTGGTTTGAAAATTTGAAATAGTGTGATATAATAAGGTTGCTAGATTTTAATTAAATATATAGACGGAGATTTTATGAATACGCAAATTGACAATATTTTATCCAATAGTAAAACTGTGGCGCTAATAGGTCATATCAATCCTGATGGAGATTGCTTTGGTTCGCTTAGTGCGGTTAACGATTACATTTTAACAAAGTTTGGAAGTTTGGTGCATTGTTTTGCTGAGTGTGATACAATTGCTGAGGAATTTCAACCATTTGCAAAAGATATAGTGTTTAATCCAATAGCGCTTACTCATTATGATTGCTGTATTTGTGTTGATACGGGCGATTTGGGCAGATTGGGTAAATATTTGGAAGTGTTTAACAACTCAACCACTACTATATGTATTGACCATCATGCAACCAATAAGGGATTTGCTCAAATTAATGAGATTAATTTACGTTCATCTAATTGTGAAAACATTTATCATATGTTAAAACAAGCAAATTTTAATATTTCAAAAACCACTGCTGGTAAACTTTTTGCGGGAATTGTAACTGACACCAATAATTTGTCAACCAATACTGTAACCAAAGATACCTACAATGCTGTTATAGATTTGATTGATAAAGGCATTAATTATTACAAGATTATTAAATTCTTTATGGGTGGGAATAGCATGGTTCAATTTAAGTTGTTATCAATTGCTATGAATGGTGCAAAGTTTTACAATAACGATACAATAATGGTAATGGAAATTACGCCAGAACAACTTATGGCAACGGGAGGAACTCAAGAAGATTTAAACCCTATAATCAATCAAGCGTTTTGTATGAAACATGCTAAAAGTGCTGTTTTGATAACTCCACGTAATGGTCAAACGCATGTAAGTTTTAGAGGCAGAGGGGATATTGATGTTAGTCATCTTGCGCAACATTTTGGCGGAGGCGGACATAAGGCTGCTGCTGCTTTTACAATACCAACATTTACTGACGAGGATTTAAATTATATAATTAAAGACTTAACCAATGAAATAAATTTATTGCCACAAGAAAATGAAAATTTATTTTAATTAATACAAAAAATAAAACAAGATAAATATCCTGTTTTATTTTTTAATTTATAAATAACATACTCAAAACAAGTATTAATTAATAATTAAAATCATTTTAAATTAAATAATAATTAATGTTTAAATTAAATAATTAATATTTAAATTTATTTAATTATTTTTTCAATATATTATTTTAAATAAAATCTTTATAGATATCTTTTAGGTTGTCGCCAAAACTAGGTTCATCAATTTGTTCGTCTGCCAATATTTTTAATGTTGAATAAATATTATTGTCGATTACAATTTCAATGTAACCCAATTCTTGACCTAATTTACATTTTGACACTTTGGTAGGGGCGTAATAATTTATTGTGTAATTTGGCACTTGACCTTTTTCGATTAATACATTGCATGTTCCATCTATTTTAATCTTTAATGGACGTTCGCCCTTGTACGAGATATTTACAACGTCACTAACGTCAACAACGTGATTTTCATAATTTGCAAAACCATAATTTAACAAATCGCTTGCACTTTTAAATCTATCTTTGGTAGTATTAGCGCCAAGAACAACCGAAATCAAACTTAGGTTATTACGACGTGCTCCAACGGCTAAACAATATCCTGCCTCATTGGTTGAACCTGTTTTTCCGCCAATGCACCCGTCATAATAACGACTTAGTCGATTGGTGTTAGTCATTTCGGTGGTGCGTCCGCTGGGGTGTTCAAAGTCTTCTAACCAAATGCTAGAGTATTCATGATACTTTTCATAACTTAAAACATTTTTTAATATTTGTGATACATCTAAAGCACATGAATATTGATTATCGGCAGGTAGACCAGTACAGTTGATATAGTTAGTGTTTTCAAGTCCCATTTCGCTTGCACGTTTGTTCATTATGCTAACAAAACTACTTTCGCTACCAGATATGTGTTCGGCCAATGCAACAGATGAATCATTGGCACTACATACTATAACGCTTTTAAGTAGTTCACCTAATTCATACTCGCAATTTGCGTCCAAAAATATTTGCGAACCGCCCATACCTGAAGCATTTTCACTTACCATTACTTTGTCGTCTAATGAAATTGCTCCCGCCTCAATGTTTTCAAATGTTAGCATTATTGTCATAAGTTTTACAATGCTTGCCACTGGCATGCGAGTGGTTGAATTGCTTTCATGTAAAATTTCCCCCGAGTCCATGTCAATTAGTATACTTGCTTTAGTATTGGTTTCCGGAGTGTATTCAATGGCGTATGTTTGACCAAGATTTATCCCAAGATTAAATATTATTGCAAGCGATAATAAAATATAAATAAATGATTTTTTTAAACTTTTCATAATTCACCTCAAAAGTATTATTTGTATTAGTTTAAAATTTATTACATTAAAAATATAAAAATTGTTTTAAAACAAACATTAAATAATTTAAATTAAAATAAATAATAATTATAAAAATAAAAAAGATGTTTTAAAATTAATTAAAACATCTATAAAATAGTATTTAATAAATATAAAAAAGAATATATTATATAATTAATTAAATTTTATTTTAATTATTTCTTTTATAAAAAACACTTATAATTTCTTCAACATTTTGAAATACACCATATTTATCACATAAACTTTTGTATATCAAATCCAACGACTGTTGACAAGTTTCATCGCCAATATCTAATTTAAATCCGTTTTGTTTCATACTATTAGAAATTGTTTGAAGAGTGTTTACAATGGTGTCGGTAGTAGTTTTGTTAAAACGTTGGTGATAATAAGTAGAATAATACTCCCATAATTTGTTATCTATTTCCATATACGCCTTACAATGTTGACAAACTAAAATACGTTTTATAATAACTCTACGAATAGGGATAAAGCAAAAATAACTAGTAGAGCTAATTTCAACTAAATTTACATCACGTAATTTTTCGTTGCAGATTGTACAACGTCGTACACCAAAATATCCCTTGTCAGTTTCCTTAATTTCTTTTCCTAAAAATTTCATAATGATAGTGTAACATAACTGTAAAATTTTGTCAATAAATTGTGTCAAACTATTATATTATAAAAAATCAAGTCACGCTGAGACTTGATTTTTAGGTATTAAGAATTAAATATTAAATTGTATTCTTCAAGAGATATTAGGACTTGACGAGGTTTGCTTCCGTCGGCGGGAGAGATAAACCCGTTTTGTTCCATTTGGTCAATAATACGTGCTGCACGTGCATATCCCACACCAAAACGGCGTTGAACTAGCGTGATTGAGGCTTGATTTGCTTGGATAAAGAAGCGTAAAGCGTCTTTAAGCACTGGGTCAAAACTCACATTTTCGCCTGTTTGTGTTTGAGAGGTTACTTCCGCACTTTGATTAATATCTTTTTGTGCATCTTCGTCAAAGTCGGCAGGATTATTTTCCTTAATAAATTTAACAACGCTTGCCACTTCACGACTTGAGATAAATGCTCCTTGTACACGTCGTGGTTCCGGAAGGTCACTTGGTTTAAATAGCATATCACCTTTACCAAGCAATTTTTCAGCACCGCCCATGTCAAGTACAGTTTTACTATCAGCAAAATTGGTAAGAGCAAATGCAATACGACTAGGTAAGTTTGCCTTAATTGTACCAGTAATAACGTCTACAGATGGACGTTGAGTGGCAATAACAAGGTGTATACCTGCGGCACGTGATTTTTGGGCAAGTTTCATAATTCGTTCTTCCATTTCGCGTTTTGCTTCAATCATAAGGTCGCCTAACTCATCGATAACAATTACAATATAAGGCAATTTTTCAACCTCACCATTTTTAACAATGTCAAGATTGTTGTATTCTTTAATATTAACTACTTGATTACGTTGTAATAGTCCGTAACGTGCTTCCATTTCCTTAATTGCCCAGTTTAGTGCATTTATTGTTTGGTCCTTGGTTGTGATGATTTCAGGAGTTAGCAAGTGAGGAAGTCGTGCATATGTTGAAAATTCAACAGTCTTAGGGTCAATAAGTATCAAACGCAAATCTTCTGGACTTGATTTGTAAATCATACTTATAAGCATTGTGTTTAAGCACACTGACTTACCACTACCAGTAGACCCCGCCACTAACAAGTGAGGCATTTTATCAAGATTGCAAAATTGAACGCTTCCATTAATGTCTTTACCTAATACAAACGACATAGGACTAACACGTTGTTGGAAATCTGGACTTTCAATCATTTCCCTTAAACTTACACCCATAACCGTTCTGTTAGGGACTTCAATACCTACGGCGTTTTTCCCTGGGATTGGTGCTTCAATACGAATGCTACCATTTGATGCAAGTGCCATAGCAATATCGTCTGCGTGGAATTGAACTTTTTTAACACTTACGCCTTGAGGCATACCTATTTCATAGCGCGTTACGGCAGGACCTACTTGCACTGCTTTAACCTTTGCATTAATCTTAAAGTCTTGCAATACGCGCTCTAGTTTTTCAATATTTTCGTTGCACTCTTCATCGGTTACAACTTCAACATTTTCAAGATGTTCTAGTAAAGATATTGGAGGTTTAACATATTCCAAATGTTGTTTTTTAGGTCTACCTAGAGGATTTTCCTCCTTCTTTTCTTCAACAATTTCTCTAGTATACACATTATTAGGGGTTGTAAACGTTGCACTACGCACCACTTCACTAGGGTTGGAAGAAGGCAGTTTGATTTCGGTGTTAGGTGTTTTGCTATAATCATTATTTTGATAAGCGTTGGCGGTTTGGTAATTGCTTTGAGGATTTATAGTTTGAGTTGATACTTTAGGAAACTCGTCTGTTTCAAATTCATCAATGTTTTCATCAAAATCTTCTTCAATGTCTTCAACTGTATCAGAATTATCATTAAATATTTGTTTAATATTATTGTTCCAATTGTTTTGTTCGTCGCGATTAAAGTCATAAATATTGTTAGACTTAAGATTTGTTGGTTCAATAGATATTTTATTATATAAATTACTTGTTTCAATATTTTCCGCATTTACGTTGTTGTTATCATATGAAGGACTTTGAATTGGTGTAATTTCTTGAGAATTTGTTTTAGTTGTTTCATTTAAGTTGATATCTTTCCATGAAGGATTTGTGTTAGGTTTAATCTCTTGAATTTTATCATCTTCATTTAAATCTTTACCTTCAATAACTTTTGCGTCTTTATAAAACTCATCTGTATCGGTTATAAATATGTCGCTATTTAATTCAATTTTACTAGCAAGGTCATGCTTTTTAACTTGATTAGTTTCAAATATTGGTTTGCTTTCAACGGTTTCTTGTTTAAGTTGATTGTAATCTGGTATTTTAATGTCGGGCGGAGTTAGAATATAATCTCGCTTACTTTTGTATTTAGTTGGAGTGTCCGGAATTTCATCAATATGCATACTTGAACTTATGATTGTTGAACTTCCATTTTCCATTCCAAGTTTTTGTTTGGCAATTTGCTTTTTTAAATTTTCTTGCTTGTGCTTAAGTGTAATTTCAATATCTTCCTTAGGTTGTTCATTTGAACCGTCTATCATTCCGCCAAAGTCAAATTTGCTTTTTGATTGCTGTTGTTCAATCTTTGGTTTGGCATTACGACTATCTACAAGCAAACCAATAAATACGGTTAGCAAAATTATTGAAAAAATATAAGCACCTACAGTTGTTAAATATTTTTTCATAAAATAAGTAAACAAACTCATAACCACGCCAGCGCCACTAGTTTTAAGTTGATAAGTATCGTGTAAGTATTGACCGTATGAATTGGTGCTAATGCGAGTGGTTAAAATTAAATGTGCCACCATTATTATGAAAAATAAAACACAACTTAAGTATATTGTGTATTTTTTGTTTACTTCATATTTAGTATTTCCCAATGATATTGAGCATAGCAATATTGATAATAAACACATAGGATAAGCCGAAATGCCTATTACGCCCAACAAAAAGTTTTTAACAAAATTGTTAGGAGCGCATAGACACACAAAAAATATTGCGCTTAAAATTAAAGTTATAATTATAATAAACTTCGAAACACTAATAATTGGTTTGCGCTTGGTTTTAATTTTGGGCGCTTTTTCTTTTTTTGGTTTAGAAGTATTTAAAGTAGATTTATATATTGACACAATTTTCCCCTTTGTAAATATTATACATTGTTTTTTTCAATTTTCAAAACAATTTTATTACTTCTTTATTTAATTTTTTACACTATTTATAATTTTAAAAGTAAAAAATGGTTATAATTTGGAATTATTAAATAAATTTAACTATTAGTTAAATTTGAGTTTTGCCTATAACATTGCTAACAGTAGAAGGTTCAAATCCATTGTTTTCGGCATAGGCAAGAATGGCGCTTAGTGCTTCAAGGGTGTTTTTAGTTGGGTGCATCAATATTAAGTCTCCGTTAGATAAATTCTTGGTTGCGCGCTTAATTATTAGGTCTGTATCTTTGTCGCGCCAGTCAATTGTATCATGAGTCCACATGATAGTTTTGTAGTTTAAAGAGTTTGCAACACTAATGGTTGTATCATTAAATGCGCCAGAAGGTGGAGCAAAAAGGTTCATTTCAATTCCAAGGTTTGCACTAACTAGAAGATGAGTTTTGTGTATTTCATCATAATTTTGTTGTTCGCTTATCTTGTCGTGGTCTTTGTGATTATATCCATGATTGCCAATTTCATGTCCACGTTTATAAATCTCTTGTGCAATATCTACGTTTTTTGCAAACCAACTTCCGCCTACAAAAAATGTGGTTTTTACATTATACAAGTCAAAAACATCCAGCATATCATTAATATACTCTGTTCCCCAATATACGTTTATCATAAAACTAACTTGATTTTTAGATGTGTCACCATTGTATATTACGTTAGGATTGGCACTTGTCCTAACTTGAGTGCTAAAAGGAACTGCTACAACAATCAATGCAATTAATATTGCTACTATTATACTATTGGTTACTACTTGAATTTTTTTCATACCAAATTATATGCGTTGTTTGACAAATAAAGACATAAATATTTTAACTTTTAACTAAATTTGTACAAGATTAAAAATATTTTTTAAAAACTAGTTGACAATGCGTATAAAATGATATATAATATATGAAGCATTGTGAGTGAACCGCATGTTTGCTTACAATTTTATATATATGCGTCGTTAGCTCAGCTGGATAGAGCGTTGGTCTACGGAACCAAAGGCCAGGAGTTCGAATCTCTTACGACGCACCAAATTAACTCAGTTTAGTTATATTAATTAACTTTACTGAGTTTTTTATTTTAGGAGAAACAGATGATTGAGTTCGATAAATACGGATTTAAAAAAGATGATATAAGTTTTAAAAGATTGGCAAGTAAAGATGATATCAAATATAGGAAAATAGTACAAGTTACTTTTGAAAAAAGATTAAAGGAAGTGTTGGAAAAAGACTGTACATTATGTTTTCATGGTACGCCTATTTGGAATGCTAAGGAAATTATCAAATCAGGTAATATAACTTCATTAATTGACCGAATAGGTCCAAAGGAGAATGTAATACCTAACCCAGGCAAAATAAGTGTATCTACCATAAATAATTTATGGTTTACTATTAAGTATCATGCAGATTTATTTAACTACGATTATCCTGCGGGGTGTGTTTTTGTGATACAACCTAAAGATGAAGATGAAATTAAATCGTCAAGAGAAAATAATGAGATAAATAATATATATTTTGATAAGCAACCCGAAAGGTTAAAAGCGATTATAACTACACCTGAAAATATCAATTTAGTAAGAAGTTGGATTGATGAAAGTAATTTAAAGATTAACAATCAAATAGTTGTTGATTATGATGAATTTATTATAAATATTAAAAATGAATATCAATTAGGAAAACTGCTTTAATTGTAACAAAAAAAACTCTACATAATGTAGAGTTTTTTTATATCAAGTATTACATTTCTTCCATTGTTTCCAAACAAATTATATTAAATGCAACCGACAATACATTTTTAACCAAACAAATTAATTGTAATTTTGCCTTAACTTGTGGTAAGTTGTCATCTAGTATTTTACATACGGTATAATATTTGTTAAGTGTTTTACACATTTCCATACAATATTTCAGCACAATGCTTGGGTCGCGTTTGTCAAGGGCAAGTTTTAAAGTATTATTAAGATTACAACACATTTTGATTAGTTCAAATGCTTGAATTTGGTCTAAGCAACTATAATCTGAAATAATGTTATCCAAATTTAAACCTTGGGCCTTACGCAAAATGCTCATAACACGAGTGTAAGTGTATTGCATATAAGGTGCGGTTTCACCTTCAAAACTAAATGCACGTTCAATATCGAAAATTGCGTCTTTATTGCGTTCAATGTTAAGAGCGTTAAAACTTAGCACGCCTTTTGCAACTTTTAATGCAACATCTTTAGGATTTTCAATATTAAAAGTACGGTTTTTAATCACGTCATTTGCTTTATCTAGTACATAGTCAATTAAATCTACAAGAACAGCTTGTTTTCCACGACGAGAAGAGATTTTTCCATTAGGCAGACTAAAACGTCCGTATGATATATGTTCAAGACCCGAACTAAATGGCATGCCTGCAAGTTCCAACACTTTAAAGAATTGTGCAAAATGAAGTTTTTGCTCAACAGCGGTTAAGTAAAGCATTTTGTCAAACTTATAATCATTATACCTATCGATAGCGGCGGCAATGTCACGAGATGCATAAATACTTGCGCCATCACTACGCTTTACTAGGCAAGGTGGCATATCAAACTTTGATAAATCTACAATTGTTGCGCCTTGACTAATTGAAATTAATCCTTTTTGGTCTAGCATATCCACAACTTTATTTACATCGTTAGCATAACTTGCTTCACCTTTCCATGAGTCAAAGTGTAAACCTAAAATATCTAGTAAACGCTCTGCTTCCTTACGTGCAATTTCAATAACTTTTTGATAAATAGGGTAAATTTCACTATCTTTATCTTCAATTTTCTTTGATAAATCACGTGCCAGTTGTTGTAAGTTTTCATCTTCCGCTTCGGCTGCGCAAAATTTGACATAATATTCTTGCAATGCGTCAATTCCTCTAGTATTGATGTCGTCATCATTACCCCACATTTGAATACCTGCGATAATTTTGCCATAAGGAGTTCCGTAGTCGCCAATGTAATTTATACGAACAACTTTGTAACCAAAATTTTCAAAAAGTCTTGCAAGACTTTCGCCTAAAAAACTATTTTTAAGGTGACCAATATGCATATATTTTGCAAGGTTAACCGAGCAATAGTCAATACACACCACTTTACCGTTAGGTTGATTGCGTGATATATTAAAGTTATTTAAAACGCTTTCACTAATTTTTGCTTTGTTTAGGAAAAAGTTGACATATCCCGCCACACTTTCAATCTTTTCAATAGTTGTACCATTAATATTCAAACTATTTGCAATATCGTCCGCAATCATCATGGGTGATTTACGCATAATTTTTGCAAGTGAAAAACAAGGTAAACAAAAATCTCCCTTGCTAGCGTCAATACTATCAATTACTAAATTATCAAGTTCACCATAATCTTTTAATTGTTTTAAAACGTTGTAAACTTCTTGTTTTAAATTCATAATAATCCCTTTTAATTAAATAAACTTCCTGCCGTTTTACTATAAGCACGAACTAATCCACCAGCACCCAACTTAATCCCGCCAAAGTAACGGACAACTATTATAAGAGTGTTTTTAACGCCACGCTTTTTAATCACGTTCATAATAGGAGCGCCCGCAGTGCCTTTTGGTTCGCCATCATCACTACATTTTTCTAGCACCTTATCAACGCTATACACATAAGCATAGCATATATGAGTTGCTTTTTTATGTTCAAGTTTAACCGCATTTAATGTTTTTGCAATATCTTCCTCACAAGTAAGTTCTTGCATAATGCCGATAAAACGTGATTTGTTGATAACTAATTCGCAAGTCTTCATAATTTAATTATAACATATCAAACTAATTTACGCAATAGTTTAAACAAATAATGGATACATAAATATAATAAATCGTGCAATTTTTAATATGTATGTAGGTTAATATTTATATTTTTATTGGCAAAAATAAGATATTGTGATATAATATAAATATGTACAAATTATCCGCATTTAAATTAGGACTATTAAGGGTTATAATGATGGTTATAACTGTTTTTGCTATAGTTTCAATTGCTGTTGCGGGTTTTTTTATTGTGTATATTCGAACTCCTGTAAATGGACTGTCCATGCTTCCAACGCTAAATCTAGAATATGAACAAATGGGCGAAAACGATATGGTATATATTAATCGATTTAATAAAGGGGAAGTTGGAGATATAGTAGTTTTAGATTTACGAAAGCACCCTAGTTTTGGCGATTATGCAATTAAGCGCTTGGTGGCGGTTGAAGGTGATGTTGTAAATATTACATTTGACGCAAGTGCTATGCAATATCATCTTATTGTAAACGATAAAATTGTTCAATCTAAACCGCACAAACTTTTTGGATATAATACCTATAGCAGTTTTGAGCAATACATCAATAATCATAAACATGATTTGACAAGGGTAAGTGTAGATGAAGGCGATAATGTTAAGGGCGTAATTATTAAAAGTGGAGAAATTTTTGTGCTTGGAGATAATTGGGAGGAATCTAAGGATAGTTCGTTAGTTGGTCCATTGAATAGTAATACCATTGTTGGAAGAGTAGATATTGTGGTAAAACCTTCCCAAAACGAATTTTTTAGCATTTTAAAGAGAATATTTTAAAATATATTAAATAAAATAATATAAATCGTTTGAAATTTGTTGTTAAAGTATGTTATACTATATGTAGTAATTAAATTATATCAAAGGAGTTATTATGGAAAAAATAGCAATGTGGGGTGGAGTTGCTGGTATTGTAATTGCAATATTTGCAATAGTGATATTGTATCTTACACGTAGCAATATTATTGAATTGCTTGATAGAGATGTAGTAATGTATGATAAAAATTACGAATTGAAAAAACAAACACTACAAGAAGCGTTTGATTGCTTGGATTTGATTGCGCAAAACGGAATAGAAATTAAAAGCAATCCACAATTTATAACCAGAGCAAAACAAGCGTACAATGGTTTGTTATGTACTTTAAATTCGGCAAAACTTTATCAAGAGTTTTATGCAAAAGCAATAGATATAAATGTATCTAATTTTTCGGTTGAAGACATTGAAAAATTTAAGATTGCTTGTCGTGGAGAACTTATTTCAAAACACAAAAGCAAGGGTGAAGGATTTAAGGGAAGTGCTAATGGAGTGTTAAATACATCATTTATGCAAACTCAACCAACTCCTTTAATGCAACAACCACAACAAAATCGTCCAAATCAACCAAAACCAATGCAACAACGTCCAGTTCAACGTCCGCAAACTCGTCCACAAGCAAAACCAACCAATGAAGGCTAGCATATCGATATTTAATAGTTTACATAAAAAATCTCACTAAATTGTGAGATTTTTTATATCATTGATTATTTGTATGAGATTTTTTAAGATACTCATTAATTAAAGGTTGAAGATTTCCGTCAACAACGTCTTGCACGTCACTTGTTTCATAGTCAGTGCGGTGGTCCTTAACCATTGTGTATGGTTGGAATACATAACTTCTTATTTGACTTCCCCATTCAATTTTCTTTAACTCACCTTTAATTTCTTTCATTTTTTGTTGTTCTTGTTCAAGCTTTAATGACAATAATTTACTTTTTAGTATTTTAAGTGCATTTTCACGATTTTGTAGTTGACTTCGTTCATTTTGGCATGTGACAACTATTCCGCTAGGTATATGAGTGATACGAACTGCTGAATCGGTGGTGTTTACATGTTGACCGCCCGCACCCGAACTACGGTAAGTATCTATTTTCAAATCGTCGTTATTTAAAATAATTTCATTTTCGTTAATAATTTCGGGAGCAACTTCTACGCTTGCAAAAGTTGTATGTCTTCGTTTGGAGGCGTCAAAAGGTGAAATTCTAACCAATCTATGCACACCCATCTCTCCTTTTAACTTGCCATAAGCATATTCGCCTTTTGCCAGTATTGTAATGCTTTTTAAACCAACTCCACCACCATCGACGCTGTCAATAACGGTGATATCAATATTGTTGTCGGTGCAATACATATTATACATGCGGTAAAGCATGCTAACCCAATCTTGCGACTCTGTTCCGCCCGCGCCAGAATGTATGGTAATAATGGCGTTGCAAATGTCGTATTTGCCGTCCATAAGCGTACGAATACTAAGATTATCCACTTCCTCACTTAGATTTATCACTTCGCAATATATTTCATTTAAACTAGATAAATCTTGACTTTGTTCTAGCATTTGTTTTAATTCGGTCAAACTTGCAAGACGATTTTGCAAATTATTAACTTTGTCAAATAGCGTTTGCAAACTTTTGATTTCCTTATTAGTGTTCATGGCAAAATCAACGTTAGACCAAAAAGATAATGACTCACGTTCTTTTAACAAGTCGCCCAATCGTAAGGATAATTCTTTTAGGTTAAGACATTCTTTGGTCAACTCAAATTTTTCAATTAAAGCGCCAATTTCTTGTTCAAGATTTTCAATATTCATACTCACTTCCTTAATCAAAGTATACAAAAACAAATTGCAAAAGTCAAAGAAATATAAAAGAAAACCTTTTCAGGTTTTCAATTTGTATAAAATTTTAGACTAATTATATGTTATTTTGGAAGAAGGTTGTCGTCAGTAGTGTTTTTTGTTTCCTTTTTGACTACTTTGTTATCTTCCTTTTGCTCATCTTGTTGAGGAGTGTATACAAACTCGTTGTCATTTGATGTGTTTTGGGTGGCGATATTTGCTTGTGGTGCGGATTTAACCTTTTTTGATTTGAATATATCAAATTCTTTACACCAAACAAAGAATTTTATTTTGCTTGAATAAATTAATTTTACAATCCAATAAGCAATTAGTGCCGAAGTTGTTCCAACAATAATTCCCCCAATGCAATCGCTAAAATAATGAACCATCAAATATATTCTGCTGCTTGCCATTAAAATTGGTAAAAATAGTATTGGCCAACTGTATTTCTTTTTCAATGATAAAAATAGTGCTATTGAAAACGCCGTTGTTGCGGTGGTGTGACCTGAAGGGAATGAATATCCGCCCTCGTGTACTGCTCCAGCGTCTAACCACCACTTGTAAAAGTCACTATCAATATCGCCAAAAGGTCGAGTTCTGGCAATGACGTTTTTTAATACAACATTAGTCAACACAAAACCAATGGCAACCGCGCATAAAATTGTTCCGCCAATCTTGCGTGTGCGCTTAAATAAAACTAGTATTAAACCTATGAGTAAAAACAATATACCTGCTTCGGCAATCAAACTGATTAGTTCCATCAAACCATTTGAAAACTTGCCACCCCATAAATATATATTATGGAAAAACTTTGAAACGGCATAGTCTAATTTGAATATAAAATTTTTCATACAACTCCTTAAAATGATTATTTTTCAACATCAAGATTTTTATTATTAATGATAAATATAAATGCGACTAACAAAGGAAGACATGTGTATAGCGAGCAAGAAAGGTCTTCAGTTAAACCATTTAATAAAACAACTATCAAAGGCAAATATAGTGATGCGTTTTTGTGCAATTTAAATTGCTTGAATATATAAAACAAAGATGCAACTAGTATAACAATTCCAACAATTCCAAATTTGTATAATAATGATACAAAAAAGTTGTGTGGTGTTCTATCATTAATATTAGGTGCGGTAATTCCGCAACCAAACAAAACGTACAAAGGTGAATAGGACCATTTATTTAAATAACTTTTCCAAATATCCCATCTTCCAGTGGTTATTGAATTAAACACTCCCGAGTAATTGTAGTTGGAATGAAATCTTTCAATGATAAGTTCTATATAATCATGAAATACTAATATTAATAAAATTAAACCAATAAGCAATATAAGTGCGTATTTTACATAATTTTTTTTGTTTTTGGACCAAATAAATCCAAGTAGTATTGCTAAGCAATAGGCAAATATAGTTATTAGTATAAATGTTTTTGAAAACGTTGACAAACCAATAAGTGTTATAGTTACTAATAACCACCACCATTTTTTGATGTTTAGTTTATTATTAAAGAATAAACTTAACAAGCAAGTTTGCCCCAAACAGCAATACAATGCTAAAGCGTTTATATTACAAAAATATGCGCCAAATCTAAAATGTGAAGCGTCGAGTATCATGAAGGGAGTCATGTAGATAATTCCGCTTGCGTCTCCCACAAGCGAAAGAATTGATGATATAATTAATCCAAAACATACATATAGTGTTACGTTTTTTACTGAAATGTTTTTTATTAGAAACAATACTATAATAGTTAACACAATGCCCAAACTTTGAGATATTTTGTAGGCGTTGCCATTTACAATACAACTATAAATAAAACAAATTATAAAGAAACCGAATAGAAGGTACGCAAAGTTTATATTTTGCTTTTGCTTAATTCGTTGAAGTAATATTTTTACAATAAATATAAACATTGCACCATCAAGCACCGCTAAAAACACTGTTTGGAATTTAAAACAACTCATAAAGCAAGATGTAAAAATCCAAAAACACAAAAGTTGATTGTCATCTAACAAAATAGGACTTATCAATACCAACACGCACAAAACAACTAAAAATGTTATTGATAATGGTGAAATAAAAGCAAAAAATGAAAATAATGCTAGTAAGCAATATAATGTTTTATTAGGGGTTTTGGTTAATGTCATATAATCCTCACAAATGTATTTGTAAAGATATTATCATAAATTACAAATATAGTCAACTATTGTTGTGTTTGATTGTTGTATTTTAAAGTAATTATACTAATAATAAATGGTATAAAGTTGAAAGTGTTGTGACTCACATCTTCAACTAAACATATTAAAAACATGATTAAAATTGGCAAATATTTAAATTTTAAATTGGATTTATTTTTGTGAAAAACTATTAAATATATAAATATTGATAACAAAATAAATCCTACAATACCAATTTTTGATATATAACCAATGTAAAAACTATGACTAGAATATGGAGTATTATAGTTAAAACCCAATCCTAATCCAAACGGAATTGAATAAAAGTGCTTTATCCAAGGTGTAAGATATATTAACCATTTGTCTAGTCGTCCCGTGGTTGCAATATCAAATATATTTGTATAACCGTCCTTGTTTGTTACAAATCTTTCAAACATAATAGCACAATAATATAAGATAATGGGACTTAAGCAAATGCTTGTAATAATTATAATCTTTAAAAATCTTTTTTTGTTTTTACACGTTTTAAATTCATTAATTAGTATTATCAAAAATACTATTGCAAAAGTTATTAAAAAGTTTTTTGACAAAGTTAAAAATCCAATCAGTGACAAAATTGAAATTAAATATATTGATAAGCGTTTATTGATTTTGTTGTTTTTTAGTAATACGTAAATTGAAGCAATGCAAATTATACACCCTACACCTAAAGTATTGCATAATTGACTAAATGCAAAAAATCTATGTTCATAACTAAATGGGCAATAATATAAATTTCCGGCGAAACATATTATTGATAGTAAACTTGAAACTATTATCCCATACGAATAAACCATTATAATTTCATTGGTTAATTTATTTTTTAATAAATAAAATAAAAACAACAAATTAATCATATTTAAATAATAAATAAATGAAATATTTATACATTTATTAATAGAAATGCTATAAAATAGCGGTAAAATTATTAAAATCGAATAAAAAATTAATATTTTAAAATATTTATTTAGTAATTTATTTTTATTTAATAACAATAATTCTTTAATTAAAATAATAAAACATGAAATAAATATAATTATTGAAAATAATTTTACTCTAAGCAAAATTCGCATATATAATGACATGTATGCAATGCAACATAATGCTTTATGTGTGGGCAATATTACGGGCACTAAAATCCACATTAAAAACCATGCTATTTGAATACCTGTATTTATGGGAAAAGTTAAACAAAAAAGCGTAAATAAAATATTTACAAGTAAAACGGATTTCTGTTTAATTGTGTTAAGTGAAATCTGCATTGTTTATATCCTATGGCGTATATTTTTAGTTAATATAATTATTATATCAAAATTTCATTTTGTCAACAAAACTAATGTAAAAAATGTATAAAACAATCGCTAGCACAAATTTGAGCATAGCGATTGATGTGTTTTATGGAAGTTTTACATTAAGACTAAAATCTGTAAATATAAATGGAGTTTCGGTATCAAAGGTTAAGTAGTACAAACTTTCACTTGTTGGTTTCCATGTGTATATTCCGTCTTGATTTAATGTGAAGAAATTAATATAATCTGGTGATAATCTTAAGGCGGAAAATAGTGATAATCCATTACTAAAGGCGCTAGTGTTATTTTCGTCAATACTGGTAAATTTTTTGATATTGACTTTGCCTGCGGAAAATCCTGAAATAATATCTCTATTATCCTTGGTTTCTTTTTCGCGGTGAATAGTTTGCGAACCGTTATTTTCTTCAATCAACTTTGAGGTTGCGTTAAATATTTCATTGGTGCTAGCAATTGTGTAAGACGCGCTTTCAATAACAATGTCTTTATTTGCCATATAAATACTTGCAATATATTGACGTTGCTCAATACCTGTTAAACCAGTACTGCTTGCAAGTTCGTCCTTAATCATCACTTTTTCACACCTGTTGTAAATATATTGCAAATCAGTGTCAGTGGTTATGGTTGTTCCAATAAGTTCGGTTATATTCACGCTTTCTTCACTGGAGTATAAATTATTATCAACAATATAGTTTTGAACAAATTCTAATGCCAGTTCTCCTTGTTCGGTTGTGAGTCCAAAATACTCAATTTGTGGATAAAGTGTGGAAAACTCAATTCCACTATACGAACTTGAACCAGTGGCAACAATATTGGCAATTCCTAACGATAAGTTGGTAATATTTTGGTCTACTGGTGTGTCGTTTGTTAATATTGATCCTTCTTCCATAACTGGCAGTGTTATTGTTATGTCAATTGAAGGATTTGTTTCTTCAAAGTTTTCAATAATATCAATTGCATATTGTTTGTAACTAAGTTGTAGTGAATTTAGTAATACGGGTTCGTCGATGTACACTGTTCGTATGCCGTAAAAATACTCGTTAGTGACATGTTCGTTAGTTCCCATATTTTCAGGGTCTGTTTTTGCTTGGAAGAATGCAACGACTGCAACTATAATAACCACAATTAATATAATTGCTAATATTATCAACAACGCAATACCTATATAAGGTGCTGCTGCCGCTAACGCTCCACCTGTTGCACTTGCCCCCGCTCCTGCGGCACCTGCACTAGTGCCTCCCATTTTTCCTGCAACTTTTCCTAAGTTTGCGCCACTATTTCCTCCGCCACTAAATTTTGAAAACCAGTCCGAGCCTCCTCCGCCTTGAGTGGGTGTTGAAGGTTTGGATGCTTTGGATGATAGTTGATTTTGAGGTTGGGTGCTATCTCCATAACGACCGCCGTCGTTTGAGTTTTCGTTATTTTGTTTGCGATTTTTTAACGAATTGCTGGTTGAGTTATCGTCATTTTCGTCATCTTCGTCTTCTTCGGTTTCCTCTCCACGTGCACGCCTAATCATGTCCATCAAATCTTGCGAAGAAGTGTCGTTATTGTCGTCATCTTCGTCGGTGTATATAGGTAGGCCATTTTCATCAAGTTCAATATCGTCGCCGTCATAATTGAAATTATTAAAATTGTCCGCCATAAAACCTCCTTTTGTGTTAAATAGTTGTAATAAGTTGCTATATTAGTATATATTGTACAAATTTTTATTAAAAATTGCAAATGAAATTGATTTGTTTGTAATAAATATTAATATTTGGACGATAATTTTTAAGATTTTATGTACTTTTTTTAAAGTTTGTGCTATAATGAGTATGTTTTTAAGGAGAGAATATGCAAGAAAAAATTTATTCAACTACCATTGGAGGTAGAGAAGTTAGTGTGCAAATTGGCAAATATTGTGGCCAAGCTAACGGTTCATGTTTTGTTACTTGCGGTGATACGGTTGTTATGGTTAATGCAACTATGAACAAAGAACCTCGCCCAGGTCAAGACTTCTTCCCACTAAGTGTGGATTATGAAGAAAAATTATACACAATAGGCAAAATCCCTGGAGGATTTAAAAAGCGTGAAGGACGTCCATCTGATGTGGCGATATTAAAAAGTCGTTTAATTGACCGTCCACTTCGCCCATTATTCCCAAAGGGTTTTTATAATGATGTATCAATTGTGGCAACGCCACTTTCGGTTGATACAGACATACAACCAGAACCACTTGCAATGTTAGGTAGTTCAATAGCTTTGTCAATATCTGACATTCCGTTTGAAGGTCCTACTGGTTCGGTTAATATTGGTTGTGTTGATGGTAAGTTTATTATCAATCCAACCGTTGAACAAAGTGAAAATAGTGTTATGGACTTGACTGTAAGCGGAACCAAGGAAGCGGTGCTTATGGTTGAGGCGGGAGCAAAGGAAGTTACTGAAGAATTAATGCTAGATGCTATTATGTTTGCTCATGAAGAGATAAAGAAGCAATGTGAATTTGTTGAAACAATTGCAAAAGAAATTGGCAAAACTAAAACTGATAAAATAGTATATGATGAAATTCCAGAAGATTTGGATAAGGCGGTGCGTGAATATGCTGACGCTAAAATGGATAAAGTGCTTGAAGAGTTTGACCGTCATGTTCGTGAAGCAAAGGAAGAAGAGTTTAACGAAGATGTATTTAGTCATTTTGCTGAAATTTTCCCTGATAGCGAAAAATGGATTGGTTTGTCATTATATAACTTAAAGAAAGAAAAAGTTCGTCGTAAGATTTTGGATAAGGGTGTTCGTCCAGACGGAAGAACTTTAACTCAAATTCGTCCAATTTGGTGTGAAGCGGGAGTGCTTCCTCGTGTTCACGGAAGTGGCGTATTTACTCGTGGTGAAACTCAAGTGTTAACAACTTTAACTCTTGGCATGTTAAATGAAGCGCAAGAACTTGAAGGTCTTGACGAAGAAGAATACAAGAGATATATGCATCACTACAACTTCCCAGGATATTCAACTGGTGAAGCGAAGGGTATTCGTAGTCCTGGTCGTCGTGAAATTGGTCATGGAGCGTTGGCTGAACGTGCGTTATTGCCAGTGCTACCTAGCGAAGAGGAATTTCCTTACGCTATTCGTACTGTGAGCGAAGTGTTGTCATCAAATGGTTCAACATCTCAAGCGAGTGTTTGCGGAAGTACATTGGCGCTTATGGACGGTGGTGTGCCAATTTCTAGTCCAGTTGCAGGTATTGCTATGGGACTAATCAAGGACAAGGAAAGTGACCGTGTTGCAATTTTGACCGATATTCAAGGTCTTGAAGACTTCCTTGGTGATATGGACTTTAAGGTTGCTGGTACTGAAAAGGGTATCACGGCAATTCAAATGGATATTAAAATTCACGGCATTGACCGTAACATTTTAAAAACAGCGTTAGAGCAAGCACGTGTTGGACGTCTTGAAATTATGGAAAAAATGTTAAGTGTAATCCCAATGCCAAGAGAAAACTTGTCTAAGTATGCGCCTAAGATTGTTAGTTTCAAAATTAATCCAGATAAAATTCGTGAGGTTATTGGAACTGGCGGTAAAGTTATTAATCAAATCATTGATGAAACGGGCGTTAAGATTGACATTAAGGACGAAGGCGACGTGTTTATTTCGTCAAGCGATAGTGCTATGATAGAACGTGCAAAAGAAATTATTTTAATGATTGCGGAAGACCTAGAACTTAATCGTGAATATGAAGGTAAGGTTGTACGTATAATGCAATTTGGTGCATTTGTTGAAGTTGCGCCAGGTAAAGATGGAATGATTCATATTTCAAAATTGTCTAAGGAACGTGTTGAAAAGGTTGAAGATGTGGTCAAGATTGGCGACCGCGTAAAAGTTAAAACAATCAATATTGACGATAAAGGACGCGTAGACTTTAGATTAATTGAAAAATTATAAAATAATTAAATAAAAAATTGACATTTAAAATAGTAAAAATAAATTTAACAAAAGAATTAAAAATTAATTAAAAATATTAATTAAAGTAAAAAAACACCCTTTAAATAAGGGTGTTTTCTTTTATTATTTTTAAATTGTACTTAATAAATTCTAATAATATTTTTATTATTTTTAAAAAATATTTTACTTATTTTTATTTAATTTTAATTCAAAATATTTTAATCGATTTCAATTTGTGTTTTTTTGTTTTTAAGTTGTAAATATTTGATTGTTCCAATTATGCCTAATATTGCACAAACGGTTAACCCGATACCGATGCATGCGATTATCCAAACACTTCGATTGGCGGATATGGTGTAAAAGTAAATTTTACGTGCGGGATTGTTAGGTTCTACATTCCAAGTGTGGATATAGTTGCCGTTGGCGTCTAAATTTACTTGGTCGGCATCACTATGGAAACGTCTGGTTGATACGGAGTAGGTGTAGGTTAAACTTGTGCGTTGTGGAGATATGGTTGAAAATACGGTGTTAGTGTAGTAGTTGTAAATGCGATTAAATATTGAGTAGTCGCCGTAGTTTGTTGTTCCGTAGTAATATGTTTTAGTGTAGAATAACTTTTCAATCGTTTTGGTATTTGAATTAAAGGTTGTTCCATTAAGTAGTTCGTAATATTTTTTGTAAATGGAAGAGGAGTCAAACTCTAAACCTATAATATACTCTCCGCCATTCCAATCTTGTTCAAGAATTTTAACTCCGTTATAAAGTGTGGTGTACTCATCATTTGAAAGTTGAAGTGATTGGTATTCATGTATAATCTTGTCGCGATATTCGTTGATTAGGTTGGTTGCTTCAATATGTGAGTTGGTTTGTATTTCAAGTTTTACATTGTTTAGATTGTATCCATAATTTACAATTGATTGTTCGTCAAGAGTTAAATATACATATTCATAAATACTTCCGTCGTCATTGTGATATGTAACAAAATTGACTTGAGCGCAACCACACAAACAAAAGGTCAATAATATTAACATTATTGATAGGGCGATTGTATTAAGTTTGATATGTTTTGTTTTCATATTGTATTCTATTCTCTAAATCGTAAACTATGCAAGCAATAGTTGTAATATATGTTTGACTTTAATAGTTTATATATAATTAATATATCACAAAATTAAAAGTTTAAAAAGCGTTTTGGGTGATTTGTCGCAAAAATATTGCAAAATCTTGAAAATGTTATAAAAATAATTAAAAATTTAAGTAAAATGCGTAAAAATAATTAAAAAATAAAAATATTTAATAAAATTAATTAAAAATACTTAAAAATAGAATTAAAATTAAATTTTTAACAGGTGAGCAAACGTGATTGTTGTGAGATTTGTTGGGTATTATAAATGTTTATTTTTATATACTTAATCTTTTTACAAATTGCGACAAAAAGATAGTTAATTGTTTGTTTTTTTTGCTTAAATAGGTTATTATATATATAACTAAAGTTTAAGGTAACTATGCGAAGCAAACTCTAGCGAGTTTTAAAATGCTAAAGCATTTGGTGTCACAAAGTGACACGCTTCGCAATGTGTTTAAAAAAGTTTTGTTAAAGACTTTGGGGAAAGTGACTTGATGATACAAACTTTACAATTACTCGTTCAAAGGAGAAAGGGTTATGAGCAAATTAGGTGTTAAAAAATTAATAGTATGCATGTTGATTGCGGTTAGTGCAATTACTTGTTTTAGTGCAATTGGTTTAAATAATATCTACAACAATCAATCATCACAAATGGAAACAGGAGTTCGCGTTGACGGTTTACAATATGAAGATGGTTGGAACTTGATTAATAGTGCAGATGATTACTACATTATGTGTAACAACACCAGTGTGGGCGCAAATCAAGGTGCTAAGTACAAACTTACTCAAGATATTGCTATAGACCCACGTAAAGCGAGTAGTGATAACTTCATTGGCGCTACCTTTGATGGTTGCGGTTACAATATAGGCATAGAATATGACCCAACCTACGAACCAGAGATTAATGCTGGAATGAATGGATCAAGTACACCAACCTATACAACCGAAATATATGGTTACGATTCTGACTTATTGAATTCAGATATTGTTAATAGTGGTTGGGATAATCTTGGGTTGACTGCGGGTTCAAATGTTTACGGTTTTAGTTTACATCGCTATAAATTTGATCCTAGTTGGGGAGATGCGTGGATTGGACCTGGTTCGATACGAGAGAATGATTGGTTTAGACTTTATGATATAACTCTTGATTTTGGTGAGTATCGAGCTGGTGCGCTGGTTGGAGTTAGTAAAAACATTTGGGGAATTGGCGGACTGTTTGGTACTGTTAGGCGTGCCACTATAAAAAATGTTCACTTAACATATAAAGGGAATGTGAATATTATAGGTGGGGATCAAGCGGCTAGAATAGAGTGTGTTGGCGGATTGATAGGAATTGCCTACTGTTCAACAATAGAAAATTGTATTGTAAGAAGTGATAGTGGTTGCCAATTTAATTATCAAAATATGGGTGCAAAGCAGTATGTGGGAGGATTGATTGGTTATGCGGTAGGAAAAGATACAAGTGGAAATTCTTGTACAATAAAAAATAGCGGTACAATTGCTTCATCAGACAATGACGCAGGTGCCTACGAAGTGTTCAACCGTACCGGACTTAATACTATCTCGGGTACGAGACATGCGATCGCGAATAGAAGCAATGATAGTTATGTGAAAATGGAAGGAACTTTTGCGTTAAGTGCCTCGGCAGCTTGTAATTCTAGTTATATAAAAGAGTTGTTAGGGAATGCAGTTGCTACCTCATGGGCGGATTTTCCAGGTTCAAGTTATGTATGTATATCTGGGGAAGATTGGTCGGATAATCTTGTTGGTTGGCCATCTGCAAATCTTCCTTGGCCTGGTGAATTGGTTCAATCCTGCTTTATTACTCCGCCTAATTTTAGTCTTACTGCATATGCGAATTTAACTGGCGCCTCATACCAAACGCAACAATTTACTATTGCAGGGGGATCTTCTGTATACTCAACATATGGATATAATAGATTGTATGCACCATCATGCACTGGATATACTTTTAAAGGGTGGAGCACTTCAAATACTGCAACAACAGCTGAAATTACTACCGCTAATTTAAATGCAAAAAAACTTAGTAGTGATTTAAAATATTATGGTGTATGGGAAAGGCAAACATGGACTGTGACAGCGCATGGAAATGGATATGATATAAATTCTAATCCAGGTAATAGTTGGACTAGGTCAACATCTAATCATGAGGAGGCAACAAAATCATATACGTATGGTTCTACTTATGGCGGTTTTCCAGCAGTTGATTGCCCTGTGGGATACGAAATTAGTCACTGGGCAATTGATGCTGATGGTAATGGAACATTAGATACTAGAGTAAGTACAGGTACGGCAATTACAACAAACGCACATAAAAATATTTATGTGGTACTGAAACCAATACAATACACTTTAAAATTGGAAGGTTGGGGTGGAAGTTTTTCAAGCGAGTATCTAAATTATTTAGGGTCAGAAGCTAATATTTTAAAATATAACGAAGGTGATGGTTATATTAATATACAATATACTATTGAATCAGTATTTAATTTGCCTGGTTATGAAGATATAACACGTAATGATGGAAGTTCGGTTTCATATTGGTATATTATGCCGGAGGGAAATGATAATGACTCATGGGAAGTCGATGGTGAAAATGAGGTATATTATTATGATAATGGTTATGAAGTAAAAAATAAATACGGAGATATTACATTACGGGCGATATGGGAAAATAGTAT
>JAFUPL010000017.1 GCA_017481235.1 Clostridia bacterium | reverse complement strand
GATTAGTCCATTAGTAGTAGATGCACACAATTTACAACCCATACGGCATCCCACTTGCGTTGTCATACATATTGTGTTGCCATAGTTTTGAGTTAGGAATACACATTCAATAATATTGTTATCCCACAACTTTAACAAATACTTTTTAGTCCCATCACTAGACTTATATACTTCAAAAATCTCCACTGGTTTTAAAATATACTCGCCTTGCAACTCTTCATACATCTTTTTAGGAATAGTAGTTTGATTATAGTCCTTGGCTTGCATTATTGCGTCAAAAATCTGCTTAACCCTAAACTTAGGCAAGTTAAGAATCTCTTGTAATTCATTTAAATTATAATCTGCTAAAATTTTCATATATTTTCCTATTTAATAAGTTGTTTTATAAATTCTTCTCCGCTTAAAATATGTATTGTTGAATTGTGCGAAGTTTCCATAAATGGTTTTAATTTTAAAAATCTTTGCGTTATTTTTTGCCCTTGTATGGTAGAACAATCTGCCATAACTTCTTTAATACTACAACCAAGATTTATTATTTCAATAATTTTTTCTCTTGTTACATTTAGTAATTTTCTTAATGTCTGTATATCTCTATAATTTTTGTCAATAGCAATGCTTGAAAAGTATAAATAATTAAAATATTTATCTTTATCAAGTTCCAAATCTGTAACTAAAATTTGGCTTTCATTTATTTGATTATGTTTTATTTTGTTGTACACATCTTTTTTAAGTGAAAGAATATTTACATAAGCCACAACATTTGATTTGTCTTTCACAACAACACAAGAATTTTTATCCGCTAAATACCACTTATATGCCTCATCAGCAGGAGAAACATTTTCATTTGGAAAATATTGATGGTCTATTTCTTCCATTTTAACAAAATCTTTAAATGTAAGTTCCATATTTCTCCTTTGTTTTGTGAATTTTAGTTATTTAACATATCCCCAACTTTAATCTTTCCGCCATTACAGAATGCTCGGGCGTCCATCATTGGTTTGCCTTCTGGTTGGATAGTAATGACTTCAATTGCACTATCGCCAGTAGCAACAATAAGACCTTTCTTTGCACTTGCCTCTAATACTTCGCCAGCACTTCCTTGTCCTTCCACAACACGTGCAAAACCAACCTTGTATCTAGCACCATTAAAAGTAAAGTACATTGTATTGCAACTATATTGTCCGCGAATTAGGTTGACTAGTTTTTGACTTTCAGTATTAAAGTCAATATGCGCCATTTCCTTGGTTAGCATTGGGAAGTAACTCATTTGGCTTTCATCTTGTAATTCGCCATTATTTATGTAATACTCAGCGTTATCCAAAAATTCAACTATCGCATCGCCACCAACAATTGCCATTTTGCTAAACAAGCTATCGCTAGTGTCATCTGGTGTAATTTCTATTTCCTTTTTTAAATACATTTCACCGCAGTCCAAACCTAACTCGGTTTTCATAATGGTTACACCTGTAACCTTTTCGCCATTAATTATGCTCCATTGAATAGGTGCTGGTCCACGATATTTAGGCAACAACGAGCCATGCACATTAACGATAGAATATTTAGGCAAATCAAGTATGTTTTGTTTGATTATTTGCCCATATGATGCGGTTACAAAAAAGTCAGTATTGTATTCACGCAATACATCTTCACCCTCAATATTAAGTTTAGCAAATTGATGAAGTGGAATATCATGGTTTAATGCAAATTGTTTAAGTGCATTAAACTTAACCTTTAAACCCCTACTATTTGCCTTATCAGGTTGTGCCACTATCGACAAAATTTTATGTTCGCTCTTCAAAATCGCTTCCGCCACCGTAGCACTAAACTCATTAGTTCCAAAAAATACTATGTTCATTTATTGTCCTTTTATATTTTCATTTGTTTGTAAATCACCACTTATCTTTTTACCATTTAAACAATGTTCTACAAATTCAAAAACATTTAATCTTTTACTAACCTTTTCGGTTTCATATAGTCCTATATTAATAAGTTTTTTATTATAAAACTCGTCAAACTTATTTAATATACCTTGTAATGCTTCATCAATCGAACTATATTCCCATATTCCTCGATGATAAAACCAACTATATTCAAACCAATACCATTTATTATTTTGTTTGTAGATTGCAAATGTATGTGTTGGTCCGCCTTCTTTGCGATTTATATAACTTTCAATAAAATAACATTTGTGTTCAATATTATTTTCAGTAAAAAACTTTCGTTCTAGTTCACAAAAATCCCAACAAACACCATATCCACTTTTTATAAAATCTTCACCTAATCTAATTTTATAAAACTTGTCCATATTTTCTTGAAAATCATGCTCAAAGTCAGTATAAACTTTATTTCTATATGTAAAACCATATTGCATATTATCTTCAAAAAACTTCATTAACTCTTGTGGTGTTTTAACATTGTATTTATTAAAAATATTATTCAAAATATTTCCCCTTGTAATTTATTCGCCATCTTTTAGAAATCTTTCGCATTTGTCGGTGTAGATTATGCCGTCAAGGTGGTCGTATTCGTGGCAAAGAGCAATAGCGGTGTAGTCTGTTCCGCTAAAAGTAAATTCATTACCACTACGGTCAAGTGCCTTAACTGTTACATGCATAGGGCGTTTAACATAGCCATAAGGCATTTTAACACTCAAACAACCTTCCACTTGGTGTTGCTCGCCTGATTGCTTAATGATTTGTGGATTAATAAATTCAAGGTATGCACCATTAATATTAATTACAAAAATGCGTTTAAGCACTCCTACTTGCACAGCAGCAAGACCAGAGCCATTAGCCGCTAGCACAGTTTCCTTCATATCATCAAGTAATTCTATAATATTATCGTCAATAAATTTAACATCTCTTGACTTCTTTCGTATAAAAGGGTCAGTATGTTGCACAATTTCACGTATTGCCATAATTTTCTCCTATCGTAAATTATTTGGATTGTGTTCAATAAATATGGACACACCCTTTTCTTGTACTTCAGCAATGTTATATATATCACTCACCAAGTTATCACTTAGACCTACACGCATAAGTATTTGATACCTATATTTTCGCTGTATGCGTTTAACTGGTGCGGGCATTGCTTGTAAAAACATAAACATTGTACCATATTTTTCTTTCAATTTCAATGCCCTATCGTAAATTTTTTTGGTAGTTTGAATACATCTTTGTTCATCTTCGCTACTAACCAAAATTCTTAGAATATGACTAAATGGTGGAAACATTGTAGTTTCCCTTAAATTAATCTCCTTATTGTAAAAGCCAACATAATCATATTGACTAGCAAATCTATACACATAATGCTTTGGTGCGTAGGTTTGCAATACCACAAATCCATCATTATTCTTACGTCCCGTTCTACCCGCAACTTGCGTTACCAGTTGGAAAGTGCGTTCAGTAGACCTATAATCACTGGTGTACAAACTTACATCTGCGTCCAATATGCCCACAAAGGCAACATTTGGATAGTCATGCCCTTTAGCAATCATTTGAGTCCCTACTAAAATACTAGGACTAGTTTTGCTAAATTGCATTAATATCTTTTTATGTCCATCTTTTTGCCTTGTAGTGTCATTATCCATACGGAATATAGGAACATTAGGGAATATCTCTTGCAATTCATTAACCACCCTTTGAGTACCTAGCGCACCATATTTAATTGATGTAGATTTACAATTAGGACAATTGCGCAACGCCCTATATCGCTTACCACAAAAATGGCACTTTAATTCCTCTTCGCTACTATGATACACTAGCGACACCGCACAATCATCACACTTAGCAATATATCCACATTCCCTACACATCATAAATGATGCATAACCACGGCGATTGATAAATAATATTGCTTGTTTGCCGTTGTCTACACATTCTTTAAGTTTGTTAATCAGCAATCTACTATAAGGCGAAGTATTCCCGTCAAGCACTTCATTTAGCATATCCACCACTTGAATGCATGGCATTTCAAGATTGTTTACGCGCTCGTTAAGTTCAATCAACTTAAACTCACCATTAAGCGCCTTTTGATAACTTTCAATCTTAGGTGTTGCACTACCAAATATTACTGGTGCGTCGTTATATTTTCCACGCCAAATTGCAACATCCTCGGTGATATACCTAGGATTACTTTCACTCACATACGAATTGTCGTGCTCTTCATCAATAATTATCACGCCAAGATTTTCAACCGGTGCAAAAATCGCTGACCTAGCACCTAATACTACCTTAGCCTCGCCCTTAAATATGCGTTGCCACTCGTCAAACTTTTCGCCATCACTAAGTCCGCTATGAAGTACCGCCACATTGTTAGGAAAACGTGATGTAAATCGATTTAGCATTTGCGGTGTAAGTGAAATTTCTGGCACTAGCATAATAGCGGTTTTACCTTGACTTAATTGTGACTCAATCACATTCATATACACTTCGGTTTTACCACTACCAGTAACGCCCTTTAGTAAATACGTGTCGGCATTAGCAAGTATTGTATCAACGGCATATTGTTGACCTTTGTTTAATTTAACACGATTATCCGCCAAGACTTCACTACTAGGTGTGCGGTTTTGATGCATAATTTCAATTTGCACCAAACCCTTGTCAATCAACCCTTTAACAGCGCTTGCACCAAATTTTTCGCTTAACTTACTACGAACTTCCTCGCCTTTTTCATTTAGATAGTTAAGTACTGCAATTTGCGACTTTGCATTTTTGTTCATACTAGGCAAAATAGATGCCAAATCGCCAGTAAATTTGATTACTTCAAAAGTTTTTTCCCTAACCGTATCATTGCGAATACTAGCAGGCAAAATCAATTTAAATATATCCGCTTTACGCAAAAAGAACCGACTTGACATAAAGTCGGTCATTTCAACTAGTTCAGGTTTAATTAAAGGCAAATCATCAAGATTTTCCTTAATCGTTTTTAATTTAGATTTATCAAAATCAGTATCGCCTTTTAGTTTTAGTACATAGCCAAGTACTAACCTATTTGCAAATGGTACACGCACACGCATACCAACTTGCGTTGTTGGTAGCGCAAAATAATCATAGACACGGTCAACCGAGTCATTAGATATGTCAACTACAACTTCTGCAATCATTATTTAACTTTTTCAGCTACTACCTTGCCAGAATGAACTTCCTTGCAGGCATATTCAATAGCAAGGTTAGAACTTCCGTTTAATAATGTAGGGATTTTACTCTCTAACTCCTTCGCCCTTGCTCCAATAATAATTGTTGCAGTGTACACATTACCTATTCTTTCAGCAATTTCATCAATAGGTGGCTCAAATAACATAATAAATTCCCCCTTAAACTAGGAAACAATATTAATATTATTAATATCTTTCCCCTTTTTATAACTGAATGATAGCACAATTTTAAAAACGTGTAAAGCAAAATGACCCTATATTTAAGAATTTTTTTGTAATTTTTGCATAATTTTTAATTAATTTTGCCACCAATTAGAAATATCAAAAAACTTGAACGTTAAATTCAAGTTTTTAACTAAATTATCTTGTTAAAGCATCTTCTTGCTTTTTGGCATTTTCTTTTTCAAGTCGCTCATTATATAACTTATTCCACTGTTCGCCATGTATCGGATGATTACTAATAAACTCAACCCACTTTTTGTCGTGTAAATTATTTTGCGTTCTATATGCATACATATTATAATATTCGCTATCATAATAGCAATTATAAAAATCAAAATCATGGAAATAAAAAGTACCATAACAACCAAAATTTATTACAACATATTCTTTGTCTTCCACCCTTCTTATACTTCGTGCATCTGATAGTTTTAATTTACTACCTATAACTTTAACAGCCCTATCAGGCCATATATACATGCCTAGAAATCTATCAAAATCTTCATCTGTCAATTTTTCTACTATCATAATAATTTCCTTTTATGTCATAATTATAACACACCTTTAACACAGTTTCAATACCTAAATTAAAAAACTTGAACACTAAATTCAAGTTTTTTGTTTTTATTATTTTTGTTTTTTACGTTTGAAATGAAGCACTAATCCAATTGTTAGGAATAGTATTCCAGATAGATGTATAATACATAAAACATTTCCATTTATATGTGTTGACCAATTACTAAAATCAACATCATAATAACTTCCGCCATCATTTCCACCCAACAACTTATAAAGAACCTTTTCTAGTCCAAATAAATATGGCAATATGCTTAAAAACCCAAGTCCAATCTTGGTAAACGCATTAGTTTTTATCAACCCTATCAAGCCAAACACTGCCAATATCGTATAACCATACAATGTAATCATAACACCATTAAACAAATTAAATGGTCTATTCCAATTAATTACAACCAACAACAATAGTGTAAGCCCCGTCATACCAAAAGCATAAGTAAGTAAAAACCACTTTTTAAACTTGGTAAATTTTTGTTCACTTAAGCCAAGTTTAGTTTTATAAAACACAATAGGATAAAATACTCCCACATATCCTATAAGCACTCCAAGCACTGCGGTCAAGAACCAATCGCCCTTGGTATAAATACAACACACGCCCAGCAAAATATATAAAGCAGTAAGCATTGATAGTGGAATTAATATCACTCTATGCTTTTTTATATGCTTTGGTAGGTTAGTAAATGTAAATGCAAGTAATAGTGCTGACAACACTATCCAAAACCAAGTCAAACCCTTATTAATTGCCAAATCACAAATAAAACAAGGTATAAGTGCTATTGCATAAGATATGTAGAAGAACAAACTCCATGACATACTGAAAGTACGCCATTTTTTTGCCTCACTTTTCATCTTATGATATTCGCTATCATTACTACTTTCAATTAACTCTTTTTCGCTAATATCAAGATTTTTACAAATACTTGAAATTAATGTAATGTCCGGATAACTAACACCCCTTTCCCACTTAGATACTGCGGTCACATCAATAAACAATAAATCTGCAAGTTCCTTTTGAGTAAGACCTTTTTTAATTCGACTTTCTTTAATAAACTGACCAAACTTTTTCTTTTCCATTTTATCTCCTATAAATTTTACATGTGTATACCAAAATTGTAGCAATAACCTGCTAAAAAATCAACAAATTTTACAAATTTATATGTAGCCTATCACGCCACACCTTAATTTAAACCAAGCAGACCACAACGCCACCAAGGTTGCGTAATAAAAAATGAAGAATGAATAGTGAATAATTTCGGTAAACTTTTATATTTATATACTCTATGAAAAAAATAAGCAAACAATGTTGCTTACCTTTAATTTAATACTTGTTTTTAATGAAAATATGCTTGTTTTTTTAATTACATAATTCATTATTAGTAATTATGAGGTCTAATACAATCTATAATTATTTTTTCAATAAAATCTATTTCATCTTTGCAATCATTTAATATCCATTCACTTATAATTGCATTAACTCCATTAAGATAATACATAATTATATATTTTGACGATTTTTCATCAATGCCAAACCTTGTAAAAATTGGTTTAAACACGTGTTTGTTAAGCAAGTTAAACTTTTTGTCGCTATTCATAATAACCTTATGTTTAACCGCCACTTGATGTATGATTTTATTTTCCTTAATATACTTTAAATATGGAGATAAATAATCGTGTGTAATCAATATCAAATCTTCCATTGGACAAGTGGAAATCTTATCGACAAATTTATTATTTCTATCATCAAAATATGTTAAAAAGTGTTTGTTTGTATTTTCAATACACTCCTCTAGCAAATCTTCCTTTGTTTCATAGTGTAAATAAAATGTTGAACGATTTACTCCCGCCTTAGCACAAATTTCTTTAATTGTAATAAACTCGTATTCTTTTTTGTTCAATAATTCTATCAATGCTTGATTCATTAAAAGAGCAGTATTATAATATTTGCTCTCTGCCTTATTCATAATACCGCCCTCCTAATTATTCTTCCTCACTAATTTCTTTTGCTAAACGAAGTATGTCTGACGCATATTTATCTTTACCACGTTGTAAAAACTTTTTGTACATAGGATAGTTAAATCCACAACATATTAATCCAAACATACCAATCAAAATACCACCAAGTAAAGCAATATTTCCACTACCAATAACACCCATAGCAAGACTCATACCTGTTCCTAATATTAAAGAACTAATAATGCCAAAAGTATAAGCAAATATGCACGCAGGACGCTTTGCCTTGGCATCAAGTTTGCGTAGTTGGTTAACCTTGCTTGTTTCCTTTTTAGAATATTCGTTAGCAATATGTTCTGCATAAATTTTGTTTGTATCCATAATCTATACCTCCTTTATGATACGATTATATGATACACCATATTTTACAAAACTCACACAACACAAACTAAAAAAAACGTTGAATTAAATGTCTATTTTGATTTTTTATATTCTTTATACTTTTTGTTTAGTATATCAAAATTTATACAATAAGGAGATACACCTACGTAACATTTATATTTTTTCTTGCCATTTTTAGTTTTTATTTGTTTTACAACCCTTACAGATGCAGAATAATTTTTAACTATATATTCATCAAAATAATAAACTTTTTTCTTTTTTATCCAATTATAATACTCCACATGGTCATCATAAACAATTACTTTCCAATTAATCATTAACATAATACACCAAACGCATGCCAAATTGTAAGGCAAGCCTACAATTCCCCAAAGTAATAAACTTTCCCACCATTGCATTTCAGTAAATAGTTCAAAAGCACTTGCAAGTACAAACATTGTATTTATAGCAATAAAACATATTAAAACTATCCATAAAATTTTTCTAGGCCATATTATTTCATTTTCTCTAATATTATCATGCCCTTCTTTTTTAGGTAAATATTTAAAAATTAAAGGAATTATTAATGTTGCAATACAACACACTGGTACAATAATAAATTTCATTAACATTATTCTCCTTTGTTTAAAATATTTTTTACAATATACCTCAGACTCTCATCAACTGACTTGTCTTTGTATAAACCATTAATGTCATTAAAATTAATAATTTCACAAGGCATAATGTTGGGATTAAAAGTACGTTCCAACTCTTGAATATCAGTTATCAAATAATAAGTTTTACGTTGAATTATATTATCTTTGCCATTATTTACTATCTCAAAAGTTGTAGTTAAAATTTCACTATTCACTTCCACTGGTGTATCAAAAGTATTATAAAAATCACCCTTAATATCCGCAATATTATTTCTATTAAGTGGTGGAATAGAGTTAATTAATTCTCGATAAGTTTTTGCCTTATGTTTAAACTTATTAACCCCATAATCATAACAAAAAGGTTGCCAAGTATCATTAATCAAATAGCAAACAACACCGAAACTATCTTCGGTGTTAATAATGCTTAAAATATATGTTTTATCGCTAAAATATTTAATCTTTTGACTAATATTTTGCTCTAAATTATCGCTAGTTATAATCAAAATAAACCTCTATCTACTCAATTCATTATATACTTTGTCTTCAAGTCCATGCCACAAATCATACTTTGCAAATAAATCTATTGTTAATTGGTCTAATGTCCCGTCAACATATTTCTTTTTTAAACGTTCTGCTTGACGACCAATGTTACGTGTTGTATCTTGAAATTTGTAAACTAAACTTTCTGGAACATTGGCTAAAGTTCCAACTTCTTCACCGTAAGCAATTAAATGAGCATACAAAATTTCTGTCTTTCTTGGTTCCCAAACCAAACCCATCATGTCCAAAATTCTAATTTGTGTGTCACTTAATTCACCATTACGTTTGCACCTACGAAATCTACGAACTAGTTCTCCAATATCATATGTTATTATTTCCCCATCAAAATTTATTTCTAGTTTGGAATATTGAGTTGCCTCACTTAAATCACATTTATTTTTAGTACACCATAACTTTAGAGGTTCAATTGTATCCATAAATGTATACGTCCACTTCATACCCATATATTCAAGCAATTCAACTTCTTCTGGTAACAATTTACCAAGTTTATATTCCCTACGCAACTCATTAATTAAATATCCGTACTTATCTTTTTGCTTAATAGTTCCAATACCTTTAGTTTTATCTTCACAATTTTTAAAATATGTTACTAAAGGTTCAATTCTTTTTGCAAAATTTCGTGGTTTACCTCTTTTGCTTTTTTCATTTTGTGAAATATTTGACATATGATTTATCCTCTTATTGTTTTAATGTCATACCGACCGAGTAACTTTTGTTACGAGTGGAGTGTATCTGGTTCAAAGTTTAAATACAGTTATTAATGTTTGCAATAATTAACCTCTTGCCAGATTCACTCCATTCGCTTATGCTCAGTCGGAATGACACATAATGTTATAATCTATTTTTTATCTTGCTCAATCTTTTTTAGTGTTAAACGCGAAGCATTTTGCTCAGCCTCACGTTTGGTACTACCTGTGCCATACTTATAAAACTCGCCATTTAACCTTACACCACTTTTAAAGTTGGTTTGCCCACCTTTGGTTACATAGGTTGACATTACAAACTCAATTTTAAGCTTATTTTTGTTAGCATATTCAATTAAGTCACTTTTATAGTCACTAGGTTTAACACCCTTTTTAAGTTTTGCCTTAATATTTAGTAGTTCGGTTACCACTTTATATGCAACTTTTAAACCCTTGCTTAAATAAATAACGGCTATCATACTTTCAATAGTGTCTTCAAGTACAGCGTCTGAAATATCGTCTTTTTTAAGACTATGACCTACTTTTATTAGGTTTTTAATGCCAAGTTCTTTTGCAATAGCACTTAAATTTTGAGTACATACAAAAGTACTACGAACCTTACTAAGTTTACCCTCATTTACTGGATAATTGTTATACAAATAATCACCAACAATTAACCCCAACACACTATCGCCAAGATATTCCAGTCTTTCATTGCTTGTTGCCTTATGTTCGTTAGCGTAACTTACGTGGGTAAAAGCTATATCTTTTAACTTTTCATCACAAGTATTAAAGACTTCCAAAAAATTATTCTTCACTGGCTACCACCGCCTCGCTGATATTTTCTATCATGCCATTTTTATGAAGAGTAATAACTTGTTCAATAGCATTAGCAATAGAACTCGCCTTGCTGTTTCCATGACATTTAACAACAATCTTTGCCGTTCCAAGTAGAGGTGCTCCACCAAACTTTTTGTAGTCAAGACGTGCTTTAACCTTTTTAAAAGCACCTTTCATAAATACGCCGTAGCCAATTTTTGCTAGCACACTTGCCTTTACTTCTTTTTTGATTGCTCCAAACAACAACTCTACCGTTCCTTCCAATGTTTTTAGGCATACATTTCCAGCAAACCCATCACATACAACAACATCAACATTACCCTTTAACACATCACGTGCCTCAACATTTCCAACAAAATTGATAGTTTTATTTTTCTTAAGTAGTGCAAATGCTTCTTTAGTTAATTCATCACCCTTTTCATCTTCAGTACCAACATTAAGTAATGCAACCTTAGGACTTTCAACACCTTGTGCTTTCATATATGCAGTACCCATTAATGCAAAATGCACAAGATTGATAGGTTTACAATCCACATTAGCACCACAATCACAAAGCAATACTTGACCGCCAGTCATAGTAGGCAGTATTGGCGCAAGTGCAGGTCGAGATACATTTTTAATACGACCCAACTTTAAAATAGCCCCAGTAAGTGTAGCACCCGTGCTACCAGCAGAAATAAGACCTATTGCATCATCATTTTTACGCAAATAGTCATATGCAACTACAATAGATGAACTTGGTTTACTCTTAATTGCCATTGCAGGGTGGTCGTTATTTGATATAATATCTGGCGCATGAATAATTTCAATGCGATCACTAGTGTACATATCTTGCATAAACTCTTTTTCAAGATGGTCCTTATCGCCCGCAAGCACCACATTAATATCAGGATTGCGCTTAACCGCCTCAATACAACCTAAAACTATCTCATGTGGAGCATAATCTCCACCAAAAGCATCAACTACTATTTTCATTTTTCACCTCTAAAATAAAATTCTAAAATATATTATATAATATATTCTCAAAAAGGTCAAATAATTTTGAGCACAAAAAAAATGAGACGTAATCGTCTCATTTTTTAATAATTAGTCTTTTTTCTCTTTGTCTACAACAATTCTTTCTTGACCATCATAGTATCCGCAGTTTTTGCATACTTGGTGAGCAATTTTCTTTTCATGACAATGTGGACAGTCAACTACTGAAGGTACACTAATTCTAAAATTTGATGCTCTTCTTTTATCACGTCTAGACTTTGAAACTTTTCTTTTTGGTACAGCCATTTTATCCTCCTAACATATTTTCGTGTAAAACCCACGAATTCCAAATACGGATATATAGTACACCAAAAATATTGTTTTGTCAACCATTTTTGAAAAATTAAATTGCAAATTTTCTAGATTTATCATTTTTCTACTTGCCTATATTCTTCAAGTTTTCCAAAATGGTGCTTGAAAAATATGATTGAAGGGGCTTAGTGGTAGCATTTTTTATTAATATTTCCATAAGTTTTATATATGTTATGCCAAGTCCTTCAAATAAGTAGTATGCAAGTGAACCAGGTATTGTATTAATCTCGTTTAAGTAAATTGTGTCATTGTTTTTGTCGTACAAATAATCAATTCGTACCACGCCATTAAGATTAAGATGTTGATAAATACGTTTAGTGTAGTCATAAATCAAATCTTGTTTTTCCTTAGGTATATCCGCTGGAATGATACGAGTTTTGTCTACGCTTATATACTTATCTTCAAAACTAAGTATGTCGCTTTTATTTACTGGCTGCTCAATTTGACTAAGTATAATGTTGTCGCCATCACGCACTACCGCACAATTATATTCGACTAGCGGACTAATCTCACGTTCTATCAACACTTTATTATCCAAATGCAACACGATATCTATATTTTCTTGCAAATGCTCTAAATCGGTTTTAACAACACCAATGCTAGAACCTAATCCGCATGGTTTTACAATTACACTATTACCTAAAATTTTTGCGTTATCCACATATTTGCTATTTTTATCCACAACTATATATTCAACAATAGGAATATCCAAACTTTTCGCCACTAATTTAGCATATTCTTTATCCATACAAATACTGCTAGAACTAACACTTGCACTACTACAAGGAATATTGTTAAAGTCAAGTACCGCTTTAATACTTCCGTCTTCACCAACCCCACCATGACAACAGTTGATTATGCAGTCAACTTCACTTATCAATTTTAACTTTTTGCCACAAACCTTGTATAACCCTTTGTTAAAAATTGTAACCTGTTGTGATTTTTTTAAAAGCATTTGCTTATCAATATAATCCGCAGGTGCGGTTTTATCCACCAAATACATCAAATTATCCTTAGTGCAATACAAAAGACGTAACTTATACTTATCCTTTAAATTTGCATAGGTTTGAAGAGCGGTAACAATTGAAACATCATGTTCAACCGACGCTCCGCCAAAAATAATAAATAAATTTTTCATACTATTATATATGCAAAAAGTCAAAATTGTAGCACTTGTAGCAAAAAATATTATCAATCTCATATAAAGCATTATGATATTACTTTATAAAACCTATGAAGTTGAATATGAATATCTATTTGACAATCATGCTAAAACCATACTACTACTTCATGGTTGGGGTGGAAACAAAGATAGTTTTGCACGTATTAAAAAAGTATTTAAATGTAGTTATAACATACTGAGTATATCTTTTCCACCATTAAATTTGTATACAAAACAAACTAACAGCACTATACCACTAGATATGTGCAACTATAAAAATATAGTGCTTAACCTATTGCAACTTTTAAATCTCAACTCAGTTATTATTATTTGCCACAGTTTTGGTTTTAGAGTTTCACTAATGCTTACAACAACAAATATTAATATTGAAAAAATTATAGTCACTGGCGGAGCGGGCATTAGACTTAAACCAAACTTTTTAAAAAAGTTGCAACGTCAATTTAATTCAATATGGTTAAAAACTCACCCGCAAGATTTTAATAAAATCGCCTCAAGCGAATATATAACTCTGAGCAATGTTGACCGCCAGACGTTTAAAAACGTAGTAAATAAAAATTTAACTGCTTACATTAAAAATTTAACCTGTCCAGCATTTTTATTTTGGGGAACAAAAGATACTGCCACACCTTTAAAATTTTTTAAAATAATCAAAAAAATAAAACACGATATTAAATATAAAATTATTAAAAACGGAACTCATTTTTGCTATCTTGACCATAGCGAATTATTTATAGATTATTGTGACAAATTTCTAAATAACGAAATTTAAATCTTAGTTTTATTAATTTAAAATCTAAATATTAAAAAGGAAATTTTATGTTTAAACCATTAATTTGCATATTTCAATTTATGTATTTTGTTGTATGTTTGCATTTCTTTCAATGGAAAGGATATTACCCAAAAAGATATTTAAAACATTTATTTAAATTTAAATTAATTATTATTTTGAATATTATTTTATTTATTCAATTGATATTTAATATATTTAAAATTAATCTATTTTTAAGCAGTTTTGCGTTAAATTTAATGTTTTTTATTATTAATTCATTTATTTTAACTTTATTTATATTTAAAAAGAAAAAGATTGGATTTATTTTTACTTTTCGTGTATTTAGATTAATTTTGATTAATTTATTCATTATTTTATTTTTATGTATTTTTAATAAATTTATCATTTATTATTTTTCAATATTAACACCTATATTAGTTTTAATTGTTAACCTAGTTGACATTTGTAAATACACTCAAGATAACAAGCAATTAAAATTAGCAATCGACAAATTTGAAAACAATAAAAATTTAATCACAATCGGCATAACGGGTAGCAATGGCAAAACTAGCGTTAAAGAAATTTTAAATAAGCTTTTAAGCATCAAATACAAAGTAATAACAACTCAAAAAAATCAAAACACACCTAAAGGCGCAATTATTGCAATTAACAAATTTTTAACCAACGAAACACAAATTTTTATATGCGAAATGGGTGCAAAACAAAAAGGTGACATTATCAAAATTTGCAATCTTGTAAATCCAACACATGCTATAATAACTAGCGTTTCCCCTCAGCACCTTGAAACATTTAAATCCGAACAAAATGTATATCTAACAAAAAAAGAGTTGTCCGACTATATTGGCGAAAACTATTGCGTTTACAACATAGATAACAATTTAGTTTATAAAATGTACAACCAAAAAGAAGGCGCAAAAAGTTGTGTATCAATAAATTGCAAAAATGGATTGTATGCTACTAATATACATGTATCCAATTTTCAAACCTATTTTGATATTAATTACAATAACAGTATTTATCCTTGCCATACAAGATTATTAGGCGAACATAATGTAACCAATATTCTACTCGCATTAAATCTTGCTTTGCATTTAGGAGTTGAAATTAATCAAGCAATTCAAACCATAATTAATATTCCACCAACCCCTCATCGACTTGAATATATTAAATCACATATAGACATTATAGACGACAGTTACAATTGCAGTATTGATAGCGCACGTCAAGCATTAAAAGTTTTAAGTCAAATACCTAAAACCAAAGTCGTTTGCACACCTGGAATCATTGAGGGTGGAAAATTTCAATCGAAGTTAAATATCAACCTATCACAAATGTTAAATGATAATGCTGATATTATAATTATTGTTGGCAAAACCAATCGTAAGGCATTAGTTAGTAAATTAAATGATTTTCAACTAATTTATATACCAAGTAGCATTTACTCTAAATTAAGTAAAAAACCTTACATAACTATAAACAAAACTCAAATACAAAAGAATTCTTTAAAAGATTTATATTTGCCCACAAAAAAGCGCGCCTATATTGTAGACACGCTTGAACTAGCAAAAAAATTGTTTACAAAAATATTAAATAAAGAACATGTACTACTACTTTTAAATGATTTACCAGACGAATATAATTAAAGATAAACAATTTAAAAATAAATTAATTTTATACTTAAAACAAGTATTTTACATATTATTTATTATATTTTTATTTAATTTAAATTTATTAAATAATTAATTTATTTAAATGATTTTATTAATACGTATTTAAATTCATCATTAATATCAATATTATATTTTTTTATCAACTCTTTATCAAATTTAATTTCGTTAGTTGTATAACCCAATTTTTCGCATAATGTTTTTATTGAAAAATGATTTTCCATAATATGAATACTTACTTGAGATTTATATTCTTTTGCCAATTCTTCCACAGATTGAATTAATTTAGTCCCAATGCCGTGATTGCGGAAATTGACATCTACCACAATTGCTCTAATTCCTACATCATATTTTGCACCCGACCTATCAACAAGTACAAATCCCACAACTTGATTATCTATTTGAGCAACGTATGTTATATAATTTTTATTAAGCAATTTTTCTTCCAACAAATCAGCAGGATATTCGTTAAATGATTTTTGTGATAGTTCTAAAATTGTTTTTATATCATACACTTCTGCTTCTCGAATTACTATATCTGCCTTATCAATCTTGTCGTTTTCGGCTTGTGATAATTGATAATACACTGGCGTCAAATCATAACAATTTGAATTTAAAAATGTTTCAACAAAAACGTCATTATCAAATTTGACCACTTCACCTAATTCAAAATTGTGATAATTTGAATACATTGCCACTTTTTGATTTTTAGCAACATTTAGTAGTTCGTCAGCAGACAAATTACGTTCGTAAATATTTAATCTACCATTTTCAAAATTTCCAACAAAATAACTATTTAAACTCCCTTCAATAGCAACAACGTCGTACACCCCTTGCTTTTGTGCAATATTATATAATAAATCTAGGTTGTTGATTGCCCTAACTGGTTTTTTAGTAACATCTTTAAACGCCTTAATTGTTGCAATACCCACGCGTAGTCCCGTAAACGAACCAGGACCTACCACTACACCAAATTCATCAATATCATTTATAGTTATCTTAGCCTGATTTAATACCTCTTGAAGTTTTGGCAAAAGCACTTCGTTGTGCTTTTTAACCATACATTCATTACATGCAAAAATTGTGCCATTATTACTTAGCACTATAACCAATTCTTCATTTGCGGTATTTATTAATAAATAATTCATAATATATCCTCTTAAATTAGGCGCAAAGCAACGCCCTACGGGCGTTTAGATGCAACAGCATCTTGTGGCACTATCCGTGCCACGCTTTGCGCCCTATGTATTAACGTACAATCTCAAATTGTCTAGCATTATCGACTAAAGTAATATTAATTTTAATACAATTTTGTGGAAGTAACTCTTTAATATTTTCGCTCCATTCAATAAAGGTTATACCTTCACCACTTGAAATAACTTCATCAAAACCACACTCAATTGCCTCAGATGTATTAATACGATATGCATCAAAATGGTTTAATACAATACCCTTGGCTTCATATGTTTTAAGTACGGCAAACGTTGGACTGTTTACTACACCCTCAACACCTAGATGCTTAAACACAAATTGAGTAAATGTTGTTTTACCAGCACCCAAGTCCCCACTTAACAAAACAACATCTCCAATACGTAATGTATTGGCAAATTGAATTGCTAATTCTTTAGTTTGTTGCAAATCCTTTACTATAACTTTCATGCTTATATTGTAGTTTAAATAAATAAAATTGTCAATAGTTTAATCAACTTTATCCGCGCGCGAAGCAAAACCTAAAAGGTTTTTAGCGCCCATAATGGCGTTTAGTGGCACATTGGTGCCACACTTCGCGCTCCTATATGTTTAAATCCACTATAATTGTCAATAATGTATATATGTCAAAGTTTAAATTTGTAAATATTATAGATACCATATTTTTATCCGTTACAACATTTTTAATAATTTTTGCGTGGATACAATTTTTTATTAAAAACTTTATGCTATCACTAGTCATAAGTACAATAATTTCAATAACAGTTATATTTGTTATCAAGTGGTTTAAATCTAAAAAACATTCAGCAAAACAAAATCAATTAAACACAAATTCACGACTTGCTTGCTTCAAACTTGCAATTCAAACAATGCCTAGCACAAAACTTACAACAACCATAAAAAAACTTATACCTTCAAAATATCTTCCCAAAATCAATAAAGGCGACATAAGCTTTGTAAAAGACAACTCAACCCATACATTTACATTTCATTATTCAAGTGAATTGAGTGAGGCAAAACTACTAGAACTTATCAAAACTAAAAAATCAAATAACCTTGTAATATTTTGTTCACATTTTAACCAAGACACCATAGCAATTGCCAACGCATTTAAAAATAAGCATATTGAACTAATAAATCTTGAACAATTATTTGAGATTTTTAATAACAAAAATATAGAAATTGACACTTCGCATATTGACCTAAACAAACACAAAATCACATTGCGTGAAATACTTAAAAATAGTTTATCTCGCAATAAATCAAAGGGTTACTTTATTAGTGGATTAGTTTTACTTTTTACAAGTTTAATAATTCCTTACCGTCTATATTATGTAATATTTAGTTCCATACTGTTTCTACTTAGTTTAGTATGTCGTTTCAAACCTACCGCAAAAACCAACCACTCTATATTTGATTAATATATTAAAAAAATCCTAGACATTCTAGGATTTTTACATTGGCATATTGCACACGATATTTTGAAACAAATCAATTGCTGGCATATATACTATTCACTCCACTAGAGCTACCTTAAAGCACATAGTATTCCCACTTAATGCTGCTGTATTCCTACCCTGACATGATTCATAGGTAACTATTGAATAAGACCCTAACTTCAACATAAATAATATATACTCAAACACAACCAAGTTTGCCCCGAGATATCGCCTCAGCCTCGCTATAGCGGATTGCAAGTTACAGGGCACCGCTAACTCCCCACCTAGTGCAATACACATTTATTATAGCACATCAAAATAAAAAAATCAATAAAAACTTTCAACTTTAATACTTTAAAACATATTTATTTTTCATATTTTTGACATTTTTTGTAAGTATTTTAAAATTTTAACCTTAATCAATTGCAAATTGTATTTATTTTTGCTATCATATTTTTAGGTACGAGTGCGAAGATACTTTCTTCCAAGTTGTTGTTATTAAAACTATTTTTATGCTTGGTCATACACTCGTACTCATCTCCAAAAACCAATATAAAAGGAATATATATGATTGTACTTGCAAGCGACCATGCTGGTTTTGAATTAAAAGAATATCTTAAACTTTATTTTACCAAGCATAAAATTGAATATATTGACGCGGGCGCATTAAATTATGACCCAGAAGACGATTATCCTGACATCATCAAACCTGCTACCAAACATGTACTAAAAGATGTAAACAATCGTGGTATTTTTATATGTGGTAGCGGTGTTGGTGTAAATATGGTTGCCAATCGCACTAAAGGCATACGTGCTGTACTGGCTAGCGACACTCAAACTGCCGAAATGGCAAGACTACACAACAATGCAAATGTATTGTGCCTAGGTGCAAGAATGATTTGCAAACGTCGTGCAACCAACATTATCAACACTTTCCTATCCACCGATTTCCTTGGAGGGAAACATCAACGCCGAATTGATAAGTTTTAAAATTTAAATTAAACTAAAAACATATTAGCACTTAATCAATTTTAGATTAAGTGTTTTTTGTAATATTTTTAAACTACCTTGTAAAACAATTTAAACAATTATTTATCTTTCACAAAAAATCTAATAATTGAATAAATAAAAGTATTAAGTTTTATCTTCATAAAAGGAGAAATTATGAGTCTTACAATTTTAATCTTGTTAATTATTTTAATCGGAGTAATAGCACAAGCAACAGATACAAATTTAGCAAACAATACTAACATTTTGTTATTGTTATTACTTGCCCTACTTGGTCTTGGCAATGGAAATCTTTTGGGGAATACTTGTGGCGGAAATAACAATAATTGCTGTTGCAACAACAATCAACGAAGTTTCTTTTAATTATCAATAACCATCTATTGAGCGAACCACAAAAAAATCTCACACAACTAATTTATGTGAGATTTTTTGAATTTAAAATATTATACCGCTAAACCATTAATCAATTGTGATAAAGTTAGGGTTTTTATACTATTATAGTAGGCACTATCTTGGTCAACTCCAGTAATAATTCCCTTTGTTACTAAGTATTCAATGGTTGTGGTAGCACTATTCATTTTGCTTATCACTTGATTTGGTAAATCCATAATAGTTATTGTTTCAAGTTCAGCAGTTGTAAATAAGTTTAGAATTGTAGTATTTTCAACATCAAACACGTCTTTTGCCTTTAGTGTTTCAATATTAGAACCCAAATCATTTACCTTTGTACCAGCAATAGCATTCATAATACCTGTTACCTTAGTTTCACCATTTTTGTAAATGTAATTACCTTCGGTTCCTTCGCGAGTGTAACCCATAATTTGATAAATTTGCAAATCACTTACATCTTTATCCAACTCGTTTACCTTAGAGTTATATAATGCTTTAATTACGCCCGTCGCACTAGATTGCTCAATGCCCAACGCTTTGCCTAAAGTTAAATTATCAATTTCACCTTGCAATTCAGTTATTTTAACACCGTGTAATGCTTTAACAATTCCTTTAGCATCGCCTTCTGCAATGTCTAGTGCCTTACCTAAAGTCAATGCCTTAATTTCGGTATCCAATTGGTCAATTTCAACGCCATGAAGCGCCTTTAACACACCACTTGCATCACTCAATTCAATTCCTAACGCTTCTCCTAAAGTCAATGTATCTAGTTTTGTATCCAAATCTTCAACGCTCGTTCCATACAATGATTTTAACACTCCTGTTGCTTCACTTTCTTCAATATCCAACACTTGACCAATAGTCAACGTGTTAATTCTGGTAGATAATTGACTAACTTTTGCATCTGCAAGATGTGCAAATATTCCTTCGACCTTGTTTGAGTAAGTAGTTCCATCATAATTTTGATAATAATTTTCATCATTATCGTTATAATAATATCCCATAGCGTCCGCCACCGTCACATCATTAAATGCTCCCGCGTCATCTAGTTCGCTAATCTTTTTGCCGGCAAGTGTTTCCATTATTCCTTCAACTGCCACACCATTATCGGTATATGTGTAACTTCCCTCTTCGCCAGCACGATCATATCCCATTACTTCGTATACATAAAAATTATTTACTGTATTAGGATTTGATAAATCATTTATACTTTTGCCCGCAAGGGTTTTCATAGCTCCAGTTACTTGGTTTGAATAATTTGTTCCATCATAATTCTCATAATATTTTCCATCGTTTTGATTATAATAGTAATCCAAAACTTCATAAATCTTTAGATTATTAAGTGTGCTAGGATTAGACATTTCACCAATGGTCTTGCCAGCAATTGCTTTCATAGCGCCCGACACACGCACTTCTTGGTCGCTATCATTAATATAACTATATTCACCATTGCCCAAATCTTCATAACCCATTACTTCATAAATATATATATTGTTAAAGGTTTCACTATTAGATAATTCACCTACGGTATATTCCGCCAAACTGTCCATAATTCCAGTTACTGGATTCCCAGCGTCTGTATAAGTATAATTTCCTTCCTCTCCACTACGCTCATAACCTAGAACTTCATAAATCTTTAAATCCTTAGTAGCATCAGTCATAGATGTTAATGCAGTATTTAGAGGTAGGTCGCTAAGACGTGGTTTAATAGATTGAACTCCATTTTTTGTGGTTATTGTATGTGTGCCATTTGCAAATTCAACACGTTCAGGGATATTGTTTGTGTCATATTTTATTGTATAATCAAATCCAACTTCAATATCACATTCCTCAGTTGTGCATAGTTTTCCATTGCCAACATAGTATGTAACTTCACTTTCAAGCACTGTATTTAATAACCCTAAAGTATCTTGCTCCACATTCATAAAACTCAAAATATTGTTAAATGTTGCCGTATCAATAGTATCATTAACCGCTTGTTTCAAGTTTTTAATTGGTGAATTTTTGATAATATCGGTGCTAATTCCATAAAAACTATCTCCCAGCAATTTAACACCAAAATCTTCCTCAAGTTTTGCAAGAGTATACGCGTTTGCATCATTGCTTGCAATTCCTTGTGCAATGCCAAGCGCTTTCTTTAGTGTTAAATCTTCCAAACCTTCCTTATTGGTTATTTCGGTTTTTGTCCACTTTTCAATTCGCTTTACAGTAACTGATGTGTATGCCCAATATCCCACACCAAAAAGAATACCAAGCGTCGACACAAATCCTACAAACCAACCTAAAATAAAATGTCCAAAACCCTTAAATCCACGCTTAGTTCTAACACGTTCTTTTTTCATATTTTATCTCCTTTTCTCACTTTAGCGAATATTTGCCACAAATAAATATCATTGACTAAATTTCAATATCATTTATCCGCTAGGATAAACATAATTTTAATTTAGCAAATACCATTACTATATATTTATTATACTTAAAATTATTCAAAAAAACAAATTAATTTAATAATAAATTTTAATTAATACAAAATTTTTGTTTTAATCGCATTATTCAACACACTATATATTAAATTAATACAATTGTAACTCCACTATTTAACATTCTCAAATCACTATCCGCCAACAATTCATCACAACACTTAATTGCCATAGCGCGCTTAGGGTTGTTTGGTGTCCATTGTTCACATGGAATATAGTCTAAAATTTGCTTTTGCGCCTTCATTTGTTTAAGTCGCGTGTGAATATCTTTCTTTATAGCACCACCCACCCCATGACTTCCGTATCCATGAATAACCTTTAATGCATTGTATCCACCCAACTTGCATGCGTCAATCTCAATCTCCAACTGCGCCACCGCCATCAAACATGTTTGATTATCACTCTTAACATCTATATGTAGTACTCTCATATTAATATGATAGCATTTAAAATTATTATAGTCAAATTAATATCAATCTATTTTATATATTCTTAACATATTAAAATAAAAATTAAATAAATTTTAAAATATTTTAATTTATTTGTTGACAATCATAAAATCTTTTGTTATACTAAAGACGTTGCAATAATAAAATATGCAATTTAATAATTAAATCAATTCGAATGGAGAGTTACTCAAGAGGTCGAAGAGGCGCCCCTGCTAAGGGTGTAGGCGTCGAAAGGCGCGCGAGGGTTCAAATCCCTCACTCTCCGCCAATTATACCATATCTTGTGGTTTATAGTGATTAACGACAACT
>JAFUPL010000016.1 GCA_017481235.1 Clostridia bacterium | reverse complement strand
TTTAAATTTAATGTTTAGGTATTTACAAATCTAAAATTTGTGTTATAATACACCCAAGGAGTAACTATTATGGATAAAGCAACAAATCTTATCTCTAAACAAATTAAAGATGAAAATGCAAGAAAAGAAGCATATCAATATACAATAGACAATGGTTTGTTTGTAGACGTGTCTGACATTTATAAATTTTTAACTGAGCAAGGTTATAATTGGTATCAAGACTATGCTCACAATAATCACTCAAACTATTTAATATTTGCTAATTGTGTTGATTTTGCAAAAAGCATTGATAATAAGTTTATATTGCTTGGCAATCCTAATGAATGGGGAGATAATATTGATAATCTTCATGGTGGATATGCAATTAATAATCCATTTGTTAGATATGTTAGACAAACTCTTACTCATTTTAGCATTTACAAAATAATTGACAAATCAATGGGGACTTATTCAAATGACGACATATTTGGATATGACGACCTTTATAAGCAATTGGAAAAAGATTTATCAAAAGAATGGGTTAAATATCTTGCAATTCATAAACCTAAAGAATATTCAGATTATATAGCAATGCTAGAACAAAAAGCAGTATCTAGCGAACAACTTGAAACATATAAAAAAATTAAAAAATTTATTAATAATACAAATTTAGATTTAGACGAATTAAAGGTTTAGGAATAAATGATGAAAAAAAATAAAAATAATTTAATTAAACAAGATGTTCATCAACAAAAAACTCATAATCCGCACAAGCATATCAATGAATGTCCGCCAGTGTTAGGCAAAAAAATACATGAGATTAAAGTTGATGTAGAAAAATATCGTAAAACCAATGCTATAATTATGAGCGTATTGTCGGCAATTTTAATACTTATATTTGTGCGATTTATACTTATATTTAACCATTGGTTAGTAATTACAATTTCATTTATAACAATACTAAGTTGTATTGTATGGACAATTTTCGCGGTTAAAAAATCATTAATCAAAGTCGAATACACGTTGTACGAAAATTATGTATTAAAAGCATATGAAGATGCTTGCACCTATGCTGATAACTCAAAATTTATGGGTTACAAAATTAAAACCGCAATCGTGGACAAAATGTTTAAACCAAAAACTCAAACAATTATATTATACTATAACGACAAACTACTACCATACTTAAAACTAAGTTGCATTAGCGAAGACACAACAAAACTAATTGAACTTATCCAACAATACTGCAACAAAAAAGAAAGCAAATAACTGCTTTCTTTTTTTATTGATATTATCCTCTAACTCTACCAACAACTTCATTTCTAATATTATCATTAATATTGTCATTATTAGAATTATTATCTGTTACAATCACATTATCTGCTTCATTATTGCTTTGAGTTGTAACTGTTCCGGTTCCATTATCATCAGTTGATTGGCAACCAATCACTTGACCAGCATCACGAGCAGCACTTACTGTCGAATCCTCTGCTTCACAGTTTGTTACCGAACTATTACTTGCCTTTGTATTGCCTATATATCCAATAACAGCACCTGCCTTATCTCCTTCTTCATTGCCTCCCCTAAAAGTACAAGTAATTTCCACATTTTCAACATCAATATCATCTATAACTGTTGCTCTAGCAAAACCAACAGCCGCTCCAACATAGTGATTACCTCTAACTTCTGCGCGTTCAATTTCAAAATTTTTGATTGTTGCACCATGAACTAATCCAAACAAGCCCACACCAGTTGCAGCACCTTCGGTTATTGAGCCTCCAACAAAAGTTGTAATTTTTAAATTTCTAATTGTATGGTCTTGTCCATCGAACGTACCCTTAAAAGCAAAACTGTCTGTATCAAGAGTATCGTCTACACTACTTGAACCATATCCAATTGGTGTCCATTCCTTATTTTTTAAGTCCAAATCCATAGTAAGCTTTACCGTAATTCCTGCATAGGTTGTTCCTTCGTTTACTGATTTAGCAAGACCTGCTAATTCCTCTGCCGTTTCAATGGTAATTACATTATTAACAGCTTCTGAAACCGTAACAACAGTTCCGTCCCAAGCGTCAATTGTGGCTTTTTTATCTTTATCCTTACAAGCTGTAAAAACCAATGCACAAGGAATAATTAAACAAAGAGCCAACACAAAACTTAAAATTTTGTTTTTCATAAATTTTCTCCTTTCCTTTTTATGTTTTGTCATCTTATGACACAATTATTCTATCAAATCATAAATAAACATGTCAAATATTTTTTTAAATATTTTAAAAATTTTTTTCAATAGTTAAATTTTATGATACGCATTGTATATATTTTCAGCAACCTGCTTTGAAATCCCTTTAGTATTTTGTAAGTCTTCTATGGTCGCGTTTTTGATATTTTCAAGTGTGCGGAATTTGCTTAATAAGATTTTACGTATAGTTGGTCCCACGCCTTTAATTGCTTGAAGTCCACCTTTGTACATACCCTTACTACGAAGTTGACGGTTGTACGTGATTGCAAAGCGGTGGGCCTCATCACGTGCAAGTTGTAATAGTCGTAAACTATAACTACCCCTAGGCAAGAATATAGATTTGCTTTCGTGTGGCACAAATACTTCTTCCAACCTTTCCGCCAAACTTATAATATCATTAGTATATCCATATTGTTGTATAACATCGAGTGCTATGCCTAATTGACCTTTACCGCCATCAATAATAATTAAATCTGGCATAGATGAAAAACTAATATCTTCACCCTTTAATTCATTCATTCGTCTAGTTAACACTTCGTTCATGCTAGCAAAGTCATCAATAAAGTCCACATTTTTAATCTTAAATTTACGATAATGAGATTTTACTTTTTCACCATTAATTAGTACCGACATTGACGCAACAGTATATTCACCGTGAGTGTGCGAAATATCAAAACACTCTATTCGCTTTGGTTCACGAGTCAAACCCAATTCCTTTTGCAATTGCTTAACCGCTCCTATTGAGGTGTTAATCTTCTTTTTAGTAACTTCAACATTCTTTTCAAGGTGCAAGCAAGCATTTTGCTCTGCCATTTTAAGTATCTTCATTTTGTCGGTATTAGTTGTAGGTTGAGTGATTGTAACTTTCTTTTTATGCTTATTTTCAATATATTGTTTTACTGCATCTAAATCTCCAACATCACTTGGCAAAATAATTTCATCAACATTGTATACGTGATTAGTGTAGTATTGCACCAAAAATTGTTGGTATACCTCATCTTTTTCAATAAAGTTAAGTATATCAAACGATTGCACGCCTTGAACTTTACCACCACGGATAACCACAACACACATAGCACTAAGTTCACCATTAGTACACATACTAAACACATCCAGGTCAATATTGTTGCGCAGTTGCATAACCACACGATCTTTAAGCCTGTCCACCATTTTGATTTTGTCCCTAAGTATTAAAGCAGTTTCAAAATTTTCCGCCCTTGCACTGGTTTCCATTTTTTTAGTCAAAATTTCTTTAATTTCCTTAGTATCGCCACGCAAAAACTTGATTGCCGAATTTACAATTTCGCGATACTCATCTTTACCTATCTTTTTGGCACATGGCGCACTACACAAATGCATATCGTGATATAAGCATGACTTTTTTTCTTTGCCATTTTCGCTTAACACTTGTCCGCACTTACGAACTGGATATGCATAGTTAATAATATCTAAAATTTCATTCGCACTAATCCCTGCAAAGTATGGTCCAAAAAATTTATCTTTACTATTAATCTTACGCGTTACCTCAAACTTTGGAAAGTCCTCACGCAAATTAACCTTAATATACGCAAACGCCTTCCCGTCCTTTAAAAGTATATTGTAATAAGGTTGATATTTTTTAATCAAATTACTTTCAAGCGCTAACGCGTCATATTCAGTTGCAACCACGAAAAAATCAAAGTCAACAATATTGCTTACCATTGCTTGAACTTTTGGTATTTCTTGTTTGCGTAAAAAATATTGACTTACACGCTTTTTTAAATTCTTTGCTTTGCCAACATAAATCACATTGTTGTATTTATCTTTCATCAAATACACGCCAGGATTAGTAGGTAAATTTTTGATTTTTTCTTGCAACAATTCCATATTAGTATTATATCACATAAATAATATTTTGAAAATATTTTTTAATAATTAAATAAATATTTATCTTAAATAAATTTATTATTGAAATAATTTTATTTACATATTCTTAAAATGTTATTATTGCATTCAAATATGCCTAAAATTAACATTTTTTTGCTTAATTTAAATTATTTTTATTATTTTTATTGAAATTTAATACAATTTATGTTAAAATTTAATAACAAATTTATTTCATGTTATCAAAAGGATTAATTATGTCAACTTTACTATTTAAAAATTTAATAAGAATGAAAATAATTAATAATAAATTGATTGCAATATATTATTTAAACAATCTTTCACCTCAACATCAACAAATTGACTTAGATAAGCAAGATAAATTAAAACAACTCATTGAAAATAATTTTATTAGTGAAAGTGAAATAAAAGATGATATTATTGAATATTTTAATGCTAAATTAAAGGGCAAGTCTTATGTAGTAAAACTAGCAACCCAGAATTTCATACATCAAGAAAACTGTCATTCTTTCAAATTGTAGATTTTAAATAGTAAATTTTTTGTATTATAAATTGTAGTATTTTTGCTACAATTTTTTCATACATATATGTATGAGTTTTAAAAAGGTTATTAATATTACACTTATTGTTTTTTTTATAGCATTTAGCACTATGTTTTGTTTAAGCAGGTTTAACAACACACCATTGATTGAAGGCAATAACGACACCCTTCAAATTTATGAATGGTGGCATATCGAAAGTTTTGAAGGCGGTGGCGCTAACAGGCAAAATTATTTAAACAAACTTGCCCTATCCTATGAAAAACAAAATCCAACCATAATGTTTATGGTTAAACTTGTTGACGCCGACCAACTTGAAGACGCATTAACACGTGGCACACCACATCTCATTTCTTTTAGCGAGCAAGTTGCAAAAACTGTTTTGCCCTACTTAAAAAGTTTTGATAGCGAATATAATATTCAAGATAACTTCCTTGAAAGCGCCACTTACAACGGCAAGTTAATGGCTATACCCTTTATTGCTAGTGGATATTGCTATTTTACAAAAACTACAATCAAAGACGATTTAACTATATACACATCAAACAACAATTTACATAATGCAACAAATTTAGTTAAAAACGAAACTATTAACAATGGTGACACACTTTCATCTTACGAATGTTACACCAAATTTGTAAATAGCAACAATGTAAAACTTTTAGGAACAGCACGCGATTTGTTTAGGATTAAAAATCTTGAAAGTTTAGGTAGATTTAGTGTAAATTACGAACCAGTATCCACTTTTACCGACTTAATACAATATTTAGGCAAAACCACCAATGACAAACAAATAAACAAGTTTATAAACTATATTATGAATGACACTAATCAGCGCAAACTTAGTGAATTAAGTTTGTTTAGCACTAAGCACTTGAAATTGTATAGCGAAACAACTTATTCCCAAATGGAAGAGTGCTTAAAGTCGTGTTTTGTTCCTAATATCTTTACAATGGAACATTTTACATAATAAACAACTTGTTTGCATATTCATATTTTCACAGGACATTGACTGTCTTAATATTTTAATATTAAAAGGATAATATGTTTTTAAAAATCAATAATATTACGTATTTAAAAAATGAACCACTTATCAAACATTGTTCTTTTAAAATTGGCGGAAAAGCAAAACACTTCATATCCGCACACAACGTTGATGCATTGCTTGACGCATTATACACTTGTAAACAACACTCAATCAAATACAAGGTTGTAGGCAATGGTTCAAATTTGTTGTTTGACGACTTGGGTTTTGATGGTGCAATCATCAAATACGATAATGACATTAAGCAAATAAAAAATGGAATTTTGCAAGCAAGCAGTGGTTGCTTCTTAAGCGAATTAATACAGTACACAACCTCTTGCAATTTAAGTGGATTTGAGTTTGCAATAGGAGTCCCCGCTCAACTTGGTGGAGCAATTACAAACAATTTAGGAGCATACAATCAAGAAATAAGCACCTATATTGACCATGTTACAATTTTGAAAAGCAATCAAATATTATATTTAACCAAACAAGATTGCAATTTTAAATATCACTCAAGCAATTTGCAAAACGACAATATTGTTTTAGGCGCAACTTTTAATTTACCTTTTCAAGACAAGGCAATCTCACGCGCAAATGCATTGCAATATTTTACAAAACGCACAAATACTCAACCCTTAAATCTTCCTAACGCTGGAAGTATTTTTAAGCGAATAAATTTAAACAATCAAATATCACTCAATACAAAAACATTACAACAAAATTGCTTTATGGATAATCAAACTTCATACATTAGTCCCGCACAATTGATTGATACAATCGGTTTAAAAGGTTTAACAATTGGTGGTGCACAAGTATCAACCAAGCATGCGGGATTTATTGTAAATATTGGAAATGCAAAAAGTAACGACATATTAAAATTAATTGAAATAATTAAAAATAAAATATATGAAAAATATAATATAAATTTACAATTAGAAATTGAATACTTACCTTACAGATAGTATTCTATTACATATTTTTGAAATTAATTTATTTAAATAAATTATTTAATATTTATTTTTAATATTTTTGTATTTATTGTTATTTTATTTATAATTTCCCTTTAATAAATGTCCTAGCAACCAATACGGTCATATCATCTTTAGCAATATGACCATTACGCAAAATCGCTTCGTCCAATATTGTTTGCGCCACCATTTGAGGATTAATCGTTGTTATAGAATTAACAAATTCCTCAAATTCTTCGAATTCTTTAAAAGCATCGGTTATGCCGTCGGTTACCATAATTATCATATCCTTGTTGCTTATTGCAAAATGACTAATGCTTGGAGTCACTTCACCTAAAACACCTAAAGGCAACGCACTGCTTTCAATTTTATCAACGCGATTTTCACGCTTAATAACGCCATATGTTGCACCTAGTTTAATAAAATCAATTATCTCCTTGGTTAAATCGATTACACATAAGTCAAGTGTTGAAAAACTTTCTTGATTGCTAACCGTTAACAAGTTATTAATATTGTTAATGATATAATCGTCCTCAAACCCCGCCTTGTAAAAGTTTTCAACCAGTCCCATAGTTAAGGCACTCATTTTACGTGCATTTTCGCCACTACCCATACCATCACACAACGCAAGCAAATATTTGTTATTGCCAAGTCGTATTAAACTATGACTATCGCCAGAACTTTGCGACCCAGTTTTTGTTACATTGCTTATACCAAATACAATATCTCTACCGCACTCTCTCACTAACTTAACCGAATAATAATCCTTAAGTTCTGTAGGTTCAATTTCAATCACACTCATAGGCAAGTTTATGCTTTTGCTAATCACTTTTTGTAGTACGGGGTTGTACGCATTATCACCTTTAACAATCACCACTACGCTAATATCTTTTTTTTGTTCGCTAAATATCAAAACTTCGCTACACACAATATTATTTGCAAGTAGTTGATTTAAAATTTTATTATGCAAACTATTGTCAAAATTAATATTTTTGTCCAATTCTTCACCCAAGTCAAGCAAAAGATTAGACACCGCACCCATTTGTTCAGCCAGTAAAAATTTTACATTATTAACATCTTTTAGCATATAATCGTATTCTTGAAACGAACCTATAAGTTGATTTATTTTTCCTATCAATAAGTTCACAATTCCGCAATTTTGCGCTATGTTTGACGGAAGATCTAAAATATTAACCTTACCTTTGCTTAGTCCAATTTCAATAAGTTTATTTACACTTGCCTTACCTTCAATTCCTAACCCTTTAAAACAAGTGTTTTTGTGTTTACATTCCGAACAAATAGACTTGTTTACTTCGTTTGAAATCATTGATATAACTTGGGATTTGTCTAAATTTTGTTTTATAAGTCCTAAATGTATGTTTTTCATTTGCTCAAACACACTACTTAATTCGCTCATTCGATGTTTTATACTTTTACGCGTGGACGATACCACGTTTCTAACACTCAATTCTTGGTTATTTGCTAGATATTTATCCGCAATCTTATCCAAAACTTTGTTAGGAATACACAAAAAGCACACAACCGCAAATCCGACAGGAATAAGCGTGTACATAATCTCTCGTTCAAAACCTACAAAATATACTTGTGTAACCACTACACCAAGTATAGTTATCAACGAAATTTTATATTTATGTGGATAACCATACATATTTGCCACCATTGCAATTATAGCAAGTTCACCTATTGGAAGCAGTGATGAATTTACAATCGACACACCAAGACCTATTGAAATTGCAATGATTAGGGAAAAAGTCTTTTTGTTGACCCCAACACACATCAATATTAAAAACGTTGCTACAAATTTATACAATGCGCAATCGAAAACATACACCTCTGCAATGCCAAAAGTCATTACCACAATCAGCGCAACCAAACACACCATTTCGTCAAGCGTAAGTTTGTAAAACCAGCCACGCAACACCACCACTTGAAATACGCTAACACACGCATATAAAAACACTATGCAAACTACAGCAAAAATTAAACAGTCCAACCAACCGCCAACATTAAATATGTAATATAAACTCACCACTTGGCTAACAAGTGTATACACTCCAACCAAAACCACATTCATAGGTTTTTTAGCGCGCTTGTGTATAAAATACACCACCAGCAAAACAAATACTGTCGTTATTGCCGAATATATATCTGCAATTTTATTCATAAGCAGTATATTTGATAATAAATATTCACCCGCAATAACAGGCAAATACAGCCCACACCACATTAACGCAAACAATGCACCAACACTAAATGGCGAAACTGAATATCCTCTAGCATTAGTTAAAACTAATAACATAATAAATATTAAAAAATATTTAATTAATTGGAATTTATTTATTTTATTTATTTTAAATTTTTTCATAATTAAATATTAAAATAAATTAATTAAAAATAAATAATAGAAAAATAGCATAAAATATCGAAATTATGCTATTTTTAAGTATTTAGATAATTATTTATATTAATTTATTTTTATTTAGGGTCTTAAATATTAAAATCTTTCGCCTTGTATTTATCTCTCATTTCTATTGCAAATTTAAAATATTTTTTGTGTTCTTTTTGTTTTTGTTTGATTTCAATATCTGATAATCCTTTAATCAACTTTTGCCACAACTGATAGTTTTGAATATTTACATAAGCAGAACATTCTACAAAACTTATAAACACTCTATCCTTATAATACCTTTTCAATGCTGGTGAGTTTTCAACTTCAAACTTCTCATCATATATTTGTGTTACAAAATCTATTTCGCACTTTTCTTCAACACTTCCATCAGATTTATATTTTTTTATTTCTTCAAATACATATACCTTTGAAGGAAAATATGCAACCACTTTGCCATTATCTTTAACCGCTCTTGCCACATATCTAATTGGATATCCCGCCATAATTTTTCTCCCTAAAATATTTTTAAATTATCCCTACTGTCTGTATGATTTACTTTATCAAAATAATTTTCCAACTTTCTTACAAACATCATATCTTCGCAATGTTCTTTTTGAACCTCTTGTTTGGTTATCATTCCGCTCCTCTCGGCATTTTTTATATCTTGCGTCATAAGTTCGTTGTTAAGATTGTCAACACATTCACGGCAACTTTCATAATTTCTAAACACCTTATTATATTTAACATAATCGCCAGTTTCTGCGTACATATCGCTACCATAACTTATTTCTTCCAAAGCCTGAGGTGTTTCGTATTCAACCTCATATTCTTTTACTTCTTTGCCATTTTTTAAAAATCTTCTAGTTACATTTTGTACTCTTGCCTTTGATGCAAAATATGCAATCGTAACACCCATACAACCACACATCTTACGATTTAATCTTCTTGCCACCCAAACCTCAGGTCTTTTATCTTCGTTTTCCATAAACTTTCTCCTTACTAATTTATATTCGTATAATATCACACAATGCTTAACCTGTCAATATTTAACTTAAAAATAGATATTAAAAAATCACACTAAATTATACAAAATAGTGTGATTTATATTTTAATTTATATTATCTTAAAGCAATATCATAACGCGCCATATGGTCGATTAGTCTTTTGCTAAACTTTTCAATATCACTAGCTTCTAATGTTCTATCTTTTGGAGTTAGTTTGATTGCCATTGTATAACTAATCTTATCCGGCAATACTTCTTGATTGATATAAACATCTTTTAGTTTAATTTCTAGTAAATAAGCACATCTAAATTCGCTTAATGCTTTTTCCAAATCTCCATACATCCTATCCTTACTCATTACAAAGTTAAAATCAAGGTCGCTGGCTTGATATTTTGAAATCTTGTTACGGGTAGTAATGGTTTTTTCAGCATTTAATAATTCTTCCAAATCTAGTTCCAATCCAACAATATTAAAACGTTTATCCAAATTCTTTGCAATACTTGGATGAATTACTCCCATTTCGCCAAAACCATTAATTGCACAAGAATTAACTGGGTGTAGGCAATTGCTTACATTTGCACCAACATTATAATTTACTTTAGTTAAAGCAAGTTCGCTTAAATCTTCTACAATTTTCTTTAATGTAAAGTATAGTTCTTTTTCAGTTTTTGTCATTGATGCAAGCACTATTGAAAGTTTACGTTTTTCAACGACCAATTTATTTTCATTTAAACCTTCCGCAGTACGACCAATTTCAAAAATAGATACATCATCAAAGTTGTTTTTATTTTCATAGAAGAATTTTAGCATTGTAGGAAGCAATCTGCTACGAAGCCCACTTTGTCCGCTATTACTACTATCAAGTAATTCTACAACACTATCTTGCTTAATACCCATATCTTGGTTAAAATCTTTATAGTTCCAAATATATGAATGAAGTTCATTTAAACCATATTTTTCAACCAATAATCTCTTGGTTTTGTATTCAAAATTGTGGATAGGTAATTGCTCTACTGGATTTAGTGGCATATTCATAGTTGCAGGTCTAATATTGTCATAACCATACATACGCAAAATTTCTTCTACTAAATCTTCCTTAATTGTCACGTCCTTAGTTGCGCGCCACGATGGAACAGTTATTTCCAAATCGCTATTTTTACCACGAACCTTAAATCCAAGTCGACCAAGGATATCAACCATATCTTCCACTGCGATATTTACACCGCCACGGCGATTTATAAAGTCAGCACTTAACTTAATTGTATTTGTTGGATACTCATAATTATAGCAATCTGTCAAACTTGAACTTACTTTAATTCCGCTGTCAATATTTTTTAATAAATATACAAGTCTTTCAATTGCAAGTGTAGTCATTTCAGGGTCAAGCGATTTTTCGTACCTTAAACTTGCGTCAGTAATCAAACCAATTTTACGACTGGTTTTACGTATTGCCATAGGACTAAATGTTGCACTTTCAAGTAGAAGTGAATTTGTTTGGTCACTAATACCAGATTTTAATCCGCCCTTAACACCAGCAATTGCAACCGGTGTATAATTTTCATCACAAATAAGTGTAGCATTAACGTCTACAATATGTTCTTCACCTTCCAAAGTTAGCATTGGTGTAGGTTGTTTAGTAGTAACTACACGAATACCCTTAACAATATTATGGTCAAAGGCGTGCATTGGTTGACCAAGTTCCAACATTAAATAGTTGGTCATATCAGCAAGCAAGTTGATATCTCGCATACCACAATAATTAAGTCTTATCTTCATAACTTGTGGAGATTTTTTAACTGTCACGTTATCCACACTTAATGCACTATAACGATAACAATCAGGCGTTTCAACCGCCACATTTAGTTTTGGTAAATTGTTGTATGCAGTCAAGTCAACCCTATCAACTTGTTTTAAATCACGTTTAAATATAGTTGCAAATTCACGTGCAATACCATAATGCCCCCATAGGTCAGGGCGATTTGTAAGTGACTTATTATCCACTTCAATAATCACGTCATCAATAGGGAACACTTCCTTAATATCAGTGCCATTTATTAGGTTGCTATCCAGTTCGATAATTCCAGAATGGTCAGAGCCAATACCAATTTCATCTTCACCACAGCACATACCAAAACTATCAATACCAACAAGTGGAGTTGCTTTAATTTGAATATCTTTCACTTGGGCTCCAACTCGAGCAAAAGCGGTTTTCATACCCACACGCACATTAGGTGCACCACACACTACTTGTGTTAAATTTTCAAGTCCGTCATCAACTTGTAAAATGTGTAATTTTTGACTTTTAGGGTGGTTTTCAACACTCTTAATTTCCGCCACCACAACATTTGAAATATTTTGACCTTTGTATTCTACCCCTTCCACTTCGGCAGTAGCAAGACCAAAACGTTTAACTAATTCATCAACCTCAATTCCATCAAGATTAACAAATTCCTTTATCCAATTTAATGAAATATACATAATACTACCTCTCTACCTTAAATTGTTTGAAGATTTTAAGATTTCCGCTATTTAGGTCACGGATATCGTTAAAGCCCATTTTCATCATAACCATACGGTCTAGGCCAAGACCAAATGCACAACCGCTAAACTTATCGCTATCAATACCCGCTTCCTTTAATACGTTAGGGTGAATCATTCCACATGGGCAAAGTTCTATCCAACCACCTTGCTTACATACATTACAACCCTTGCCGTCACAGTATGGACATCTAACATCCATTTCAAAGCTTGGTTCAGTAAATGGGAAGAAACCAGGGCGAAGTCGTACATCAACTTCCTTTTTAAATATACGTGAAAGCATTTCCTTCATAAAGTAAATAAGGTTGGCAACTGATACATTTTCATCAACAATAATACCTTCAAGTTGGAAGAAAGTATTTTCATGACCAGCATCCAACTCTTCATTTCTAAAGCAACGTCCTGGGAAGATTGCGCGTATTGGCATATTGTTTTTGTACTTCTTTAAAATGCGATTTTGTGCTGCTGATGTATGAGTTTTTAACACTTGACCATTGTTTAACCAGAATGTGTCTTGCATATCTCTTGCTGGGTGATTTGCTGGCACATTAACTGCGTCAAAGTTGTTATACTCAGTTTCAATTTCATAACCTTCTTCCACAACAAATCCCATTGATACGAACACGTCTTCAATTTCCTTTTGAACAATTGTACGTGGATGAAGTGAACCAACACCTGTTTCAACTGGAAGAGTGATATCAATACGTTCTGCGTTGTTAATTTCATCTAGGATTGCACGTTGTTTAAATTCATCTTGCATAGAAGCAACCGCAGTTTCAATTTTGCTCTTTAACTCATTGATTAGCATACCCATTTCACGCTTTTGCTCGTTAGGTACAGTTTTCATCATAGGCATAATAGCGGTAATTTTACCACTTTTACCTAGATATTTAACTCTTAATTCTTCTAATTGTGCTTGACTTGACACCGCCATAATTTCGCTATCAAATTCAAGACTTACTTTTTCAATTTCTTGTTTCATATTTTACTCCTTTTAAAAACAAAAAAATCCTATTAGACTAATCTAATAGGACGAAATCACTCGTGGTACCACCTAAATTTATTTTAATATATCAATAATATGAAAAGTTATTAACTTTACCTTAATATTTTCATAAGGCGTAGCCGTCTTCACACTTTCATATTTTAATATTTATTAAAACCTCATTACATTTTTACGGTTTTGTCCGGCAACTCTTAATCACTACACGTAGCGTTTACCAAGTGCAACTCCAATGTTGAAATTCATTTATTGTTTGAACATAAGCGGCTTTCAATCGGTGACCACTCTCCCTTTATGAAAACAACAAACTACTGATACATCTTCATAGTATTTATTCAATTTCTGCTTACGCATTAATAATATATTACCACCAACAAAACATTTTGTCAACAAGTTTTAAAAATTTAATTATTTATTGTATTATAAAAATCTTCTTTTGTTAAATTTGTAATCACTTCAACAACCTCTTTATTGAGTGCTGGACAAAAATTAATTGTTTCACCAACGATTTTATATCCTAGTTTTCTTTGCATTTTCCAGGAAATTTCATTATATTCAAAAAATCCATTTTCAAGTTCATTTAATCCAAGTTGTTCAAAAGCAAATTTTGCTCTTGCAATCCAAACTTCAGTTCCATAACCTTTCCCATGATATTTTGAATTTAACCAAAGTCCGCCTTTATTTTTTCCATTAGATTTAAGTTCTAAACTAGTTCCGCCAATTACTTTGTTTTCTTCCTTTAAAACAACTGCAAAGTAATAATTATTTTTATCATTTACCAAATGTTTATTAATAAATTCTCTCGCATTTTCTTTAGTGTAAGGATATGGAACAGTTAAATTTTTTGCTGTACCAAAATCATTTAACCCCTCCACCATATCTTCTATATCACTCAATTCCCACTCGCGAAGAATTAATCTTTTAGTTTCTACCATATATACTCCTTTATTTTTATTATATCATATAATAATTTGTTTGTGCTAAAATTTTAAAAACTTTTAAAAAATAGTGGCAATTCACCACTATCTTTTATAATACGAACTATGGATTGTGATTTTATAGTCAAAGATTACATCTTTTAGGAATTCCTTTTCACTTTCAAGTGAAGATAGGAATTTAGTAAACTTTTTATTTTTAAACTTATAAAATTTATCATACACTTCAATTATATCCATATTTTGATTTTTAAGTTTGGTTACAACCATATCAAGATTTTCTTCAACCTTATTAGTCAATCCATTTACAACGCTATTGTCTACAAACCAGTTTTCAGTATGTAGTAGGTTTTCAGTTTTTTCACCCTCTATAATCTCGTCAATCATTATGTATAAATCTATTTCGTATGTAATTTTGGGCAAAGTATTTTCAAAAGTCAAGTCATATTTCATTTCCTTATTAGTAAGGTCAATTACCACACGTGCATCTTTAAATAAATCACTATTAACATTTTCAAGTATAAAAGTTCCTAACACATTTTCGGGTTGCAACAAATTTACATATTTAATATCGGTTGGTGAAATTTCGGTAAACTTTTTGCCATCTCTAAATATTGACGTTGTGCCATCATTGGTAAAATACAACTCTTTACTTCCGCCACCACTACTAGAACCGCCACTTCCAGACGTGTCACTTTGTGAAGAACTTGCTTCTTCCACCTTGATAGGTATAGCATTGTCGCTTTCGGTTTCGCTAATTTTAATTTTAGGCATAGTTGACACACCCAAGTCACCATAATACCCCTTAAAGAAACTTTCAATATTAGTTTCGGTTGCAGTAATATATTCACGATTAAAGTTGATAATTTCACTAACTTTTAAACTTAAACTATCGTTAATTTGTACAACGCAGTTTGCAAAATCTTCCGTTTTACCAGAGAAATTTAATAATACAGCATTACGACCAACACGTTTGGTACGAGTTAAATAGTCAAGCGCTTTCAGTGCGTTAGTTTCGCACAACTTATCGCCTACCGCCATAATATCGCATTGACCAAACCCAATTTGCTTACCAAGTTGCAATGATATATTATTAATGGCATTGGTGATATCCACACCTTTTGCCGTATACGCTTTTCGCTTACTGGTTGACGCTGGGATTGGAGTTAAAATAACTGCGCTAACCTCAATTAATCCATCTTCCACTTGTTCCACCGCCAAAGCAGTTGCTATTGCCTGTGTTTGACTTTGTGCTGGTTGATTAGTATATTGAAACGATATTATCAGTACCAAAATACTTACCCATATCACCATTTTGCGAGGAGAAAACATTCGTTTAAACTTTTGCATATTTCCCCCTTGATTTTTTATGTTTTGATTGAACTTTTGATTTGGTGGCAGATTGTTGTACTTTAGATTTTTCAGTTTCACTACCACTTCGCTCTTTTATGCTTGGGTGGTTAATATTGTCTTTTTTGTTTTTAGCAAAACTTAAAAACCATATTATAATAGGTATTATATATTGCGCAATTACCACCGTCCAAACAATAGATTTGTGCAAGAACAATTTTTCAAGCGCAATTGTGTGTTCTCCCCAAAAAATCCATAATATTAGCGCAATAAACAATATTAATGTTGCTACAGCATCATTTTTTAGGTTGAATATAATCTGCAACCCCCTACAAAACAAATATCCATAAATTGCAACGTGTAATATTTGTGCAACTGCCCAAACAGTTACAATTAACCATGACAATTCATCAAGTGCCATATTGGCATTTGATATTTGACTTATATCGGATATTGCAAAATTGTGTGTGGCAGACATTATTCCATACGCACCATAAAAACTAAAATATACCAATTGAACCAAAATTATTGCAATAGCAGAATAGAAGAAAATGCGAGATTTTTTTTCGTCTTTAAAATCAATACACCCGCAAAATAATAATAATTCACCGCCCAGTCCAAACCATGCAAGATAATCATATATTGCTTTAAAAATTGGAGTTATTCCTTTAGATAGTATTGGCAAAAAGAAGGTTAAGTCGACCGACGCAAAACCTTTGATAATAATTATAACAACACCTACAACGATTATCCATATAAAAAATTCGCAAACTCTACCAATATTTCTTGTACCCTTGTATATCATGTAACATGTAATTAATGCAATAGGTATGGCAAACTGAAACCATTCAAATTTGGTATATAGATTTTTAACCAAAAACCACTCTAACCCCTTTGTTTTAATTCCTAAATGAATTAAAGGAATTAGTGTAAGACCTATAACAAATATTTTTGCAATAACACTACCTGTGTATTGTTTTACAAATTCGTATATATTTTTGCCTTTGGCCTGCTTAATGATTTTAATACTTGCCCAAATAAGTATAGCATCTACTATCATCATTATTAATACCGCCAAGTACCCATCATTTTTGCATGTTTGATACATAAGACTAGGTAGCGATAAAACTTTAAACGCTACCAGCATATAAAATATTATTATTGACGCTTGTCTGTATGACATTTTCATTTTTGTCTAGTCCTATTCCTTTTATTATTTGCTATTGCCTCTGGCCTTGTTTTCATTTTGTCTAACGGTGCTTTAAATAAAAAGTCTTTCATATCGCCCTTAATATATGGCGCTGTTGGTGCTAAATACGCTGATTCGTAACTATCAAAACTACTTAAATACGACACCACCCATACACTAAATGCCAAAATACCAAACAGACCTAATGTTGCCCCAACAAACACATACAATATTCTCAGTAACGAAAACTGTGACGCTTGATTAGGCACTACATAAAATGTAAGTCCACTAAGCGCAACAATCATAACTGCTGGCGGACTAACAAGTCCCGCATTGACCGCCGTTTCGCCCAAAATTAATGCACCTACAATACTAAGCGCCATACCCATATATTGAGGCATATGTAAATTTGCTTCGTATAAAATTTCAAACAACAGCACTATAAACAGCACTTCGGTAAAAGGCGTAAATGGTATGCCCTGAGTGGTGTCCATAATGGTTATCAAAAATTCAGTTGGCAATATCTTGTAATGATACAATTGTATTGCAACATAAGTACCTGGAAGCAACACCGCTAAAACTACACCAATAAGGCGCAATATACGTAAAAACGTAACTTTAACAGGTTGCGAATAGTAATCGTCACTTTCTTGCAAATCCTCAATTAAAATAAATGGTAGGGTGAGTACTATTGGTGAACCATCAACCACTATTCCAACACGACCTTCCAACATCTTACTTACTAAAATATCCGGTTTTTCAGTGTCACCTACTTGTTTAAATATTGAATTTGGTTTGCTTTGAAGATATACTGAAATATAGTAACTATCCACAATTCCATCTATGTCAATTTTTGAAATTCTTCTTTCAATTTCTTTAACCACATTTTTGTCGGCAATGTCTTGCAAATACACCACCGCTACTTGAGTGGTAGTATATTTGCCTACTGAAAATGTGTCAATTACAAGGTTTGGCGTTGGCAGTTTTTTTCTAATAAGCGACAAATTGTATTTAATACTTTCGTTAAACCCTTCACGTGGACCTTTAATAACTGCCGAAGATGGCGGTTCTTGGATTGGGCGAACAACAATCTTTTCCACATCACAAGTAAGCAATTTTCCACTACCATCAACTATAATACCCGCACGCCCTTTTAAAAGTTCGGTTACAAATTGGTTTATATCGTCTTGCCACTTGACTTCGTTATTTGCCAAAACTTGCTCCTTAATAAAAGCGCAAACATTTCCTTCAATTTTTTCATCAAATTCTACTAATGGTTTTATAACGCTTTCATTTAACAAATTATTGTCAGTTAAAGGCGCAATGTACACAATAAATAATTGCGTGTCAAAAAACTGCACTTCTCTTACCTTAAAATCGGTACTGAAGTGCAGTATTTCTTTAACTTTATTTAGTATTTTACTAGCACTTTTCATCAGTGTTAGTATTAGCGTTTGATTTTTAATTTATTCGTATATTTTGACAAAACTAATTTTATGTACCATAATTTTATGGTTGAACCGCAATCACAATATACCTTGCATCTACAATTTTAATGTTTAGCGTACAATTGTATTTTCCGCCCAAGGTTGTTCTAGCAGTTTCATAAACACTTCCTGTAATTCTTGTTGTAACTGACGAAATCGCTTCTTCGCTAGTTGCTCCACCAGTTATAAGGTTGATATACGCTTGTGCATCAATATCTATCATTAACCTATGCTTTTTGTTTGCTTTTAACATTGCATGCATTAACACATTTACCATGTCTGTATCGTTAGCAACTTTAAAGTTTGCATTATTTACAATAGTAGTATTGTTATACACACACGAATATCTTTGACTTAAGTAATAGTCAAATTGGGTATTTGCTACATAATCTGTACTATCTCCCAAACGTTTATGCAACGTGGTTGCTTGAATACTCATGTCTGTATCCATAATTAAGAAATATTTATGTAAAGCAAATTGATAAACTGTGGTTATACCACTTTTTCTAACACTCATAGTGTCTTGTATTGCCATACCTAGGTCAATGTTGTACCACTTTTTGCCTTCATAACCATCTTCCTCAATATCAATATATACTTTGTTCCATGAATAATTTATGGTCTTAATTGTATTATCTACATCAATTTGAGTTTGTCCATTAACTTTAATTGCATCTATACCTTCAATACTACATAGTGCAACAAACACTTTTGCCAAACCTTGACTGGTTGCAGTTTGTCCCACAAACTCGTCAAGCGACAAGTACAATCCGTTATCGCTTGAAGTGTTGTATAATATACCTTCAAGATAATAGTCCTTTAAACTTCCACGCAAACATGTTGAACCATCTGCTAATAATATCTCTTCATTAAAGTCGCCATTGTTTATATCATTCCATGCTATGCGTTTGGTTAAAAAGTTATATATTTGCAAAGTCTTTTGATATTCGCCCATATTATCGCTACATATTTGACGTAGTATAAATCTTGCATTTTCATACACCGCTTTAGCGACTTCACAATCTCCTACAAAATTAGGTCTTTGATTATATTGCAATGCCATAAATAATTGCTCCGTGGTGGTAACGTCCACACTTTGTTGAGTGTCAATTGCAAACACATAATTATATGTTCTTTGGTCAAATGTAGCAATAGTGTCAAGTTTTTCGTTATATACTTGATTAGTTGTTGGCATTGTGTTGGTTTTATGCTTATCTAAAGCGTCTTGATATCTAAATATGTATACATTTTGTTGTTCACTTAAGCAAAAATCTTGAGTATACGTTCCTTGCTCGTTTTTAAATCCTAACACTATATTTGACATTTCTGGATATTGATTGATTAAAAACTTTGAAATAATATCCATTTTTTCAACATTAGTTTGCGCATTTTCCACTTGAGTTGCCACAGTATCGGAAATTTGAACTGCAAGAGAGTCTAAATCAACATCACAATACACCTTTAGATTGTATTGTAATGTATTATATTTCCAAACATCTTCATTGTATAAATAGTGATACCACAACAAATTTTTTAAATCATCAATATTACTTACTTTATAGTTGCATTCGTTTCCATACATAAATACAATATTACGTTCAAAGTCTGCTTTAGTTTCCATTGTGTAAGCGTATGGTATCGAAGAAGTTTGACTGGTTTCAAACAATTCGTCATCACCCAATGCTTTGATTTGAATAGTGTAAGCACCTTCTTTATTTATGCACTTATATTCACCCGAACCAATATTTAAATTAGGGTTTTGACTTTGTGGAACAAATATTGATTTTTGCAAAATTGTCTCATTTTTGCCATTGTAATAAACAAAAACTTGATAACCCGAACAATTTTCAACACTCTTCCATGTTAATGATATTTCATCACTCGCTTGTGCTTCGGTTGGTTTATTAATGCTTAAATCTTCTACCGCTGGCAAACTTTCACCTTTGGTTAATCTATAAGGATTTCCACTAGTTGCTGAGTCGGTGTAAAAACTATCTTTTAGGGCAAGCGCTTTTACATAAATACGATATATTCCATTATCTTTAATATATTGACTAATGTCCGCCACACCTCGACTTACTTCATATTCTATTGTGTTTTGTTCGTCGCCTTCTTTTACTATGCTAACCAAATATTTTGCCGCTAAGGTTTGTTCCTTAAATGTTAAAATATATGTACTTTCACCTTCAAGTTTGGTAACTTTAATGTCCGTAACCGTATCTAATTGTTTAGTACAATTATATGTTATACTTTCCATATTGGAATCTTTAATATATGGACTATCTATTGCCTTTGCCTTAACCATAAAGTTGTATTGACCAGCATTGCTGAAATAAGAAGTTATGTCAATTTTTGCATCTTGGAAAGGTTCTTCACCAATAGATTGATAATTAATCCAAATTTCATAACTAGATGCAACACTTTTTTCATCTGGATTTACATGTACATTTAAATAATATTTATCCCCTTCGTTTGATATGGTCAAAGTTGGAACACTTAATGTTTTTACACTTTGTATAACTTGTTCGGTGGACATATTACTATCTTTTACAAATTTATTTACTATACCTATCGCTTTAATATTAACATTGTAACTATTTGCTTGACTTATGTATGAATTTATATTAATTGGCGACGAAACAAACAAACGATTAATACGTGTACCATTTATGTACAATAAATATCCGTAAGCATCTTTAACTTCATCAAAATTTAAGTAAGTAATATCCCCTTCGTTGGAAATGCTTACATTGTTTGGCGCAAGCAATTGAACTGAATACTCTATGGTAGAATTGTATTCAATTTGAGAATACCCGTCTGCCATAGCAATTATTTTAATGTTGTACTTACTATAATCACATATATTGTTTAAATTTAAACTAGTTTCGGTGGTAAATAACGCATATCTATATACAGAATTTGATATTTGTACGTAATAACTTGTAGCATGTTCAACATTTTGCCAACTAATAATACCATCTTCAAATTTAACATTTAAATTATTCATATAATTTGATGGTGTGCTTGCATAATGCACAGCACTTAAATTTGATGAATAACAATTATTATTGTTGCTTATACCTTGAACGCGTATACCTCTATCGCCAACAACTGTCAAAGGTAACTCTAGTTGAGTGATATCTTTGTTTATTGTTTTATATTTTTGATTATTTAAATATATTGCGTAACCACTTAAATATGGAGAATTGATAGAAGATATTTCCAGTTTGCACATAGTAGACGTTGTGCTAAACTTAACGCTTGGAGTATCTAGTACATTAACAAATTGACAAGATATTTTATTTGAAAATTGCGAGTTGTTTAAATACTTGTTTTCACTATTTGCCTTTACACTAATGTTTAGCATAGTTGAATTATCTACTTGAACCCCTTTAAATTTTGCAAAGGAAGTCAATTTTATTATATACACATTATTTAGGTCATCGGGATACAAAAAGTTTTCCATTTCGTTTGACCCAAAATTATAATTATTTCCGTCAATGCTTATGGTAAATCCGTCCACATTTTCACTAGTTACAAAACTTAATAATACTTCATTTGTGTTTATATCATATTGTGCTTTAAGGTTGTGCGGGGTTTCCAAATCAAGTGTGTGTATATATTTTACTTGATTTGAATATATGCTTTCCAAATAATCTCCACTTTCGCTAATTGCACGTACTTTAAATAAATATTCGCCTTTATTAACTAAAACATTGCTAAAATCAAAACTATTAGTCGTAAATCTGTGCGTGGTTTCAATGGTTGGATTTAAACTAGTAACCACCACATCATAAAATTCGGCATTGGACACCTTATTCCAATTTAAAGTTGTCCCATCAATACTAACCACTGGCGCATCTAACACGCTGGTGTGATTGTATTCATACTCGTCTGTAAACACACTGCTAAAATGAAGGTCGCTTCCCGCCTTTACCTTGATAGTATACTTTTGTGGCAAGGTTATAATTTTTGACGCATCAAATTGAATTGTTCCCGTTCCGCTTGACTTAACCGTAACGCATATGTCGTTGATATATATGTCATAATAGTCCGCATTTTTAACTTCATCAAAAATAATCAAACTTTTATCTCCGTCTGATTGAACACTTATTTGTTGTGGTGCTAATAATGTTTCCTTTTTAGGTTCACTATCCTTACAACCCGTAATGGTTAACACACTAAGCATTGCAAGAACAAACAAAAATTTATTTTTCATACTACCCCTTACAATATTATGTATAATAATATTATTTACTATGATAATATAATTATATAATAATTGTGGGCATAAAAGCAAACAAAATCGTTTATTTTTACATTTTAAATTATAAATTTACAAATTTCTTACTCATATTGTTGACCTTTGACAATATAAATATTGTATAGGAGTTAAATATGTATTTAAGTGAATTATTACAAAAACCTTTACTATGTTTGTATGAAGGAGAACTATTAGGCAATATTAACCGTGTTTTTTTTGATAAAAGTAAGAAAAAAATTAAATATTTTGAAATATTAAATGATGAAGAAATCAGTTATTGCTTGTATCCAAAATTTATTTATACATTAGGAAAACATGCTATCACCATAAAGAACAAACAAAATTTAATACTTTCATTAAATGACAATAGTACCAACGCGTATATTCTTCCTATCAATGCAAAAGTATATTCTCTTCAAGGCGAATACTTGGGAATTGTAAAAGACTATTCAATAACCGAAAAGTACGTTATTGAAAATTTAATATTGGATAATCAACAACTTATTAACATTGATGATATGGCGTCATGTAGCACAAATTCGATTGTTGTTTACTACTCTGAACAACATGTAAACATAAATTCATTTCGTTATAGAATTAAAAACAAAAATAATGATACTTCAAAAGTAAAAGTGTTGCCAAAATTATTTTCATCATTTAACAAAATTTCACCAAACCCATCAAACAAAAAGGAAAATTTTATAGTAGGAAGAATATGTACTAAAGACATATTTGATAATCAACAAAATATTATAATTAAACAACACTCAACAATCACCGAGCAAACACTAGCACTTGCTAGTAGTAAAAATAAGCTTCAAGAACTAATGAAATATAGTAAAAATAAATAAATTATTTTAATAATAAAAAAATAATCATAAAATATTATTAATAATTTAATTAATTTAAAACCATTGCTTAAATAGTGCTTATTTTAAGCGTACTGCGTTTAAATATTTTATTATTAATTATTTATGATTATTTTTTATTATATTATTTTAATTATTTAATAAATAATTAATAATTATTTGATAAATATTAATAATTATTTAAAATGATTTATTTGATATTTTTATTAAATTGATAGAAATCCAACGGTGCTTTTTAATGTTTTAAAAGCATTTAAATGCAGTTGTTCATCTTCAATAATTCTGTTTATTAAATTTTTTAATGATTGATTGCTAATAAACTTTTGAGCATTTATGTAATCCTTAATTGCTTGTTGTTCGCCCAAAATGTTGACATCTAACATGTCTTTTAATTTGGTTGAATAATTTACATATGACGAATTAAATGGTTGACCTTTTCCGTTGTTGTAAGTAGGCATTCCTCCAAACTCAACAATTGCATTCATCAATAATTCAATATGTTGCATTTCTACTATACTAATTTCTTCCAAAATATCCGCAATATCATTATTAACTTGTCGCGCTATTGTGGATTGGTAAATGTATTGCATAACTCCCGCCAGTTCTCCTTGTCGCGACGATATTAATTCCTTTAAAATTGTTACTATTTTAGGGTCATTGCCCGCGTTGATAATTTGTGGATATTCGCCACCACTTCTTATTTGAATATTGTTAATTTCCATAAAATCTCCTAATTTGATATATGAAAATATTAAATTTTTTGTACTTTTTTATTTATGTGTTTGTTTTATTAAACACAATATGTTATCATATAATATATAATGGTATATTATTATATAAAGGTGAAACAATGAAGCAATCAAAAAAAGAAAAAAATACTTCAAAAACTAAAACAACGGTTGTAAAAAGTAAGCGTTTTAACACCGATTTAGGAATGGGATTAACTCAAGAGCAAGTAGACGAAAGAACATTGTCGGGATTGGTTAATCATATTGAAACAAAAACTTCAAAGAGTTATGCTAAAATTTTGTTTAGCAATATTTTTACTTTCTTTAACATAATATGCTTATCGTGCGCTATTGCATTATGGTGTGTAGGGTCTTGGTCGGACACAATTTTTATGTTAATAGTGGTGGCAAATACATTAATTAGCATAATTCAGGAAATAAAAGCCAAGAAAACTATTGATAAACTAACTCTTACAAATTCAAACTTCACCAAAGTTTTAAGAGACGGCGAGCAAATTGAAATTTATAAAAAAGAAGTTGTTGTTGACGACATTTTAATACTTGCCTCTGGAATGCAAATTGCATCAGATAGCGTAGTCGTTGAGGGAAGCATTGAGGTTAATGAAAGTTTGCTTACTGGAGAAAGTCAACCTATACGTAAAAATGTTGGCGACACGCTAATGGCGGGAAGTTTTGTGTCAAGCGGAACTTGTAAAGCACAAGTTGAAAAAGTAGGTAGTGCTAATTATATTGAAAAACTTTCCAACAAGGCAAAAAAGTATTCAAAACCTAAAAGTGAATTACTTTCATCTCTTACATTTATAATTAGATTAATTGGTATTATCATAATTCCGCTAGGTACTTTGATGTTTTTCAACAATCATAAAGTATATGATGGAGATTTGTTTAACACAATAACCAAAACAACTGGTAGCATTATAGGAATGATACCTGCCGGAATGTTTTTGCTAACGTCTGTTGCACTGGCAGTAAGCGTGGTACGACTAGCAAAAAAACGCACACTTGTTCAAGAATTATATTGTATTGAAATGCTAGCACGCGTAAATGTATTGTGTTTAGATAAAACTGGTACTTTAACTGACGGTTCAATGAAAGTACGCGAAATGGTAAATATTTCGCATAATAAATATGATGACAAAAATATAAATAAAATCGTTGCTTCAATTGTTGGGTCTTTCCACGAAGCAAACCATACAGCAATTGCACTTAAATCATTTTTTGGCAAAGGGTCTCTTACTGCCGAAAAGTCAATACCTTTTTCTTCGGAAAGAAAGTTTATGGGTTGCACTTTTAGCAAACTTGGCAGTTTTAAGATTGGTGCTTATGAATATGTTACCGCAAACCCAACTCCAGCACTTAAACGTCAAGCAGAAGAATATGCTTCAAAGGGATTACGAGTGTTGATGTTGGTTGAAAGTGACAAAAACTTTTCAAACGAAAACACAACTCCTATTGCCTTTATATTGCTAGAGGATAATATTCGTAAGGACGCCACAAACACTATTAAATGGTTTAAGGAAAATTCGGTTGACATTCGCGTTATTTCGGGCGATAATCCTGTAACAGTAAGTGAAGTTGCAAGGCGTGTTGGAATTGACAATTATGATAGTTATATTAGTTTGCAAGGCATGTCAAAACAAGAAGTTATTGAAATTGCCGACAAGTATACAATATTCGGTCGCGTAACCCCAGAACAAAAGGCAACACTTGTAAAAGCACTAAAAGCAAAAGGAAAAACTGTTGCTATGACGGGTGATGGTGTAAATGACATTTTAGCACTTAAGGAAGCAGACTGTTCTGTAGCAATTGCTGCGGGAAGTGACGCTGCCAGAAGCGTTTCACACTTGGTACTATTGGACAGTAACTTTAGTTCAATGCCTAGCGTAGTTGCTGAAGGTCGACGTGTAATAAACAATATACAAAAGTCATCATCATTATTCTTGATGAAAACATTATTTACCATTATAGTATCGATTATGGTGCTAATTTTAGGAGAAAGTTATCCATTTAGTCCAGCACAATTTATGGTGTTAGAATATTTTGTAATTGGTCTCCCTTCGTTCTTCCTGGCATTACAACCTAACCACAATATTATCAAAGGTAAATTTATTTCAAACTTACTTAAAAATGCATTGCCTGCCGGTTTAACTCTTGTTTTAAATGCTGCCGCAATATACTTGTATAAGCACTTTATAACCATAACTCCTGAAACTCTTGCAACAATGGCATCTATTGCTGTGACCTGTACGGGATTAATAATACTATTTAATTTGTGTAGACCATATAATGTTGTTCGTGGTATTTTGGTATTTACTATGGCGGCATTGGCAATTTCTATTATAATTTTCTTGCCAAATCTATTAAATTATGTACATCTAACCACAACTGAATTACTATTTACAATTATAGTTGTGGAAAGTTCATATCCAGTATTTCATTTGCTTACAAAAGCGTTTGACAGTATAAAACGCATTACACCAGAAGACAATTAAAAACTATCCCCCCTATCAAGGGGATAGTTTTTTACATTCGCAAAATAAAATGTGATTGTATCAATATATGTTATCAATTAAATTTTTATTTATGTCAAAGTGATACATACCTACTATCCTATGATTTTTTAGCGTAACATATAAATCTTGTTCGTGTAAATAACGATACTCATCAAAACAACAAAAATATTTGCTTAATGTTTCAATATTAATTTCTGCTTTAAGTTCGTATGACAAATTATTATATGCGTATTTATATCTTCCACACTTAATTGCTTCCAAAAAATAGATTATTGTAAAGTTGGAATTGATTTGCTTATGTTCAACGCCAGCATCATTCACGCTTTTAATTGTTAGTTGTCTGCTTTCAAAATCATATTTTACTATTCTTCCAACATTAAATATATTTGGATAATGCTCATAAATTTGAATACAATCCTTTAAAACCTCGCTATCGATATATTGTAAACAAAATATAATTTGGATATCATCAAACAAAATGATGTGTTTTTTATCTCCTAAAATATATAACAATCCATATTGTCGGTTATGTTTTTCAATCTTTTCAAATTGTATACTATTGCATTTTTGATTGATACAGCCATAATATTTTCCTTTAAAATATAGGCATAATGAACCATAGTTTTCCACAATCTTTAAACTTGCACCATTTATTGCATATTGTCTAATATTGTCATTTGATATAAATGGTTTTATCTCACATAATAAAACATCTGGTTTAGATTGATGAAAAATCACTTGATTATGTTGTTGGTTGCATAATATTTGCTTATTTAATAGCATAACACCTGACGAGGTTGTGGAATATATATTAAACACTTCCGTATCATCTATTTCAAGTCGATAAAAATCACCTGCCTTCATACTAAAAAAGGCATTTGATTGCAAAACTAGGTCTTGACATGAATATAGATATAATTGCACATTATTATATATGCTAGTTAATATTTTTTTGTTTTTAAGTATACATTTACGCTTTTGTGTCAATTATTAAAGTATGATAAATTTAGCATTTAAACCAATTAATACTTGTTACCTTAAACAAAACTTGCGCTTACACTTGAAACGCGTTGACAAACTTGAAAGTATACATATATTTTCAATGCCAACAAAAATAAGAGACAGTGATATAAGCGCAATGTTTAATGGATTGCTTGCTTTACTCCGCGAAAAAGTTAAGCAAGAACAAAATGAAAAGTACCTACTTTTAAAATTAAAATACGCACGTTTAAAATCTTTATACAACAAAACCAAAAAACAAAAGTTGATTAAATGAAAAAAGGGAAGACACCACATCTTCCCTTTTGATTTTGTTTCAGGCCTAAATCTGCCCAGCACCACATTTGGCACTATCGCTTTGTTGAGGTCAAGCGATAAGTCCTCCGCGTAAGGCATAACGCGCGTGTTCTGGTTGGTTAACACAAGTATTATTGGTTGGAATAATACTTTTTTTATTGAAGTTCCCCTAAACTTCAAGCCTTAATCTCGCTGTCACAATTATTCTCCCGTTTCAGTTGTTTCAGTTTGGTTGGTTATACTAATTACAACTTTTGTAACGTTAGAATCTACATTAAATGTTGCACCCTCAACATATTCTACAGGTGTATCACTATCCTTAGTGTATACTTTTACACTAACGGTGTAATTTTCGTTTGTTGCACTACTTATTACAACTTTCCAGTTACCTGCATATAGTGGGTCTTGACCTGACTTAAATATGTCGGTTGCCAATGTGTAAGAATATCCAATGTCAGTATTAACTAACTTAGCACTTATTCCGCTATCAACGACTACTTCAACCGCTCTATTGTCAGAGTTGTTTACTTCAAACCATCTTTCTAGCATTAGTGGAATTGCATTAGATAAATCTTTTGTGAAATCTCTATTATTCCAAGTACGAACATTGCCGTTTACAGTCCATTCGTTTGAATTTAATTGGTCTTTAAGTGTAACTTTACCATTTATACTCATTCCTAGGAAATCGTACTTACTATTATTTTCGATAATCACAAAGTTAACTTTTGAATTTTCTACAATATATTTAGAATTATCAATAGTTATAGCATTGTTTGTATCTTCAACATCAACGCTAACCGTTGCAACTCCATCTGTAATACTACGATTATCCGCATTGTAAACCTTAGCAGATTTAATTGAAATTTCACTTAAACCACTATCAATCAATTCTTTTACGCCTTGCTCAATAGTTGTATTTTGTAAATTGATTGTTGATGTGTTGTTACCAACAACAATTTCATTAACAACATAATATTGGTCGTTAATCTTGTTTGCTTTCACACCTAAATTGATTGTTGAATTCTTGAATGTGGTCAACTTGTTATCTTCAAAGATGTGAGCAATTTCGTTTTGTTCATATTTTGTTGTAAAGTCATTACTAATTGAACCTTCATCACCTTCGGTGTTGATATCAACTGTAACTACCTCTTCAAAGTATACATTGATTACTAATTTGTCTTTAATTAAATCTTCATCAGTGTCTACTAATAAGTTGTCTACAACATCAAATTGTTTGCTAAACTCAGCAGTTAAATCATCACTTGTTGTAATGTATGTTGGGTTTTCAGTTCCTAATACATATTTTGCTAAACCATAGTTTTCGCTAGGTGTTGCTATTAAGGTGATTGTGCTACCTAGTTTAACTTCATTATCTTGAGAACCTGAAAGTATTCCTTCCAATGTTGCATTACCTTCACCATGTACTACAATTTCAACCTTAATTGATGAAACTTGTATTTCGAATGTAACACTAGTTTCATTATGGTTTTGGTCTCCTGCATAGGTTACAGTTACTGTATCCTTACCTACAGCAGTACTTTGAGTTGCATCAATTGTAATTGTTGACTCATTGTTAGCAATTTCGCTTGCGGTTATTACTGCAAGGTCGTTGCCTCCGCTAATAGTTAATGCTTGACCATCTATGTTTCCATTGTAGTTTACAGTGATTGTTGCTTTATTGGTTGTTCTATCACCAACACGTACTAAAATGTTGTCGCTTTCAACGTCTAAAGTAACATCTGCTTTTATGATTGCCCATTCAAGTTTAATGTTTTCCTTAGTAGTTGTTCCGTCAGCAAGTTTCCAAGTATAATTTGTTGAATTCTTTAATGCCAATTCAACTTCGTAACTATCTGCATTAGTTCCTTTGTTTCCGCTTACTATTTCCATAGTAGTTTCATCAAATCCATTAAATTCAACAGTTTGTTCAGTTGCATTGTATACAAATTCCGCATCAACTAGTGTAGGAACATTTATAAATGCGCCCTTAATTTCAAAGTTAATACTATTTGTTCCAATATAGTTGCTATCTTCTACCGCAGTTATAGTTGCTGTAGCAGTACCAGCATTTGTATTGTTTTCATATTCAACAGTATAATCAAGATTTAGTACTAAAGTTACTGGAGTTTGTCCAGAAATCAATTCTGCTGTAACTGTAAGTTCTGGCGCAACCGCACTTCCGGTAAATGGTTGTTCAGGGATATCTGCAATTGTTGCATTACTTAAATCAAACTTATCAATTGTCCAATCTAATGTAATGTTTGCAATAGTTCCGTCACTCCAAGTGTAGTTTGCACTATCTTTTAATGCAATTTCTACTGTGTAAGTGCTTGCATCAGTTCCTTTGTTGCCACTTACTATTTCCATAGTAGTGTCATCAAAGTTGCTTAGTTCAACAGTTTGCTCAGTTCCGTTATAAGTGTAAGTTCCACTTACTGCTGGAATTGTTAATTGTTTTGCAATAATTGTCAATGTTCCGTCTACATAAGTAATTGTGTAGTTGTCGGTTGACAATGTTGTGCTTGGTGTAATCTTGTATGTTCCAACACTTAGTATTGATTCAGTACCAGTTACATCTTCAGTTATAGTTTCGTTTGCATTTACCACTTCACTATAGATATTGTATGAAGTTGTAAACTCATCTGGAGCAGTTTCACTTGATTGATAGGTGTATTCAGGTGCACTTTCGCCATAAGTCATTGTTTTGTCGTCCGCAGTCACGCTTATTACAAACTTCTTCATTTCAATTTCTATAATATTGTTAGTTAATACATAGTTATTATTAGTTACTGTTGCTGTTACAGTGTATATTCCAGCATTCTTAAACTCAACGGTTTCATCATTGATTGTAAATTCAATATCACAAGTCAAATCAGTTCCGTCAACACCAACGATATGAGCAGTTACGCTTGTTGCTTGGTTTTCACCATTGTAAGTATAACCCTCTTCGCTTAGAGTCCATACAACTTCGGTCGTCTCAATATCAATTGCCAATGTTATTGTTCCGTTAATTGTTGTGTAGTTAGGAGCGGTTACTGTGTAGTTATACGTAATTGTACCAGCATTTTCAAGGGTTGGTAAACTTGTTAATTTGCCCATTTGTACATTTACGCTTGTTTTTTCACCATCTTCGCCTACCCAATAAGTTATTGTTGCGTCTACGTTTGTAGGTCCAATTCTAAAGGTCAATCCATCAGCATCATATTCTGACGTGTAAGTTATATTGTATCCGTTTTCGGTTAATTCTGCATTATTATCTGCTGCATAAGTAATTGTAATTTCTGCTGTATTTACAGTAAATTCAACAACATTAGATAAACCTGCTTTGTAGTTAGTTGTAGCACTTGTAGTTGCATAGATATAATATGTTCCCGCACTTAATGAAGTTGAGGTCATATTAGTCCATTCAGTGCCAACAGTTGTTTCACCAGTAGTGTTGTAGTAGAATGTTACATTAGCTCCACTTGCATTGGTAACCACTTCAGGATTTGAAATTTCACCATTATATGTGTAATCGTTCATTGTAATTTCTAGGTCGTTATCCGCTTGTTCTACTGTTACGCTTACGCTAGTAGAATTAATTGCGCTAGACGTTACATTATCCTTAGTTGTTGTTACAACGCAATAATATGTGTATGTTCCAACATCTAATGAATTTGCTACATGTACATATGTTGCACTTGTTGCACCATCAATTGCCACACCGTTGCAATACCATTGATATGTTGTGCTATCAACAGTTACACCTTCAGTGTTAACAGTTGCCGTCAAGGTTGCATCTTGAGCACCATAAGTAATAGTTGCATTATCCACGCTTGTTGTAGCAGTTGGATTGCTTAACTTGTAGATTGCGTATATGGTTGTATCACCAGTCATTCCGCCACCATAAGTAGTAACAGTTTCACCAGTTCCGTCCGCCTTGGTGTTCCAACCTAGGAAGGTGTAACCTGATTTAACTGCATATGGCAATTTAACTGCACTAGTTTCAACATTATATTCAAATGTTGTTGTAGGAGTATATCCATCAACACGCATTACTTTGATGTCATCAATATAGTAATTTACACCTAAGTCGTTAGCATATAGGAATATATCTATATTTTTGTAATCACTCGTAACTTCGTATTCAAAACTGATATAACTCCAAATTCCTGCTTCAATAACGACATCATCGTCACCAATAATACTATAATCGGTAGTTTCTTGTGCAAATATTCTGCCAGTAGTTGCTTGGTCAGCACTAATATAAGCAGATAGTCTATATAGTCCAGGTGTTGTTTCTGCCATCAAGCGAACTCTACGATGATATGATTGAGTTCCAACTTCATCAACTCTAAATGTTAAACTCTTAGTTCCATTAAATGCTTTAGTTGTAGTTAACTCAATATTTCCAGTACCTTGAATTTCTAGTAAAGCTTCTCCATCAAATTCAAATGTACCAGTTAATCTATCCTTTAGGTCATTGTTAAGATACAAGAATTGGTCTGTTCCGCCTTGGTAGTCAAGGGTTACAGTGTATGGTTTAATTGTCCAGTTTGCATACAATGTGTGGTTGCTTGCAGTTGCCACAATTATTTCGCTAGTAACAACACTAGTTAAACCTTCATCTAAGTACCAGTTTTCAAATTCATAACCATCTTTAGTAGTGGTTGGTAATTCGCCATAAGCACTATCGTAAGTAACAGTTATGTCTTCAACCTCACTGCCTCCATTAGTATTAAATGATACAGAGTACTCAGATGCTGTCCATATTGCAAACAATTCAAATGTTCCGCTAGTTGTTAGATTAATAACTGGTTCTTGATTTTCATATTCAACTTCGCCTTCGCTTGTGGTTGCCCAACCGCTAAAGTCGTAACCAGTCTTAGCGTATGCGTTAGCAGTTAATGTTGACTCAACATCATATGTATGAGTGCTGTTTGCCATTTCGCCACTAGTTGCACCATTGCCGTTGTAACTTATTTCATAAGTATTTGCACTCCATTGAGCAATTAATTGAATATCACCATGTGCACCCGCTGGAATAGTTAATATATATTGACCATCTTCATTGGTTGCAACTAACGAATCGCCGTCTTCAGAGTTGGTTTCAATTGCCCAACCATTGAATGTGTAACCAGTCTTGTCTGGGTCAACATAATCTTCACTAGATACGGTCAAGATTATATCTTGTGCTTCATCACTACTTTCGTATGGTAATGTAGCAAGAGTTGTATCGTCGCTAACAAGAGCAACTTCAAAACTTACACCCGCCCACTTAGCAGTCAACATTGCGTCAGTTGCACCGTGAGTAAATACTCCGTTTTCAAATGTTCCACCACCAGTTAAGGTCCAACCATCAAATGTGTAACCTTCTCTAGTTGCGTCAGCAATTGTCTTAGTTGTTCCGTTACCTTCAGTAAATGTACTAACTTCGCTAGTTTTGTTCCAAATACCGCCGTTAGGATTGATTGTAAGTGTTGTATATTTGATTTGAATAGAAACTTCTACATAACCCACTAATTCTTTATAGTTGTCACTTGCTGGTGCATAGAAGTAAATTTCGTATACTCCAACTTCAGTTGCTGTAGGAATTTGATTTGAAGCAATTGTTTGGTCAGTGTAATTATTAGCATTCAATTCAGTTCCAAATGAATAGTAGATATTATTGTCAATTCCGTCGCTATCAATTACTTCAACAAGTTCTTGTGCATCACCAGTAAACATCAAACCTTGTGCCGCGTTAACTTCAAAGATGTTTTCCGCTTTAGCAATATTAACTGTTGCTCTACCTGACACAGCATTATAATTTGTAGTTGCTGGCACATAGAAGTAAATTTTATATGTTCCTGCATTAGTTGCTGTAGGAAGATCAGTTGATGCTACGCTTGTGTCGTCATAATTTGATTCGATTAACTCTGTAACCATTGAGTAGTAAACATTATTTGCTATTCCATCATTATCAATTACTTGTAACAATACTTGTGCTTGCTTGTTATACACTAGATTTTGTGCTGGAATTATTACAAAACTGTTATCCTTCTTGGTTATTTCAACTGTTACCTTTCCGCGAATTTCCTTGTAGTTATCACTTGTAGGCACATAGAAGTAAATTTGGTAAATTCCTGCATCTACTGCCTTAGGAAGTTCGGTTGATGCAATAGTTTGGTCAGCATAATTATCTTCATCTAACTCTGTTCCAATTGCATAGTACACATTATTGTCAATTCCGTCGCTATCAATCACTTCAAGCAATACTTGTTCAACGCCTGTGTAGTTCATGGTTGGTTCCATAATCAATCTAAATGCGTTTTCTGCTTGTTCAACCACTATTGTAACTGTATTAGATGTTGCGCTTAGCACTTGGTCGCCAAAGTCTACACTTACTATACACTTGTAATAGTATGTTCCAACGCTTGTTTCAGTTTCGCTATGAATGTATGTTACGCTGGTTGCATTAAATATTAGATTGTCATCACTTGGTTCAAAGTTTTCAGTAGTACCACGATACCATTGATATGTCTTGGTCAAGTCATGTATTGCTACCGCTGTTAGGGTTGCTTTATGATAACCATATGTTATTGTTCCCACATCACTGCTAATTGTGATTGTAGGTGCAACTGCTTCCCAGTTTGCTGTAAGTGTTACGTCGTTAGCGTCAAATGTAAATATTCCGTCCTCGAACAATGCTCCTTCGCTTGCTGTCCAACCTGTAAAGGTGTAACCTGCTCGCATTGGGTCAACAATTGTCTTAGTTGTTCCATTTTCTTGGGTAAAGGTACTTATCTCAGCACTTCCACTCCATACACCACCATTTGGATTAATTGTTAATGTTGTTGCTTTTAATGCTATTTCATTTTCAATAATTCCGCTTAGTTCTAAGTAATTATCACTTTCTGGAACATAGAAGTAAATTGTATAACTTCCCGAATTTGTTCCCTTTGGTGTTTCGGTTGAAGCAATGCTTGTATCCTTATAATTTCCTACATTTAACTCAGTAGTTAAACTATAATATACATCATTTTCAATACCATTATAGTCAATTACTCGTGCCAACTCTTGAGGTTCACCATTGTAAACTAAGTTTTCACTAGATACTATTTCAAAAGTATTCTTTGCTTTGACAATTTCAACAATAGCACTTCCACTAATGTCCTTAAAGTTGTCACTTGCTGGTACATAGAAGTAAATATTGTACTCTCCAGCATTTGTACCTTGAGGTAATTCGGTTGAAGCAATTGTTGTATTAGTGTAATTGTTTTCTGTTAGTTCGGTTGTTAAACTATAGTAAACGTTGTTGTCAATTCCGTCACTGTCAATTACTTGTAATAGTGTTTGAGCAGTTCCGTTGTACACTAGTCCTTCATTAGCATCTACAACAAATGTGTTTTCGGTCTTTTCTACCACTATTGTAACTGGGTTAGATGTTGCACTTAGTACTTGATTGCCAAAGTCAACACTTACTACACACTTGTAATAGTACGTTCCAACATTTGTTTCTGTTGCTCCATGAATGTATGTCTCACTGGTTGCACCAGTAACTTTGTTTTCGTCACTTGGAGTAAAGTCTTCAGTAGTACCACGGTACCATTGATATGTCTTGGTTAATTCATGTATTCCCACCGCGGTTAGGGTCGCTTGGTCACGTCCATAAGTAATACGTTCAACGTCGCTACTAATTGTGATTGTTGGAGGAACTTCGCCCCAAGTTGCTGTAAGCGTTACATCGCTTGCGTCAAATGTGAATACTCCATTTTCGAACAACGCACCTTCGCTTGCTATCCAACCAGCAAATCCATATCCTTCCTTGGTTGGATCTGCAATCACTTTTGTTGTGCCATTATTTTCAGTAAACGTACTAATTTCACTAGTTCCGTTCCAAATACCGCCATCTGGATTAATTGTTAATGTTGTTGCTTTAAATCCTATTTCATTTCCAACAATTCCGCTTAATTCCAAGTAATTATCACTTTCTGGAACATAGAAGTAAATTGTATAACTTCCCGAATTTGTTCCTTTTGGAAGTTCAGTTGACGAGATAGTTGTATCTGTATAATTTTGTGAAGTTAATACAGTTGTTAAACTATAGTACACGTCATTTTCAACTTCATTGTAGTCAATTACTTGAGTTAAGGTTTGAGGTAAACCACTATAAACCAAATCTTGAGGAGTTATTAATTCAAATGTATTTCTTGCCCTAGCAATTTCAACACTTGCAATTCCTTTGATTTGCTTAAAGTTGTCACTTGCTGGTACATAGAAGTAAACTTTGTATGTGCCCGCATTTGTACCTTGAGGAAGAGTCGTCACTCCGTCCTCGTCATAGTTGCCTTCATCTAATTCTGTTCCAATTGCATAATACACATTATTATCAATTCCATCATAGTCAATCACTTGTAATAGTGTTTGAGCATTGCGATTGTATATTAATCCTTCATTGATGTTTACCACAAATGAATTTTCTGCTTGTTCAACCACTATTGTAACTGGATTAGATGTTGCACTTAGTACTTGGTCGCCAAAGTCTACACTTACTATACATTTATAGTAGTATGTTCCAACACTTGTTTCAGTTTCGCTATGAATGTATGTTGCGCTGGTTGCATTAAATATTAGATTGTCATCACTTGGTTCAAAGTTTTCAGTAGTACCACGGTACCATTGATATGTCTTGGTCAAGTCATGTATTGCTACCGCTGTTAGGGTTGCTTTATGATAACCATATGTTATTGTTCCCACATCACTGCTAATTGTGATTGTAGGTGCAACTGCTTCCCAGTTTGCTCTAAGTGTTACATCGTTAGCGTCAAATGTAAATATTCCGTCCTCGAACAATGCTCCTTCGCTTGCTGTCCAACCTGTAAAGGTATAACCTGCTCGCATTGGGTCAACAATTGTCTTAGTTGTTCCATTACCTTCAGTGAATGTACTTACTTCACTGCTTCCGTTCCAAATACCGCCGTTAGGGTTGATTGTTAAGGTTGTTTGCTTAATTGCTATTGTATTATCTGCAAATCCACACAATTCTTCATAGTTGTCGCTTGCTGGTACGTAGAAGTAAATTGTATAACTTCCCGAATTTGTTCCCTTTGGTGTTTCGGTTGAAGCAATAGTTTGATCTGTGTAATTGCTTGCTGTTAGTTCGGTTGTTAAACTGTAGTAAACATTATTATCAATTCCATCGCTATCTATTACTTGAACTAATTCTTGAGGTAATCCAGTGTATTCTAGATTTTCATGTGTAATTAATTCAAATGTATTTTCTGCTTTGGCAATTTCAACAATAGCACTTCCACTAATATCCTTAAAGTTGTCAGTTTCAGGTACATAGAAGTAAATCTTGTACTCTCCTGCGTTTGTTCCTTGAGGAAGAGTAGTTAATCCGTCTTCGTCGTAGTTATCTGCTGTCAACTCTATTGATGAATAGTATACATTATTGTCAATTCCGTCACTATCAATTACTTGTAATAGTGTTTGAGCAGTTCCGTTGTACACTAGTCCTTCGTTAGTGTCTAATACAAATGTATTTTCAGTCTTTTCTACCACAAGAGTAACTGGGTTAGATGTTGCACTTAGTACTCGATCGCCAAAATCAACACTTACTATACATTTATAGTAGTATGTTCCAACATTTGTTTCTGTTGCTCCATGAATGTATGTCTCACTGGTTGCACCAGTAACTTTGTTTTCGTCACTTGGAGTAAAGTCTTCAGTAGTACCACGATACCATTGATATGTCTTACTTAAGTCGTGTTCTGCCACCGCTGTTAGGGTTGCTTGGTCACGTCCATATGTAATACGTTCAACATCACTACTAATTGTGATTGTTGGCGCTTTTTCAGTCCAATTTGCAGTTAATGTTACATCGGTAGTATCAAATGTAAATATTCCGTCAACTAACACACTACTATCCGTACGGGTTAATACAATGTTTTCAAAGTAAGTTAAATAATCGTAACCAAATATAATACTAAATCCAGCAAAGTTATCATCTATTGTAAATGTTTTTGAAATTGATGTCTTTGTAGTTTCACTAACAGCAAGAGTTGCTATTGAAGATATTGTGTATAGTGCATCATGATTAGTATATGTTCCATATATATCACCAGTTTCATTATATTGCATTATTTGAATACCGGTTATCCATCCTGCACCAGTTTGAGTTGTATAGGCATCACAAGATAATTCATATGTTCCATTTACAAGGTCAGGTTTCCATAATAAATATGTTGGTGTATCATTAGCAAGCCAACCCAAGTATCCCATGCGACCACTCCAAGAAATAACTCCATTCTCATCTATAGTAGGTGGATATGCCGTTCCATTACTGTTAGCAGTTTCAGTATAATATTCCACAAAGTCTTCGCCGTCAAAGTAGTTTACTGTCCAACCTGTAAAGGTGTAACCCGCACGTGTTGGGTCAGCGATTGTCTTGGTTGTGCCGTTGCCTTCCGTGAACGTGCTAACTTCAGTAGTTCCGTTCCAAATACCGCCGTTAGGGTCTACTGTTAATGTGGTATCCTTAACCGCAATTGTATTTTTAGCAATTCCGCTTAATCCCTTATAGTTATCACTTGCTGGAGCGTAGAAGTAAATTATATATTCACCCGAAGCAGTTGCTGTAGGAAGGTCAGTTGAACCAATGTCGTCATAATTATCCGCATTCAATGGTGTTCCAATTGAATAGTAGATATTATTTTCAATGCCGTCAATATCAATTACTTCTGCCAACACTTGTTCACGTCCATTGTAAACCAAATCTTTGGTGGTTTCCACTGTGAAACTATTTTCCTTCTTAGCAATTTCAACGGTTGCCACACCTGAAATGTAACTATAGTTGTCACTTTCTGGAATGTAGAAGTAAATTACATAAGTTCCAGCGTCCGCACCTGTAGGAAGTGTTGTTTTTCCGTCAGTACTATAATTGTTTATATTTAATTCTTTATCTATAGCATAATATACATTATTGTCAATGCCATCACTATCGATTACTTGTAATAATGTTTGTTCTAATCCGTTGTATGTTAAATCGTTATCTATCACTAATTCAAATGAGTTGCCAATCTTGTTAACCGTAATTGAAATCTCGTTTGAAGTAGCACTTAATCCATTTTCTGTAGTTACTATACATTTATAATAGTATGTTCCAGCGTTTGTTGATGTTCGGTTATGTGTGTATACCGCATTTATAGCACCGCTAATTGCATTTTCCTCGCTTGGAGTAAATCCACTAGTTGTACTACGATACCATTGATATGTTTTACTTAAATCGTGAACGGCCACCGCTGTCAACGTTGCAGTTTCTTGCCCATAAGTAAAGTTAGTCTTGTCCGCACTAATTGTAATTGTAGGTTCAATCGCCTCCCAATTAGCACTCAACTCAATATCCGTAGTGTCAAATGTAAATATTCCGTCCACCAACACACTACTATCCGTACGTGTTAATACAATGTTTTCAAAGTAAGTCAAATATGGATTACCATAATATAATGCAAAACCTGCGAAGTTATCATCTATTGTAAATGCTTTTGAGTAAAGTTTTGAAGTTGTACTATTTACAACTGTTTTAGCATCATACACTAATGATAGTTCATAATAATTATCATCATTAGCATATTTGCCGTAAGATGCAACACTCTCATTATAATTGCAAACTATTATACCTGTAGTCTCTTTATCATCTTCACCTGTTGAGTATCCATTATATGATAATGTATATGCTCCATTTACAAGGTCTGGTTTCCATAGCAACCATGTATGTATATCATTATATTGTCCTAAATAACCTGATTGACCTCTCCAACTATACGCTCCGTTTTCATTTACTGTTGGAGCATAAGTTGTTCCATGTAGCGTGTTGTTGTTGGTATAATACTCAACAAACTCTTCGCTGTCAAAGTAGTTTACTGTCCAACCTGTAAAGGTATATCCTGGACGTGTTGGGTCTAGGATTGACATTGTTTCGCCATTGCCATAGGTAAATGTGCTTGCGTCACTACTTCCGCCCCAATAACCGCCGTTAGGATTAACTGTAAGGGTTGTAAGTTTTTCCTTAATTTCAACCTCTACAAATCCCATCAATTCGTAGTAGTTAGTGCTTGCTGGTACATAATAGTAAACCATATGAACGCCGTCAAGTTTTGCAACTGGGTACGAAGTTGTACCATCGTCAACATAGTTGCCCTCATTTAGTTGTGTTCCAACATTATAATATATATTGCCGTCAATTCCGTCACTATCAAACACTTTCAACAACACTTGGTCATGTCCATTATACACTAAGTTTTGTGTTGGGATTGCTTCAAATGTGTTATCAATTTGTTCAATTATAATGGTTGCATTACCAACTATCTCATCATAGTTAGTACTTGCTGGCACATAGTAGTAAACTTTATATTTTCCCGCATTGGTTTGTTTTGGTAGTTGATTTGAAGCAACGCTTGTGTCATCATAGTTGTCCGCATTCAACTCAGTTCCTATACTATAATATACATTATTGTCAATTCCGTCGCTATCAATCACTTGCAACAATGTTTGTTCTAAACCATTATATTCCAAATCCTGCGATTGAATTACTTCAAATATATTTTGCTTTTTCTCAATTTCAACGGTTACGCTTCCTGTAATTTCATAATAGTTAGCGCTTGCTGGCACATAGAAGTAAACCTTGTATTCACCCGCATCTACCGCGCTTGGAAGGGATGTAGAAGCAATAGTTGTATCCGTATAATTACTAGAAGTTAATGCTGTATTTATACTATAATATACATTATTATTAATGCCGTCGCTATCAATCACTTGCAACAACACTTGTTCCAAACCGTTATACACTAATTCTTGGTCTAATACCAATTGGAACAAGTTCTCACTCTTAACCACGTTAAGCGTAATTTCGCTTGATGTTGCACTTAGCACTTCGTCGCCAAAGTCAACACTTACTATACATTTATAATAATATGTACCAACGTTAAGTGATGTTGCACCATGAATATATGTTGAACTTGTTGCTCCAGCAACCATATTTTCATCACTTGGTGTAAATCCACTAGTTGTGCTACGATACCATTGATATGTCTTAGTCAAATCATGCACAGCCACCGCATTTAATGTTACATCGCTTGAACCATAAACAATTTCATTGGCGTCGGCAGTCACTTCAATTGTAGGTGGCACCTTTGACCATTGCGCCATTAAGGTATGATTTGTTGCAAAATCGACTTTACTTTCTGCCGTAATCTCTTTTCCATCAATCACTAATTTAAGTAAGTTCGCATCCGAAAATGCTAATTGTGTTTTATGAACTTCTATTCTTATATATTTAGTTCCGCTAGGTATTGGATGTGCAGTAGTATAACTTGAACATCTTTTAATAAATTCTTCATTTTCATTATAGGCATAAATTCCGACAATTGAATAGTTTGATGTAAGAGTTATATCGCTTCCACTATTATTTTCAAAAGGAATTAATTCCTTACTAATCCAATAATTAGTACCCGTTGCAGGATTTCCTTCAGTGCTTACTTGAATATCTTCCCAAAGCGTTGTATATGCAAAGTAATTTATTGTCCAACCTTCAAATTTGTAACCAGGTCTTGTAGGTGTAGGTAAGTCACCATATGCGCTATCGTAGGTCACCGTTTTACTAGTTGTACCCACGCTTCCGCCATTTGCATCAAAGGTTGCGGTATATGTATTTGCCGTCCAATGTGCGTAAATGGTTGCGTCTTGAGTCCCCATGGTTGTATTTTCGTTTACACTTGTTCCACCAGTTGCAGAGGTGTACCAACCATTAAATGTATAACCAGTACGTGTAGGTATAGGTAAATCTCCATACGCCTCGCCATAATTTAATGTTGTAGCAGATTGAGTGTAAGCAGTTCTAGTATCACCCGCTTCAATCTTGATATTCCTAAATGACGCACTAGTAGTACTCAAACTTAACAACTCTAATTGAATTGTATATGTGCCGTCCGCATAACCGCTAAAGTCATAGTGAAATTTTGCATCTGCAGTACTTCCATCCAAACCAATAGCAAGTGCATTCCAAGTGCTATTTTTTGTAACTGTTGTTGAATAAACTCCGGTGCTCCTATTGTATAAAATTTGGTCTACATTTGCTTCACCATTACGTCTTTGAATTTTTATTGCACCATATGTATTTCCGCTAACTTCACTTGCCGTCCATACATTTGTGCTTTCGTTATAAGTCAAATTTGCGCCATGTCTTATTTTGTTGTTATCAAACAAGTTAGGATTTGCGCCATTGTTTAGGTTAAATATTAATGAATGTGACGCACGTTTTAAGTAGAACGAGATAATTGTTTGATTGTTGTTTGCAATGGTTGCAGTGGTAATTGTGTTTCCGCTCATATCCTTAGCATAGTCAAGTTCAAATCCGCCACTACTCATTTGAGTAAGTTTTAATGCTTCGTCCGCAATAGTAACGGTAGTTCCCGCATTTGCTGACATGATTTGGGTAGTGTATCCACTAGGGTATGACCCGCTTGTACCCATTTCATATACACGTGCCGTATAACCAGTACTTATCCACACTGCGTACAATGTAATCACTTTGCCATTTTCAGCGGTTAGGTTATTAATTTCCGCACCTTCGGCAAATTCAATATCTGGCACTGTAGCAAGGTCATAATCCTCAGTTGTCCAACCTGCAAAGGTATGTCCATCTTTGGTGTAAGCATTTGTTCTTAAAGCACTTGCAACGCCATAAGTAAGGGTTTGGTTTGTCATTGTACCCGCTCCACCCTTAGCGTCAAACTTAATTTCGTAAGTATTTG
>JAFUPL010000015.1 GCA_017481235.1 Clostridia bacterium | reverse complement strand
AATACGAATTGACCATCAGCACGTTTCACACCAAGACGTTTACTATTACTATCTCTACCGTTCTTAGTGCTACCGCCACCCTTCTTGTGGGCGAACAATTGAACTAATATTTTCATTTTCGTTTCTCCTTTATATTAATATACTTTGGAAAGGTGTCCATTAAATCATAAAGTCCGTTTACAGTAGATTTCATTATAAGGTCTGCAAACTTTAGTTTTTCACCACTAAGTGTTGGCAAAGTTATTGATAAACTGGGTTTATTTTCATCAAGTGTGAAGAATGTATCAACATTTAATATCTCCTCAAATGTCTTTTGCGCATTTTGAAGCAATACTGACACACTAGCGCACACAATGTCGCTACCTTGAGATGAATAACCCGAATGACCCGAACTACTGATAGACTTAATTCTATCGTCATCTTCCCTTTCAATAATGATTTTAATCATAAAATTAACCTATACTTTCAATTACAATGTTAGTATATGCATGTCTGTGTCCTCTTTTCTTACGCTCATTTTTCTTAGCCTTGTACTTGAACACAACAATTTTATTACCCAAAGTGTGTGATTGAACTTTTGCTTTAACCACAACATCTTTAACAACTGGATTACCAGCAACGATATTGTTTTCATCAGCAGTCATAAGAACTGGGAATTCAACGTTAGCGCCGATTTCGTCAGCTAAACGATCAACTCTTACAACATCACCAACACTAACTTTATATTGCTTACCAGCGATAAGTGCTATTGCGTACATTTTAGTTACCTCCTATCAAATTTTCGAAGACTCACTTTTAAGGTAGAATAAAGTATAATTCGAAAGCGTCCACAATATTTTCATAAGCGAAGCGTCTTCATATTTTCATACCTTCATATCCATTTAAAACCTGTTCAACGTGGTACTACGCCTATTATAATAACACAACCCCAACCTTTTGTCAATGGATTTACAAAAATTTATAAAATAAAAAACAACTTAATTAAAAGTTGTTGATATCAATAATTATTGTATCCTTATTTTTACTTCTAGCATAATTTATCGTGTTTAGTGTTCCGCTAGGCGTTCCATTCCATACAGCAATCAACAAATCACTATTATTCACCATATATTCATTTCGCTTTTGCATACAACCCAATGTATACTCTTTTGAAACATATGTTATTTTGTCACATTTGCTTAAAATATATTTATAACGCTTTTGTTGAGATATACTCCATTTAATTTCTTGATATAAACAAGGAATAGCACATTCTATGTTAATATCGTAATTACCTTTTAATTCAATTAAAATTTCGGCAACAATCATATCAATACCTAGTGCCATACCAACAATAAACCGACTATATCCCTCATTAATCTTTTTAACTAATAACTCTTTAATATATTGCTTAAACTTTACACACCCTTGCAAATTTTCATTATATCCCCATGGTAAACCTTTTGGTCGATGACCAGTAAAACTTATTGTATATTTTTTCATAACATTTTCTCCTAATATTTAATTAAATTATTATTTTTTAATTTAATTGACCATAATTCCATTATATAGAATGTCAGTCAATTAGTCAAGTAATTTTTCATAGTACAATTTTGAAAAAGGAGATTGTTATGAAATTTGAAACTTTTGGTTTAAATGTAGCAAAAGAACGTATTAAAAAAGATTTATCTGCTTACGAATTAAGTTTGCGACTTGGTAAAGATGCAAGTTACATAAACAAACTTGAAAATGGAAAAATTAATCCTAGTTTAAAAATGATACTTGCAATAAGCGAAGAATTAAACATTAGCATTATAAATTTATTTAAAGAATAAAATTAAGATATTAAATTCAATATCTTTATTTTTTTAATACTTGTTTTATATTGTCCGTTAAAGCGTTTTTGGTTAAAAGTAGGTGAAATTCTTGTTCGGTAATATATATAGGATTGTTTAGTTCAAGATAAAATATTGTGTAATAACCTTCGCGTGTTTGTTTTAGCATTTCAAGCAATGTACAAGTCGGTTGCACGTGTAGAAAGTTGATTTTTTCAATCTTTTTATTCTTTTTAAAGAATAATTTATAATACACATCAAAGTTAACTTTTCGCTTTGGTAAAAAATTGCTGGCAAAGAATATTGCAAACAAGAGATAAGTTAAGTTAATAGTGTTAAAGCAACTTATTATAAATAATATTGCAAATAGTATAATAGCACATACATTGAGTATTAAACTAATAATTTTAGCAACACGCTTATTACGTTTACTTAGTACACTATCAAGTATTTTAGCACCATCAAGCGGTTCTACTGGTATCATGTTAAAACTAGCAAGTATTAGATTACATCTAAAAAAGTCAGCGGTAAACACATACATTTCGGGCACAATCCACCACAAACTTGTGCAAATTAAACATATTATAAAGTTAATTGCAGGACCCGCAAATGCTATACTAAAAAGGTCGTCTTTTTGAATTTTGTTATCCAACTTAATACTTGCGCCAAGCATATCAAACTTGATAGTATTGGTGTTATACCCCTTTGACTTTGCCATATAAATATGCGCCATCTCATGAAAAACCAGCGCCATCATAAAATTGATAAATAGCAAAAATTGATGACCGATAAGCATAATTATCGCCATCAAAATAAAACTAACACTTACTTTAACTTTTGTTCGTTGCATAACTTAAAATAAAATTATGCTTATTTTTTTATTTTTATAACTTTCACTTTATTAATGACTCAATAAATATAAAATCTTCCTCAACTTTTCACTCTTCAGTTTTCATTATTCACTATATTGCAACGATTGTTATCGTGGCAATATTTGCATTGCTTTCATACGGTCACCTATTGCATTAATATTAATTGAGTACATATTGTTGTCAGTTAAATCAATATTAATATCAATGTCGCTATATTCCACTTCAAAATAGTTATTAAGCAGATAAAAAATATCACTTTTAATAACATCTTTCATGTATTGAGGATTAAGTTGTTTGTCTTTTTTTATAACATTGTCTAATCTACTAATCAATTCCATAATTAAATTTTCCTTTTAAAAAATTTACGCATTCCACCTATCACGCCTTTATATTTATAAGTACAATCATATAACTTTTTACTACCCGTTTCAATATTATCGCTAAGTATTAAAAATGCCTTATGACTAGGTATTTTGTAGTCCAATCTATTGCAGTTTTGAACTTGTGTGATTGTAACATTATCATCTTCGGGTATCACACCGCCAAATTCAATTTTAAGCGCCTTACTAATGTCGTATACATCAAGCATAAGTTTGTCTATAATCAAATCACCGCGCGCACGGTTAACAACAAACTTAATGCTAGACAAATTATATGTAGAAAGTATTGTCACCACCTTATCAGCATCACGAATGCTAGACAAATGTGGAGTGGTAACCACCAATGCTTCTTCCGCACAAATTACCGACCTATTAAAACCGGCATCAATCCCCGCGGGGCAATCAATAAGCACATAATCAAATATTGTTTTTAATTCGTCTATCACTGCTTTTATATATTCAGGTCTAATACTTAAATTGTGGGCCACATTTCCACTGCTTAGCAAATATAATAATGGGTATGTACTATCTTCAACAAGTGCTTGACGTAGTCTACACTTGCCTTCCAATACATCTTGCATTGAATATAATACTCGATTTTCCATACCAAGCACTACATCAAGATTATTAAGACCAATATCCATATCAATTACACATACGCGGTAGTTTTTTTTAGCAAGATTTAAACCAAGATTTGCACAAACAGTAGTTTTGCCCACACCGCCTTTACCAGATGTAACAACTATAACCCTTGACATAAAAATTTCTCCTTACTTTTAAGAATAGTACTACACAAAAAAAATGTAAAGTACTTACACTCTACATTTTTCACATTCGACAATATTAGTTATTTAACTACATTATAACTTTATATACGGAAAGTCTTCCTTACTAAGTGACAACAGTTTGCCTGCGCCAAGTATTACTGCGTCCTTAGGATTTTCCAACACTTTGGCAGGCATATTTAAACGTTTGCTTGCATACTCAACCAGTCCATCGATGCTTGCAACTCCACCTGTAAAAACTATTCCATTATGGCGAATTTCTGCTAAAATATCTTTTGGCAAATCTTCCAAAACTTCTTCTATCAAGTCAAAGATTTTTTCATATATTCCAATTATTGCAACACGTGCTTCGTTGGCACGCATAGTAACTTCCCTAAATTCTCCTTGCTCGGTAACTCCTTTAAATGTGGTGGTGTACATATCGTTGGTGTACATTGAGGCAATTTCATTTTTTATATTTTCTGCTTGATCTTCGCTTATTTCAACACCATAATTATCGTTGATATATGTTGCAAGTGCCGTATCCATTTCCGCCCCGCCTATAAGATAATTTCGTCCCATAACAAAATCATATCTTGTAAGAACTGACATATCCACTATATATTTACCCATATCAACAATCATTAATTTAGTTTGTTCATCAATTTGTAAATTAGACCTCACACACACTGAATTTTGTACAAATGTGATTTTAAAAATGCCAACACTGTGCAACAAGATTTTTAGTTCTAACAACTTTTTTTCAGTTAATGCACAAGGTACTGCCACAAGTGCTTCAATTTTGTCATTTTCAACAATTGCTTCATTAAGTATTTGATTAAGTAATTTTTTAGCAAGTTGGTCATTGATTATATCTATTCCTTGTATTGGTTCATGCAAATCATATTGCGAACTTTTTAAGGCGCATATACGCTTTGCTTCATCTCCATAAGCATAAACTTTGCTACCACTTTTATTGGTCGCAACATAACTAGATTTACGCGCAATAATGCCAAAACCTTTTCTAAATATAATAATCTCATTACTTCCAAATTTAATTGCTAATTCAATTTTCATTATATTTATCCCCCCTCTAAATAAAACAGGCGGTACGCCTATACGCCTTTTGCGTATTCAAAGGGGTTTAACCCCTTTGTGCTTTGCGAAAAGCAAAGCAGGCGTACCGCCGTGTACAATCAACTAAATTTTAAAGAATTTGCAAATTCTTACCAAAAATCTTTTTAAAGTCATTATACATTGTTTGTGCTTGACTTATTTCTAATTTAGCATCTTTTTCAACTGTTGTTTTAAGTATTACAGTATCTCCTAAAATATCGCAAGCAATATCCTTAACAGCATTGCTTCCAGTTACATTTAGTAATGTTGCAATCTTAACTATCAAACCCAACTTTTTAACTGCACTAGCATCTTCTTCAGCAAGAATATCTTTGTATCTTACCCAATCACTTAAACTAAAATTATCACTATCTTGATTTGCTACCACAAATGCAGCCATTAATATTTCATTGTGACTAACACCATATATTGTTGAACCTAAAATAACATTAAATCCATTCTTTTCATAATTATTGTAAGATATACGCTTGCCACTCAAACACATACTAGCAGCAATACGCAAAGTTTTAACATAATTACGGTTAAGACGATGCAATACTTTTAATTGTTTATACAAAATAATTGACAAGTCATAAATATTATTCATATTTTGACCACTTGGATAAAATTCATTAATAGCACTCAAACTATAACCCAATATGTCGAGCATTGGTTTTTCGGCTTGGGATAAAATATTTCGCGCAACTAAACCATACATTTCGCCACAAGTAGACACTTTAACATTTGATTTAAACACATTATTAAACAACGCTTTAATAATAGCAATACCACTTGCTAATACGTCAGCACGCATTGATGATACACCTTTTAATTTTTTTGCCTTATCAATGTCTAATGTTTTAATCAAACCATATATTGATTTAAAATTGTTATCAGTAATTTCATAGTTGTGTGCAATATCCAATGGATAATGCATAGATTTACGACACAACACACCAGTTGCTTCAAAAAACTTTCCAACGCCAATAAATTCTATGTCTTCATCTAACTCAAATAGCCATTTTTCCTTTCTAAGTAAAGTGGTTATAAAGTCCACCATTTTGTCCATTTTTTGTGAAAAATCAACTATACTATCAAACTTTTCCGCCAAATTAAGTGCACCATAAGGAATATTGCATTTGTTTACAACCATTCGACGATTATATTGTATAATTTGCATACTGTCGTCACCTATTTGGCAAACCAAACCCTTAATTGCCGAAAAAGAATGTAAACATGCTAAATGTAAAGCATCAACTTGTTCGTCAAGAGACAACACTCTAAAATGCAAACAAACGGTTTTATATATTTCATCTAGGAATGCAATTTGATTACGTGCCGTTGCAATCGCAGGGTCAGCATAACACAAATTAGGATTAATACCCTCATTATCCATAATCTTTCTAAAGATTTTTAAAATTGAAATGGTTTCCTCAATTCTAGTAGATTTAATATAACCATCTCGCTCCAAATCTTGAGTAAGACGTACTGGTTCTTTGATTTGTTGCTCAATGGTGAAAAAACCATTAGATGTGAAATTAAGTTTAGTAAATGTGATTTCACTTGCCCCTAGTTCGATTACTGCTAATTTTTCCATATTATTCTTCCTTTTATATTATACTCGTTTCATAACATATTTTTAAGTTATAGTCAATAGTTTTTTTAAAATTTTATACAATATTTTTTCAATTTTAAATTGCTATACTAGTTTTGCAATTACGTTTTCAAATAGTTTCCATGGACTATGCTCAATATCTGGTAAAACCTTGAAAATCATTTGTTTTTTTGTAATTGGGTGATTAAATTGCAATTGATATGCCCAAAGTGCTAGATTACCGCCATGAGTTTTATCGCCATACTTAAAGTCGCCATAAATTACTGTATTGTTTTGCCTACTCATTTGAACACGTATTTGATGACTACGCCCAGTCAACAAATTAACTTTAATCAAACTCATATTAGACTTATTATCCAAAACTTCATAATCTAAAATCGCCTCTTTCGCTCCATAGTCACTGCGTGTAGCAAGATTGACAACATTATTTTTTTCGTCTTTCAGCAAGTAACAAGTTAATCTTGCTTTGTCTTGAACGGGTTTTCCTAAAGTCACACATAAGTAATTCTTTTTCATTTCCTTATTTTTAAGTTGCTCAGTTAGTCGACTTGCACATTTACTAGTTTTAGCAAATACCATAACTCCACCAGTTGGTCTATCCAACCTATGCACTAAACCTAAAAATACATTGCCAGGTTTATTATCCCTTACCTTTATATAATTTTTTAATAAATTTAACAAATCATCATCTTTGCTTTCGTCTTCTTGCACCGCAATATTATGTGGTTTGATAACTACTAACAAATGATTGTCTTCATATACTATATCTGGTGTAAATTCCATAAGTTTCCTTTTAATTACTTTATTATAAATACAAAATCATCCACAATATTTTCATAAGCGAAGCATCTTCATATTTTTATACTTTCATATCTATAATGCGACAGCATCCGCAACTCTTCATTCTTCATTACTCGCTTAATCGAGTAATTGCCGTACATCCGCAAGGTAGCACAATGCCCTTTTGTTCAGTAGGTAGTCCAATTTCATAGGCATCTACTTGTCCGCCAGGGAATACACAATTAAGTATATTTGCCATAACGGTTGGTTGAAGTCCGGTTGTATAACTGTTAATAAGCACCATTAATGCATTATCACTAACCACACCTTTAACCAATTTTACAAAATTGAATATATCGTCTTCAATCTTCCACGTTTCGCCCTTAGGTCCACGACCAAAACTTGGTGGGTCCATAAGCACAATGTCATACTTTTTGCCACGTCTAATTTCACGCTCTACAAACTTTTGACAATCTTCGTTGATATATCTAATATTGTCAATTCCGTTAAGTTTTGCATTTTCCTTGGAAACATCAATCATACTCTTAGCAGCGTCAACGTGCGTTACACTAGCACCCGCCTTGGCACATACAATACTTGCAGCCCCAGTGTAGGCAAACAAGTTAAGCACGCTTACTGGCCTATTTGCGTTTTTGATAGTGTTAATAAGCATATCCCAGTTAACCGCTTGCTCTGGAAACAAACCAGTATGCTTAAAGTTCATAGGTTGAACCCTAAACTTAAACTCACGCCAGTTAACTGTCCAAAATTCTGGCAAACGAGTTTTAATATCCCACTCGCCCGACTTATTTTCAGTACGATGATAATGTGCGTCAAGTTTGTTACGGCTTAAATCCTTGTCCACATTCCAAATAATTTGAGGGTCTGGTCTAAGCAACGTATATTTACCCCAACGCTCCAACTTCTCGCCATTACCAGTATCTAAAACTTGATAATCAATCCAATCTTTTGCTACTTTCATATTTCTCCAATTTATCTTTTACTTTCTTGTACAATCAAGAAAACTTCACTTTGTTTAAAACAAAATTTCACTTTTACTTTGTTAAAACTTCACTTGTCTAAGCAAAATTTACTAATCAATCTATGTTTGCGCATATTATACACAATTTAAAAATTTTTGCAATACTTTTTTGAAAAATTTACCTCTTTATTAAAATAGTTTTCTATTACAAAGGGAGAGAACTGAGAGGGAAAGCCATTGCCCTCTCAAAGATTGCACGAGGTCGTCCATAAATGAAGTTTGTGAAATTTATTGCACAAACGATTAAAGCGGACGTACCGAGTGCATTAATATACATCAAGAACCTTTTGCATTTTGATTACATCATCTTTGGTTATAATGCCAAGTGGTGGATAATCTCCCGTTCCAGCACGAGTGATTAATACAATCAAAAGTTTGTTGTTAGTTTCAAATAAATTCATTACTTGTTCAATAGTTATTTTTTCATCTGCCAAACAATAATATTGGACATTGGCAAGTTCCTCAATAATATCACCTACTGTAACACGGTCAATAAACTTTTGAATATTTTCACCCGCCACCAAATGACGACCTATAATATCCATCAAACGTTGTCCGTTTAGTACCCCTACAAGTTTATTGTCAGTATACACTGGAAGATTACTATAACCACTACGTGCCATAAGTTTGATAGCCGTTGATAAAATATCTTCGCCATTTACGCACAAAACTTCGTGTGTACTAATCTTGTCATATGCAAGTGGCGGTGTTGAAATAAGGGTTGCAATACCCTCCATCTTTTCCACCACATCTTCATGCGGTTCGGCAATTACAAAATTGCTGTTGCCTTTATGCACAATTGCATTGCGAAGACGACCATAATCAATCAAATCATCTTCATATTTACGCACTACCGAATTAAGCAATACTGTTTTACGAATAACTTCGCTAAAATTTAAACTACGCTTTAAATTGTAAATACTACGTAGTGAACTATCAATTGCATTATATGCCGCAATAAATCTATTAGCATTTGAAATTTTTTTCATATTTTCTCCATTTAATTGAAATGTTTATAATTAATTATATCACAAATATTTATTTATAGCAAACAAATTTGTACTTATTTTTAGTAATAAAGTCACCATATTATTGTTTAATACTATTAATTAGCAATTATTAATATTTGTCCAACAAACAATCGTTTTGAAGTTAGATTATTCAAATTAATTAAAGTATCAATTTCAACATTATATTTTTTTGAAATATCCGCTAATGTTTCCATAGGTTTTACCACATGCCGTAAAGTGGATTTTTTAATAATTTTTAACACTTCACCTTCATACAAGTCAATGTTATAATTATTTCTAACTATATCGTGTAAAGTTACTGAAAAATTTGATTGTATTAAATTTATGTTATCTAGTTTTGTCACATTATAAAGTATCTCTTGCGCACTGTTGCAATTAATCAATTTCATATTAATTTATATGAAAATTGTATAAATTTGCCCACTGGATTATATACATAGTTGTAAAAGTTTCTAAATGTCATTCCGACCAAGTGGCAACGCTTCGCGTGGAGTGAATCTCCACCCTAATTAAATGCACTTTAATTATTAAGGACTGAGATACTCTCGACTACGTTTACACTTTGCTCGGTATGACATGTATAAAAATATTAACAAATCAGGTGACCATGAGTGAAGTTAAATCAGTATTTAAAACAGTATCAATGATAACCATATTTTCCGTGATTACACGTATGTTTGGTTTTATTTTTCGCATATTTTTATCACGAAAATTAGGTGCGGAAGGTTTAGGCGTATATCAAATTGCCGCGTCCGTTATGGGAATATTTATGACACTAGTTGCTAGTGGACTACCTTTAGTTACTGCCAAAACTTGTGCAAAATACGACCACACCAAGGAATTTGACAACAAGAATATCAGTGTAACCTCTGCCACAATTATAGCACTAGTTATAAGTCTTATTTCCACTGCAATAATTGCATTGTTTCAAGGTATATTTATTAAATTTTTAGGTAACTCATTAATAGTTGAACTTATGTTACTTATGTGCCCCGCTATTATATTTAGTGCGATATATGCCGTTTTTCGTGGCGCTTTGTGGGGTAAAAATTCATTCTTTTGGGTAAGTTTTACCGAACTAATTGAGCAAGTTGTACGATTGGTTCTTACATTCATTATGCTATACTCAATCAACGACATGTTTACCGCCACCAAAGTTACCGCAAAGGCATTTTCAATTACGTGCTTAATATCCGCCACCCTTGTTGCTGTCATTTACTTTGTTGATGGTGGAAGATTAAAATTTAAAAAAGGACATTACAAGTCTTTAATCAAAAGTTCCGCACCCATCACTGGCGTACGTATTGCTTCAAGTTTAATCCAACCTTTAACCGCCACCCTTATACCAATGTTACTTGTAAGCATTGGTTATACCTCTAGTCAAGCAATTAGTGAATATGGTATACTTATGGGAATGACTTTCCCACTACTATTTGCACCTCTTTCAGTTGTTGGTTCATTAAGCATGGTGCTTGTTCCTAAAATATCAACACTAAAGGTAAGCAACAAATACGATGAAATAGCCAGCAATATTGAAAGTTCAATTAACACTTCCCTATTTTTGTCAATGTTATTAATTCCGCTGTTTTTGTCTGTTGGCGACCTTATTGGAATTGTATTGTTTGACAACATTCAAGCGGGAATTTATCTTCAACTATCCGCCGTAAGCATATTGCCTATTGTAATTTCAAATATAACAAGTAGCGTGCTTAATGCCTTAAGTCTTGAAACCAAGTCATTTGTTAACTATATTATAGGTTCGGTAATACTATTTGTAAGTCTATTTATATTTACACCTATTATGGGCATAAATTCAGTTATTGTTGCATTTTTTCTATCAATGGGAGTTACCGCAATACTTAATTTTCGAACAATCAAAAAAGAAGTTCCGTCACTTAGTTACAAATTACTATTTAACTTGTTTAGATATGCTATAATCCTTGTTCCTACTTCGCTTATAGGCCACTTTGTATCAAACATACTTTACCACTTTTTACCCGCATTTATTGCAGGTCTAGTTGGTGGCGGATTAAGTATGATACTAACTCTTATCCTACTTCAAATGTTTAATGTATACAGTGCTCCACTAAAAATGCTAAAAAATATATTAAGAAGAAAAAAGAATATTACACCAAGTCAATCGTAAATGATTGACTTTTTTATTATATAATAAAGTTTTTGGCACACCTTGATAAGATTTGAAGTTTTGCATGTTACAATGTCTTGACAAATCTAAAAAAGGAGACTACAATAATGAGTATCTTAGATACAATTCAAAGCAAACTAAAGAGAATGTTTAGCGGTGAGCAATTGGAAAGTGGAGCACAGTTCCTACAATGGTTTCATAAAAATATGACTAAAACCCATTGCTTTACTTGCACCTCAAACCACCAAAGAATTTTTGAAAACACCGAAAATAAACCGCTAATCGGTTATGATAATCACCCATTTTGCGAATGCTACTACAAAGATGTCGAACAAAAAAGTGTTGGTTCAATTTCCAACAAAGGCATACTATCACCCGATGTCTACTTAAAAACCTATGGCAAGTTGCCCGATTATTACATCACAAAAGAAGAAGCAAGAGAGCAATACGGCTGGGTACAAGGCAAAAATACAATTGCAGGAAAAGCACCTGGCAAGATGATTGGCGGAGACATTTTCTACAACGACCAAAGAAAACTTCCAGAAAAAGAAGGCAGAATTTGGTACGAGTGTGATGTAGACTATATTAGTGGCAATAGAGGTACTTGCTGGAGGTTGTATTACTCAAATGATGGTTTAATGTTTTATTCTGACCATTTAAAAGGTAAAGTTTATCAAATTATATAATAAAGGAGAAATTTATGAAAAAAGTTATATATAATAGAAAAAAATTAAATAGTTATAAGGAATTCTACGAACAATTATATCAAGATATGGATGGTAAAAATATGATTGATTGGGAAAATTTTGAATATCTTGGATATGATGCCGACAATCTTAATGAGTTTTTATGGTACTGTCATAATAACAATATCCACTTTATATTTAAGAACTTTAATTTAGAAATAATCAACAACTACAAGAATTTTGAAAATTATCAATGGTTCTTAATTTTTAAAGTTATTAGAAGATTTGTTGAAAAATATCCTAACAACAAATTAGAATTTATGAACGATTAAGGAGTTTTTAATGAATATAACACAAATGATAAAACGATTAAAAGATTGCGGAATTTATTTTGACAAAGGATTATCTCGAACTGAAATTGTTATAATTGAAAATTTATGCGATTTTAAATTTCCAACTGAAATAAAAGAATTCCTTTCGTATGCAATGCCGATTGGTAGAGAATTCTATAATTATCGTGATACTAGCAAATCAAATATACTAAAAATTAAAGATTTTCAAAAAAAAATTATTAATAGTTTTTTATTTGATATTGAAAATAATCATCTTCTAGCAATGTTTAAAAACAAATTTAAGGACTGTAAAAATGATGAGGAATTAAAAAATTCTGTATTTAACTATCTTAATAATAGCCCTAAATTAGTTCCGTTTTACGGTCATAGATGTTTCTTTAGCGGAATGGATAATATGCCAATAATTTCTTTTATGCAACCAATAGATTCTATATTTTATGGTTCTAATTTTGAAAATTATTTAGAAAATGAATTTATAAATAAAAGCTGTAATGTTGGCAAAATTACTAGAAATTTTAAAAAAACAGGCATATGGTATGATTTAATATGGTAATAAAATGATATTAAAAAGATTTTGTTTCACTTTACAAAATCTTTTTTTTGTGGTAATGTATAGATATGAGTTATGTATTAGATAAAGATTGGAGCGAAAAGTTAAGCAAGTCGGTGGATGTTGAGTTTAAAAAAAAGTTATTTGCTTTTATAAACGAAGAATATGCTACCAAAACTGTTTTCCCGCCAAAAGAAAAGATTTTTAATAGTTTAAATTATGTACCACTTGATAAAGTTAAGGTGGTAATCATTGGTCAAGACCCTTATCACACACTAGGTCAGGCAGATGGTCTTGCGTTTAGTTGTGCTAACGGAACACCTCAACCCTCACTCACTAACATTTTTAAGGAAATCAGTAGTGACTTAGGTATACGCATGAGTGGTAAAACCCAATTAGATGCTTGGGCAAAGCAAGGTGTGTTGCTACTTAACACCTCTCTTACCGTTGTGCAAGGTCAACCAACATCACACTCAAAATGTGGTTGGCAAACCATTACTAAAGAGATTGTAAAGATAATCAACGATCTTAACCAACCTATTGTATTTATGCTTTGGGGCGGTCATGCCAAAGGTTTTACTGAAATACTAAACAATCCTAACCACTTAATACTTACTTCCGCCCACCCTAGTCCATTAAGTGCATACAATGGTTTCTTTGGTTGCAAGCATTTTAGCAAATGTAATTCGTTCCTTGTAGAAAATGGTGTAACCCCTATTGATTGGGAGTTGTGATGCGAAAGCTTCAACAATTATTCATTCTTCATTTTTCATTATTCATTAAAAACAAGATATGACATGTTCATATCTTTTTTATTGCAACTTTTTAGCAAGCTATTGACAAATACTAAATTTGTGATATATTTATATTAAGGAGAAACATATGGATAAACAACAAATAGCACATATTCTTGAAAAAGAAATAGCTATGATAGATATAAATATACAAAGATTGCATAAAGTTTATATGCAAGAAATAGACTCACACCAACAAAGGTTTATTTACGACTCAATACAAGATTTAACACGCAGTAAAAAGGAGTTAGAAAAAGTCATTGAAAACATTGTAGAAGATGCCAAACTTTTTAATCCAGATTTTAATAGATAAGAAGTATATAAATTAAACACTTAGAAATTTAAGTGCTTTTTTATTTTTTACAAACTTGTTAAAATTTATTGACACTAGGTTTATATTGTGCTAAAATAATAGCATTATGAAAACTATCAATGCAAACATAATTATTAACATTATTAGAGCATAGGCAATATTACGCTATATGTTAATGTTTGCAAGGACTACCATATAGCGTATATGGTAGTTTTTTATTTAGGTAATTAGTTTACTTAATTTTAAAGGAGTTATTATGAGAAAAGAACAAGGGATACCTAATTTCCCTAAAAACGAAGAAGAAGTCTTGAAATTTTGGCAAGACAATCAAATCTTTGAAAAGTTAAAAGAAAAAAATAAGAAAACTGGCAAGTACTATACCCTACTAGATGGCCCTATTACTGCCAACTACAATATGGGCTTACACCATGCTTTTGCACGTACATTTAAGGACGCAACCATCAAGTATCGCGCATTAAAGGGGTATGACCAACACTATCAAAATGGTTTTGACGCACATGGTTTGCCTGTAGAAGTTGGTGTTGAAAAAGAATTAGGAATCAACAGCAAAAAGGAAATTGAAGAGTTTGGTATTGGCAACTTTGTTGATGCGTGTATGAAACGTGTTGACAAATATTCTGATTTAATCACTCAAGGTTCAATCCGTCTTGGACAATGGATGAATTGGGACGATAGTTACTATACTAATAAGGATAACAATATCACATCTATTTGGCACTTCTTAAAGAAATGTGACGAAAAGAATATGATTGGTCAAAAATATCGTCCTATGCCTTGGTGTACTCGTTGTGGCACAAGTTTAAGCGAACACGAAATGAGTGACGCTGACGCATACAAAAATGATACTTGTGAGGCAATATTCTTTAAACTTCCTATCAAGGAAATTGACGCTAAAATGTTAGTGTGGACTACTACCCCTTGGACACTTTCAAGCAACGTAGCAATCGCAGTTAATCCAGAACTTGACTATGCTTTCTGTGAAGTTAAAAGTGATAGTTCTCCTATTATTCTTTGCGAAAGTGCATTAAAGGTATTAAAGGCAGACATTGTACGTGTAATCAAAACTGTTAAGGGTAGCGAACTAGTAGGTTATACCTATGAAACCTGTTTTGAAGAACTACCTAAGCAACAATTTGTTCATAAGATTGTAGCATGGGACGCAGTAGATGCAACCGAGGGTTGTGGTGCAGTGCATATTGCTCCTGGCTGTGGTGCTGAGGACTTTGATTTAGGTTTGACACTAGGACTAGAACAAGTTATGCCTATTGATGAAGCTGGTATATTCTATGATGGATTTGGTTTCTTGACTGGACTTAATGCAAACTGTGACGAAACACGCGATTTGATATTTGACGAACTTACTAAACGTAACAAAATATACTATCATCACTCTTATACTCACCGTTATCCACATTGTTGGAGATGTAAAAATCCATTATTATTCCGCTTGATTAGTGAGTGGGTAATTAAAGTTGATGAGATTAGACCTCAACTAATTGAACAAGCAGAAACTGTTGAGTGGAATCCTGAATTCCTAGGCAAGCGTATGAAAGATTGGTTAACCAATATGGGAGACTGGTCAATTTCTCGTCCTAGATATTATGGTTTGCCACTTCCATTCTATCCTTGTGATTGCGGTAAGGTTACAGTTGTTGGTAGCAAGGAAGAATTAAAATCTCTTGCAATCAACCCTGAAAAAGTAGATAACCTACCTCACCTACACCGCCCTTATATTGACGAAGTGGAAATCAAGTGTCCTTGTTGTGGCAAGGCAGTTAAACGCATTAAGCACGTTGGAGACTGCTGGCTTGACGCTGGTATTGTTCCATTTAGTACTAAAAAGTACTTTGAAGATACAGAGTTTTGGCAAAAGAACTTCCCTGCTAATGCCGTTGTTGAAGGTAAGGAACAAGTGCGCTTGTGGTTCTATAGCATGTTACTAATGAGCGTAGTACTTACTGGTAAAGCACCTTTTAAAAAGGCAATGGGAACACCTATGTTACTTGCTCAAGACGGCAAGAAGTTATCAAAATCTAGTCCTAACAATATTCCACTTGATACTGTATATAAAGATATCGGTGCTGACCTTGTTCGTTACAACTTTGTTAACACTCCTCTTATTGCGGACGTTAAATTCGGTTACGAAACTATTGATGAAGTACGTCGTAAAATACTAAATTTATGGAATAGTTACCTATTCTTTGGCACTTATGCTAATATTGATAATCCTGATTTAACTGGCTATAAATTAGATGTAAACAACTTAAACGTTAGTGACAAATGGCTTGTAATACGTACTAATAAGTTTGTTGAACTTTGCGATAAGGCGTATGACGAAACCAACTTTGGTGGAGTAACCGCTGAATTTGAAAAGTTTATTGATGAGGTTTCTAACTGGTACATTCGTATCAACCGTAGAAGATTTTGGAAAGGCGAAAATGGTGTAGACAAATTAAATGCGTACTATGTTTTAAGTTATGCAATTAAAAATACTGCAATATGTCTTGCTCCTATCACTCCTTTCTTAAGTGAATATTTATGGCAAAATCTTGTGCGTGAACTTGATAAAAACGCAGAAGAAAGTGTAATGCTAACCACATTTGGTGCTAACCTAGTTGAAATTGAAGATAATAATTTAATTGAACAAACCGACTTAATGCGTGATGTAATTGCCTTAACTGGACGTCTACGTAACGAAAAACAAATTAAGGTTAAACAACCACTTAAAACATTGTATATTTGTGGTGACGAAAGTTTGCAAAATGCTGTTGACCTATACGAAACTATACTAAAAGACGAATTAAATATTAAAAATATCGTTGTTGAACGTGACCAAACAAGATTTAATGACGAATATCTAATGATTGACCTTCGTAAAGCAGGTGCAGTATTAAAAGGCGATGTTCAAAAGGTTAAAAATGAGTTGTCTAATTGTACGGACGCAACAATGCAAGAATACGTTGCAGGTTTCCATAATGGCACTGTTAGTATTTGTGGTTATGACCTTGCTAGCGACTTATTTATACCTCAAACCAAGGCAAAGCAAGACTATGTAATTGCCAACGTTGATGGAATAACGGTTGTGCTTGATATAACTATTGACAAAAACTTAATGCTTGAAGGCTTGTCACGTGAATTAATACGTACTTGTCAAGTAATGCGTAAAAATGCTAACTTTGATGTTGCAGACCGCATAGTAGTTGACTTTGCTACTACCAGCGAAGATTTGACTGAAGTATTAAATGTATATAGTGACAAAATCAAAACCGAATTACTTGCAACCGATATCACTACCCTAACTCAATTCGACACCGAAGAAAGCACTCAAGTTGGTGGCGACGATATTACAATCAAGATGAAAAAAATGTAACATTGCCTTCTTTAGTAAGAAGGTGGCAGTCGTAGACTGACGAATGATATGAATACAAAAAATCTCTAAGTAAATTCTTAGAGATTTTTTAATTTTAACTTTTGTTAACCAAGTAAACAATAAACAATTTTATGTTTTTATAAACTTACTTATTTATAGAACTTATTAAACCATTGTTAATCAAGTTAACATATTAATATATCTATTATTTTATAACTTATAGTTTTTATCCATCCATTCAGCATGTTCTCGTAATTCTAAATCTCTTTGTGAATTCAATCTTGTTCTTTCTTCAAGAGATAATTTGTTGTGTTCTTCTGCTTTTTTCTTCCATTCTTCTTCACTTTCCTTGCGAAGTTCTTCTCTCATCTGTGACTTCCATTCCCTATCCGCTTCAAACACATATTGAAGAGCATCGCAACCTCTTATACAATAGCGAATTTCAGTATTCATTATTTGGTCATAATATAATTTACGCTCTTCAGATGTTAAATAAGAACTTTCAATATTTTCCAATATCATTTTGTTTATGATACGTTTTTGCATTAAATTGTCTCGTGCATTAAATCCACAAACTTCTTCTTCTCTTTTTCTATCTTTTTCGTATTGTATATAATCCATAGTGGGATACGATAAAACTAGTCCCGCCATCAAACCGCCCAATAAAGATGCAAGCGTTATTTTTAGGTCTCCCATACTTACTATACCACCTATAACGGCTCCAATTATTGTATATATAGCAACACATAACCCCCAACCTTCTTCTACTGCAGTGTCATGTGCCTTGTACTCACTTTCCACTGCATGACTGTGTCCGTGTGCCTCTTTATTGCGATATCTTCTCCAATGCCCTTCTTCATCTATAAGACTTTGCCACTTGGATTTTAAAACCCTTGCTTTTTCCATTGTATCTTTTATAAATTGATGTCGTTGTTCGGGTGACCATTGTTGAAATCTTTCTAAAAGTCTATTAACTTCTTCTTGCATTTCTTGTTCACTTTTAAATCCACATTCAACATATTCCATCATTCTTTTTTTTGTTTTTTCTTCAATCATTTTTTTAAATATTCCACTCATTTTTCTTCTCCTTATATATTAACGCTTTGGTAGATGTTTGTATCTAGCGTTAAGTTGTTCCCAACGGGCATAAGATATGGCAATATCCATAGGACTATGAGTTTTTTCCTTCAACTCATTAACTAAATATGAATTATGATTAAGCATTTGGTTTAGCACCTTAAATTTTGGATTGCATATTATAAACAAACTAATTTCGTGTGGTTTTAGTTCTGGATGTTGATAGATAACCATATTTAATCCTTCAAGATTAGACAAAATCCTAATATTAAAATACTTTGGGTCAAATTCCAAAAATGGATTATATGTTAATTTGCTAGGTTTACTTACAAAACCTTCAGGCAACTTTGCGCACCTTAAATCGGTTTGTTCCAACTTTTCTTTATAAAAAGTTACCCACTTTAACATCTCCGCTTCAAATTGTTCTTTAGTCATATTTACCCTCTTAAGCGTATAATATCACAAAAATCACACCATGTCAATACTTGTCTTTTAGCTATATCAAAAAAATCTCTAAACATATAGTTAGAGATTTATATATTAGTTTATGTTGACCAATATTTATATACGCCTTATTTTTCAATCATAGCAATAGAGGTTGCAACAGTGTCTGTATGTGAAATGCTAATATGAATATTTTTTATGTTTTTACTTTCAAAATATTGTTGCAACTTTGGTGTAATATTTATATAAGGTGCACCACTAGGTTTGTGCAAAATTTCAATTTCGCTTACCGTCAAAGATAAATCATTAAGCGCTTTTACAACCGCTTCCTTAGCACACCAAATTCCCGCAAAATGTATATGTGAATTGGAGCGAGATTGACAATAGTTAATTTCATTTATAGTGTATACTCGCGCAATTAAATGTTGACTTAAATTTTTAAATCGTTCAATATTTTCAATATCAATTCCTACCATAATTAATTCCTTTTAAAAATTAAAAATAATTATTATAAACAATTTCAAATTTAATTATATTTTTATTTTAAAAATTGTAAAATATTTAATTTTATACTTAAAAATAGTATTTTATAATTAAATAATTATTTTTTTATACATATTACATATAAAATTAAAATATTTTATTTCTATTTAATTAAAATTAATTTATTGTTTATTTTTCATATTATTTAACACTTTATTTATTGTTTCATAATCAAAGCCCTTGTATGATAAATGCCTTAAAAGTTTTGTTATATTCTCTTCGCTATATTCTTTTGTTTTCATAAATTTTTCGGCGGTGCGAATAGCCACTTCATAGTCATCAAATTCTTCTAGACAAGATGAAGCAATATCTTTATTAACGCCCTTTTGTATTAATTTTTGTTCAATAGCACGTTTACTTAAACTGGTTTGTTTGACATTAACAAAAGCCGACGCAAAGTTCTCATCATTAAGCACTCCATACTCGTTAAACTTATCAATCACTTTTGATATAACATTGGCCTTATATCCCTTACTACGCAAATAGTCTTTAAGTTGTTTAGTAGTAATTAGTTTACTGGACACATATTTCATTGCAAGATTGGTAGCAATCATTACATCACTTTCATAAACCACTTCAGTTAATTTATCTTTCCCAATTTCACAATTAGTAGCAATACCGTATTTTACAATAATCTCGCTATGCAAAATATATTTCTCTCCATTAATTTCAACTATAAAAATATTAGGATTACGACTTGATTTTAAACTTATTTTTTCAATTAACATATTTCATTCCTACAAAATTTATTAACTTGTTTTAACGACATCACTTTATTGATTTAGTTTATTTTAACATATTTTGAAAATTTATACAAATATTATTAACATTTAAATAAAGTTTATTTATTTAATAGTGTACAAAATTAAATTTATATGTTATAATAACGATATGAAAGAATTTAAACGTTGTCCAAGGTGTAATTTTAAAACACCTAGCAATATGGCAAGATGTGGCAATTGCGGACTTAATTTTGAAAAATTTAATAGTGCCACCAATGAGGAAGCAAAAAGTGCTTTCCGTATGGGCGAAAAAGAACGAATTCTTTATTCCAAACAAGTGCCTAGCGATATAAATAAAGGACAAATTTTTTTAATGTGCTTGTTTGGCGGGTGGTTTGGTTTGCATTATTTTAAGCTTGGTAAACTTTGGCGCGGACTATTTCAAATTGTAGGTTTTGCATTTGCATTTATATATGCATACTTTGCCGTTCAACAAGGAATTAGAAATGGATATCTCGGAAACCTTATTTTGGTTTGCGGAATAATTTGGGTTGCAAGTTTTATAATATGGATAACTGATGCAATATCAATAATATTTAATAGGTTTAAATATCCAGTATCATTACCTTATTCAGTTAAGATAGAAAAAATGGAAAACGTTAAATTGAATAATGACGATAATATCAAAAAGGGAGAATAATATGGCAACAGTAGTTGTAGGTTTAAGCGGTGGTGTAGATTCGGCGGTTACTGCCCTACTTTTAAAACAACAAGGTTATGATGTAATAGGTATGTTTATGGTGAATTGGGAAGAAACCGATTCACATGGTGTTTGTACGAGTGAAAGCGATTTCGAAGATGTTAAACGCGTTGCTGATACTATTGGAATTCCATATTACACTGTAAACTATGCTAAGGAATATTGGGATAGAGTATTTGCTTATTTCCTAAAGTCTTACAAAGAAGGTCGTACACCTAACCCAGACGTATTGTGTAATCGCGAAATAAAATTTGGACCATTTCTTAAGCAAGCAATGCTTTTGGGCGCAGATTATATTGCCACTGGTCATTATGCTAAAAAAGTAGTACGAGACGGAGTTAGTTATTTATACAAAGCAAGCGATTTAAACAAGGACCAAACATACTTCTTAAATCAATTGTCACAAGAACAATTATCTAAAGTCATGTTTCCTCTTGCAGAAATTGACAAACCACAAGTTAGACGTATTGCCGAAGAACATAAACTTGTTAATGCTAGAAAAAAAGACTCTACTGGAATATGCTTTATTGGGGAACGTAACTTTAGAAAGTTTTTAAAAGAATATATCCCTATGCAAAAGGGTAAAATTATGGACCTTGATGGAAATGTATTGGGCGAGCATGATGGCGTAATGTATTACACAATTGGTCAACGTCGAGGACTTAATTTGGGCGGAAAAGATGGTTATGACAACGATAGATGGTTTGTGGTTAACAAAGATGTTAAAAACAACATATTATATGTAAATTGTGGGGAATGTGATGAAATGTACTCTTCCTCCCTAACTGCAAGTTCATTTAATTGGATTAGCGGAAAACCTAAAGTTAACGAGTTTGATTGCTACGTAAAATGCCGTTATCGTCAACCAGACCAAGAGGCACATATCAAAATTCTTGATAATGGAGATGTGTTTGTTACATTTAAAGAAAAGCAACGTGCGGTAACACTAGGTCAATTTGCCGTATTGTATGCAGAAGATGGAATGTGCTATGGCGGTGGCGAAATTATCGAAACTAAGTAAAATACGACACAATAAGGGGTTAGAGTGTTATGTCAGAACAAGATTTAAAAAGGAATGTAAAAGTCTATCCGTGGTATAGAGCATTTGCATTTGACTTTCTATTTTTATGGACAATTTCTATACTATATTTAACCGAGGTTAAAGGTTTAAGTTACTCACAAGTAATACTACTGGATAGCGTTTTTATGTTATCCGCATTTTTGTTGCAAATTCCAGTAGCAAAAGTTATTAAAAAAATAGGTAGAAGCAATGCCACACGTATTGCAAGTGTGTTTAGTTTAGGATTTGTGGCAATATACTTGTTTGGGCAAGGATTTTGGTTGTTTATAATTGCCAATTTACTATATGGTTTAAGCATGGCAATACGAAATATTACAGATGTTGAAATTTTATCCTTATCACTTAAAAAATTGCACAAAAAAAATGACTACTCCAAGTATGAAGGCAAGGGTATGTTTTGGTACTATATATTTGAAGGTGTCACATCTATAGTTGCTGGTTATTTATATGAATTTGTAAGTCCCTACGCTCCAGTAATAGGCACGGCCGTTTGCGCTTTAATATTAATGGTTTTATCATTTGTAATAAAGGACCCACTTGATGATGAAGAGGATATACTTGAACAACAACAAATTGAAGAAAAACAACGCACACGTGAACCAAGTTACAAAACCTTACTTAAACGTCCATTTGTAATATGGATGGCAATATTTAGTTTTTGCTTTTTTGGTATTGGCGGAGTGCATCAAACCATGTCCAAGGTGTATCTTCAAAATATAAATATGCCAGCATATCTATTTGGATATATCTTTTGTGTGTACAAAATAATTGCTGGTATCGCCTCAAAATTTCAGTTTAAATACGAACTTAAACAAGGTGTTAAAAGCATTATAATATTTAGCGTTATGATGTTGTTTGGTTTTACAGCAACCGCAATTATATACTCAATCAATCCAAAGGCAACTATGTCAATTATTATTGTGTTAATATTGTTTGCCACTCAACATATGTCCCGCGCCGCAACACGTATTACAATCAAAAATTATATCAACACTTGTGTATCCAAATATTCACTAACACGCACACTTACCATTTATTCAATGGCAGAATGCCTAGGTTATTCGCTAACTACATTGTTTGTGTCACTTGTAATGGAACTTAGTGGCAATAGTTATGTAGTCACCAATCTATCAATTGTAACACTATTTACAATCCCAATTGCTATAAGTGCAATATTCTTTATCCGTGCATTAATCAAAAGTTATATCTCCCGTTGCACCACAATCCGCAAGGACTTAGAATAACTTAAATACAAAAAAAGATTTAGATTTTTTAGGTCTAAATCTTTTTTATAACGCGACAGCGTCCTTAATTATTCATTCTTCACTATTCATTAATCATTGTATCTACGATACCTTGTACCAATAGTAATTATAATATAAATAATCACTCTTAAACCATGTTGCATTTTGACTGGCGTCAGCAAAACTTCCTGTAAACTCAGTTCCGCTGATATAATCATAATAGTGTGTATAATACCATGTTCCATTATCCCAACCTTGTATAGTTAAACTGGTTATTCTACTACCTTCGAAAGCCTGTCTGCCTATCTTTGTTACACTACTTGGTAGGGTTATGCTTGTTAAACTTCTACAATAATAGAAAGCACTATCTCCTATTGTTGTTAAACTGGTACATCCGCTTAGATCTATACTGGTTAAATCACTCCAATAGAAAGCACTATCTCCTATTGTTGTTAAACTGGTACATCCGCTTAGATCTATACTGGTTAAATTAGGACAAAAACGGAACGCATCTTCTCCTATTGTTGTTAAATTAGGGAAGATACTTAAATCTATATGGGTTAAGTTTGTGTTTCCTTTATATGATGATGCTTCAATAGTTGTAACTTGTGAAACATCTGTCTTGTATAAATATTTATTAGAATACTTACTAGCATCAGTATTATCTGGTGCTATTTCTGTTAATATTGTAACATTATATTGTGGATTTGATAGGTCGATATATGTTCCACCTGTAAATTCTAACCAATCTGCTTTGGTTAATAATTCAAACCAAGCACTTTTGCCATCATCTTGGAATACAATTTCGGTTAATTTAGTACAACCTTCAAAGCAATAACGTCCAATATTTGCTACATTTTCAGGAATTGTAACGGTTGTTAGTTCTCTACATTCTCTAAATATACTACTTCCCATATATGTTACACTATCTGGAATAGTAATACTTTGTAGTTTGTAACACCAGTGGAATGTATCACTATCAATCCTATTAAGTTTGGTACACGCTTGCAAATTAACGGTTTGTAAATTTTCACAATGAGCAAATGCATTACTATATATTTGAACTAGTTGAGAACCTGTTTCAAATGTTACATTTTGTAAAGAAGTACAATTAATAAATGCCGAACCTTGAATATAATTTACACTTGCTGGGATTGTAATATTTTTCAATGCAGTACAACCATCAAATGCACCATCATAAATTCGATATAATTGTGAATTTGGTGCAAAATTTACACTGACTAAATTAGTACATTTTTCAAAAATCTTCTTTCCTATACTAGTTACACTTGCTGGAATTGTCATAGTAGTTAGTTTAGGACATTTTTGGAAACCATAGTCACTAATTGTTTGTAAATTAACACAATTTTGTAAATTTACGTTTGATAAATCCGCACAATCATAGAAAGCATCTACACCAATTGTTTGTAATTGTGAACCTGTTTCAAATACAACTTTCTTAAGTCCTGAACCAGTAAATGCACCTTTATTAATATTTTTTACACTTGCTGGGATTGTAATCTCGGTTAAATAAGAACAATCTTCAAAAGCATAATTACCTATAGTTGTTAAATTTGATGGAAGGTTTACTTCTTTTAAGTTTTTGCAAGTATTAAATATATTACTAGGGAATGTTGTAACTTTTGAATTTTTGCCAAAGTTAACACTTTGCAATTCATCTAAACTAAAAGTTCCTTCTTCTATTGTTGTTAATTGTGAATTATCACCAAAATCAATATGTGTTAAATCTGTATTATCATTAAAATATGATTGATTTATTGATGTTAGTTTTGAATTGTTTCCAAAATCAATGCTTTTTAAAGAATTACCCCAATTACATTGGTCATTAAATGTTGTCATTTGTGAATTATCTTCAAAAATAAGATTTAGAACTTGCATAATGCCTGGGTCTAACCTTGTTACTGTATTAGGTAAAATAAGTGTATTTGCCCTTATACAATCTGCTACTGTTATACTTGTTAAATTATCACAATTACTTAAGTCTAACAATTGAACACCTTGTAGTGCATGAGAACCACCTATATCTGTTAATTGAGAATTATGTTCAAATGTTATAGTTGACGCTGAATCTCTAAATGCTGAACCTAAAATATGAGTAACACTTGCTGGAATTGTAACACTAGTCAAGCTTGTCGAAGCAAAAGCACCATCCCCAATAACCCTTACACTTGAATTTGCATCAAAATTTACTTCTGTTAAATAATAACATCCATGAAATGCTTCCCATCCAATATCTGTTAATGTATTAGGTATAGTAACTTTTGTTATGCCATCTTGGTTGTAAAACACTCCTGAATTAGGACTACCGTAGTTATAAATATGTGTAACAGGAGCCTCACCATGCGTTCCATCGTTATATATTGCTGGAATTACTAAATGACTAGGCAAAGTTGATGTTGGGGCAGTTGTGTCGTCATATCTATATTTAGTTACAAAATAATGGTCATCTTCCCACATTATCCAATCACTTGGAAGGTTAGCAAAACGCGCATACATTTTTCTACCCGCCTCAAATTCTGCATCACTCACCCTAGTGCCAAACCCTTTATCCAAATACCAACCATCAAAATAACAACCAGTTGGTGCTTCTGGTACATTTAAAGTATTCTTATCAATCTTTTGACCATCTACTACGGTTTGATATTCAACGGTGTTGGTTACATTGTTAAATATTGGCATTTCATATGGTATGCCATAGTACCATACTACACTACTTGTAAATGTAGTAGGGATAGTTTCATTAGTTGGGGTTACAAACACGTAAATATATACTTCATCACCATAGTTGTTTAGGCGTTGTAATTCGTAGTTTGTATATGTAGTAATGCTTTGAGTTGTATCTAGTTTGGTATTTAAACTCCATGCATAACTTACTGTTACATCTGTTGTATCTATTTCCTTTAAGTTAACTGCGGTTGCTCGGTTCATAGAGTTTCCAAAGCAATATTCGTATGCTACTGTTTTGGCACCGTCTTTCATATCTGCACTTGGTGTATAATTATAACTTAGGGTACTTCCACCTCTTTTAAACAACACTTCCCCTGGAAGATAGGTGTAAGTTGTGGGTTTTACAACCTCTTGTGATACTTCCGTATCACTAGATTTTATAGTGCCCCCCCCCCCTAGTGCATTACTTGGGTTAGGAGAACTATTTAGCACAAAACCAATTACTAATACTACACACATTGTAAATGCTATGCTTAAACTTAAGATTAATTTCTTAATTTTTGTCATAATTATCTCCTTTATAAAATTTACTACAACTATTTTAACAATTTAATATCAAAAAGTAAAATGATTTACAATAGTTTTTACATTTTTTTACAAATTTATTTAAATTTATCATAAAGATTCCACATTCACACCGCACTATGTGTAAATTTTAATATTTTATACAATGTTTGGCATACATATTGCACTTTTTATAAATTTTGGATATTTTATTAATTATTTTTGCTATAAATTCAAAAAAAATTAAATATTTTAAATAAATCTTTAAAAAAGTGTTGACAAATTGATATCTTTTGCATATAATATAAATGTAAGCATTAATAAATGCGTTTTTTAATGCTCAAAACTTAATATCGCGGGATAGAGCAGTTCGGCAGCTCGTCGGGCCCATAACCCGAAGGTCGTTGGTTCAAATCCAACTCCCGCAACCAATGTAAGACCTATTCATAATAGTAGGTCTTTTTTATTAATTATATAGACCTTCGGGTTATCAATCGGGGACCCCACCAAGCGCATGCTTTGAAGGGGAAAAGGAGCAACCGACTAAAAAGTCAACAATTGCGTAACATTGTAAGCAATTTGACAATAAGGAGTGTTGTGACGCCGTCATTGCTTCAAATCCAACTCCAACAGTCAGTTAAAAATCATTATTTATATGAATTTTAGGATAAATAAAAACAATCCTTAATCAAAGCGTATCTCCTGAAGTACATAATTTTGGAGATTTATAGCAAAATTAACTATACTTCCAAAAGTATATAACTTTTTGGGTTATTACAAAATAAGGATTGCTTAATAATTTTATAATAACGGTGAAAATATTTTTACTAAAACATATATTAGTTTTGCAATTAGTTTATGTTTTGGTTTTTCATTTAATATTAATTGTGAATTGTTCATAGTGTGGATAAAGTCTTTTTTCATATCAAAAATAACGTTATCATTATAAATCCAAACACCATTTTCAAAATTATGATCAAGACTTCTATAATCCAAATTCATTGTACCAATAATTCCGTATTCATCATCTGCAATATATGACTTAGCATGTATAAACCCAGGTGTGTACTCATAAACCTTAACACCTTGCTTAATAAGTTGGCCACAAACACTTCGAGTCATACCAAATACTATTTTTTTATCAGGTATATGAGGAATTATAATTCTAATATCTACACCTCGTATTGCTGTATTTTCTAACGCCTTCATAAGTTCATTATCAACAATCAAATATGGTGTACATATGTATACGTATTTTTTTGCTTGATTAAGTAAATTTAAAATCGCCGTTTTGGAAACAGAATAATTATTTAATGGTTTTGGTGCGTCTGCAAAAGGAATAACATAATTGTCACATTTGTCAACTGATTGTGCAATATAATACTTATTAAAGTCAATATTTTGCTCCTTTTTGCAGTTTAAACAAAAATCTAATAAAAATAATTTAGTAAACTCATTTATTGCCTCGCCCTCAATTTTTATACCAGTATCTTTCCAATGCCCTAACCTTTTACGCTTGTTAATATATTCGTCTGCAATATTTATTCCACCAGTAAACGCAACTTTACCATCTATAACCAAAATCTTCCTGTGACTACGATTATTAAATTCGCCATTTGCTTGTCCTTTCATTTTTGAAAACAATACTGTTTGAATATCATATTTTTTAGTTAGTGTTTTATAGTAATTACCTGGAAGTGTGCCCATACACCCTACATCATCATATATTAATTTAACTTCCACACCTTGTTTTGCTTTTTTTATTAAAATGTCTAATATTGAATTCCAAAATACTCCATCTTCAATAATGAAATATTCTAAAAATATAAACTTTTCTGCTTTTTGCAATGCCTCAATCATTGAAACATACATATCTTCGCCTACGCAAAAATATTGCAATTTTGAATTTTGATACAAATGTGTGTTGGAAATTGCGCATAAAGACCTTGCTTGCGTAACAATAAGTGAATCTTGATTGTAAAGTTGTGTAAAATTGACATTATCATCATACTTATAACTATCATTGATTTTTTGCAATTTTTTTACAACTCTTTTAGGTAATTTTCTCTTGTAAAAAATTAAATATATCATCAATCCAACTAGTGGTATCATAACCACTACAAATAGCCAAATTAATTTATAATCTGGATTATTGTTTGATACAACTATTGAGATAACCACCACTACTTGAGTTATCATCAGTGCGGTATAAAAGTACGGCACAAATATTGCCAAAACAACCACTGTGCCTATAATTGCCGCCACCTCTAGTATTGTTATTAATATCGCAATAATATAACGCGTTGGAATATAATTAATTTCCTTTTCAACAATCTTTCCATTAGCATGAATTTTAATTTTCTTTTTCATTATGTATTCCTAAATCTTCATATCTATTATTTTTATCACTTTCATTCGTTTTTAATTGTTTTAACTTTTTATTTGCTTGTATAATCATCAATATTCCTAAAAATAATATAACAGCACTCACTCCCGCCCCAGTTAACGCATTGGCAAAACTAGAATTACTGGTTGGTGAAAATGCTTGAAACATTGCCACTTGAAGCATAATAATTGATATAAGTGCACTTGCTAAATTAATATTTCGTATATTTTGCAAATAAAGGTCTTCGTACTTTTTAACTTTAAATATATTGTATATTGCTAACGTTAATTTGTAAAATGTAAATGCGGCAACCGCATAAATCAAAAGTCCAGCATATTCAAAATATCTATTAGTTTTGTATATCAATACTATAACGCCTGAAAAAGCAATTGTCATTAATATAAACATTATCCCACTAAATCTTAATGCACGCGCTTGCTTTACTTCCGTGCCATATTTACGTTTGGAATAAAATACATTGCCCTTCATAAACGCAAGAATGATATAGTAAATAGTTAGTGTAAAATACCATGCCGTTTTACTCATAAATGCCATAACCGCCACAAGTGATATAAACGCAACATTTATAATAAGTGAGCAAAAACCAAAAACAATAGTACGATATCCATAATCTTTTAAAATAGCATTTGTAAATTTATGTCTTTGCAAAAAATTAATAATTCCTACTTTCATCTTTGGAACAAAAATAACCATAGTATAAACAAAATATACCAAACTTAATCCTGAAACACCATACAAAATATAGTGCAAAACTGTTTGTTTTTGAACTAATATTACTAACACTAAAGTTGATGTTACTATAAGCGCAAAAAACACATAGAATAATGCTAGTTTTATTCCATGTGGGTTTTTAATTTTGCTCCATATATTTTTAAAAAAATCCATAAACGCCCTTTATTTTAAATTATCACTTTATATTGTACCACATTTAGTTTAAAAAGTAAAATACATTAAAATATATCTTAAAAAGCACCCTGAACTAGAGTGCCTTTAAATATTAAAGTATATCTTGCTTGTTTAATATTAGTTTTGATAAATATGTAAATCCCACACTAAATAAAACACTTCCCACCAAGCACAATATAACATTTATAATACTGCAATCAAGTGGAGTAATTAACGGTATCATAGTAAAGAACAACATTCCAATACCAAAAGCAAGAAGTAGTGAAAGCCATAGTTTTTGTTTTGCAACTACACTGGCAAGTACATAAATTGACACGAATATTCCAACTAAAAATATTTTAGATATAATACACATTACTACATTAATGGCACTAGCACCTTTAAGTGAAAATGAAAGTCCTGCAATTGCACCGCCTAACATTGCTCCAACAAAGAATGCTAGTAGCATACTTGCGCCACCCACAAACCCTACAACAATTTTTGATATGGCATAATCTGTTTTAGTAGGTCTAACTGTAAACAAATTTTTTGAATAACCACTTCTAAAATCATCGGCAACAAAAATACAAACCAACACCGCTATAAGGAAAAACATCATATTAATATTGCACATACTAATTATGCTTATCTCCATTGACGAACCACTGGTTGAACCTATAATTTGCCAAACATTTTTAAATCCTTCAATTACGGTTTCAGCACCAGTTTGAGGGTCAACAGTGACGCTTCCGTCCATCATAGAAGTCATAACTAATATTAATATAGGTATCACAAATGATGCACCTAGCATTATATAAAACAAAGGCATTGTAAACATTCTTCTAAAATCAACTTTAAGCATACTTTTAGTTTGTTTAAAAGTACTTTTGAATTTTGTATTCATTACTTACCCTCCTTGTTTTGTTTCATAAGATTGATATAGTATTCTTCCAAGCCTATTTTGTCAGTTCTAATTTCTGTTACTATCACATTATTTTGATACAAATACATAACAATTTGCTCTGGATTTTCGGCATCATAAATGCGAATATAGTTATTTTCCTCATCTTCCGTTACACGTGAAAACTTGGATTTAAGCAATTCCTTTGCTTTGGTCATATCTTTGGTTTGAATTGCAACATATGTAGGACAATTAATTTCCAATTCATCTGCCGTCATTTCCTTAATCATTTTGCCACCTCGAATAATTCCATAGTGTGTGGCAATCTTTTCAAGTTCACCCAAAATATGTGACGAAACAAGCACTGTGCATTGGTAATTTTGGGTAATATCCACCAACACTTCCCGCATAATACGCATACCGTCAGCATCAAGTCCATTGATAGGTTCGTCAAGTACCAGTAATTTAGGTTTGCCTATAAGTGCCATTGCAACACCTATTCGTTGCTTCATACCTAGTGAACAATTTTTAAATTTATTGGACGCCGAACCTTCCATTCTTACCATTTTAAGAACTTTTCGCACTTCCTCCTCTTTGTTAGGAATATTTAAATTGGTTGCTTGTAGCATAAGGTTATTCCATACGCTATAATTAGGATAACAACCAGGAGATTCAATTAACACTCCAATATTTGAGCGTATGTCAACATCTGTATAATCTTTTCCATATAATTTAATTGTTCCGCCACTTGGTTTAAGAAGACCGCATATTATTTTTTGAGTAGTAGACTTTCCACTTCCATTTTCGCCAATAAATCCATATATCGCGCCTACTGGCACTGTCATATCAAGACCAGCAACTGCTTGTTTAGTTCCAAAATTTTTTGTTAAATTTCTAATTTCAATTGCATTCATTACAATCTCCTTTTAATACACATCAGTTTTATTTAAAATATGTGTTCCTAACATATTATAAATAACCGACCATGCCAACGAAACCGCTAAACAAGTTAATATTGCCAAAATATTACTTGAAAGACATGCATACACCGATGAACCATACAAAAATATATTTAAAATTGGAGAATTTCCAAGGATTGCACCAGCACCAATAATTATAATTCCTGTTCCAAAAAAGAAACATGAAATAATAGAAATCCAAAAATATTTTCTGAAAATAATATTAAGAAAAACATACAAACTGGCCCAACCTAACCCCATAATCATTTTACCTAAAATAGCACAAAGCAACGAACCAAACGCAACCTTGAATGACGCACCAACAAGCAATCCTGCAACAATTGTTCCAAGTAAGTACGAAACACACATACACACAATAGAAAATGCACCAATAATAGTTTTTGACATCATATAGTCTTGCTTTTTAGGGTGTGTGGTAAATAGTTGTTTAACATATCCGCTTTTGTAGTCATGTCCTATAAATATGGATAACATTATTCCGCCAAAAATAAATACCATATTCATATTTGCATATTGCGCAATACTTGAAACAATATATAAAGGACTATCTGCCGCCACTACTTGCCAAGTATTGGTATATAATGGTTCAACTATACCTTGCGCGTTTTCCATTCCAGTCATGCCTAGTATCATTGCTGGAATAATTGCTGATATGGCAATAAATATGTAAAATAGTGGGGTGTGAAATAGTCGATAAAAGTCAACACTTAGCATGCCTTTTAAACGTGTACCAAAACTGGGTTGTTCAAATTTTAAATTTTTAGTTTGTGCCATATTATTCACCCTCCTTTTTACTCATTAATTCAATATAGTACTCCTCAAGTCCTATCTTATTTTTTTTAATCTCGCTTAACTCTTGACCATTTTGGATTAAAAACTCCACTATACTTTCAGTATCGTTTACATCATACACACGAATATATCCATCATCAATTCGTACATTATCAAACTTTTGCTTTAACACTTTTAACGATTGTTCCATATTCTTTGTTTTAAGTGATGTGAAAATACGCGCCCTACTTTCCATTTGCTTTGCGGTAAGTTCTTGAACCATTTTGCCTTCACGAATAATGCCATAATGCGTAGCAATCTTTTCAAGTTCGCCAAGAATGTGTGAAGATATTAAAACTGTACAATTATAATTTTGAGTAATGTCCACCAGTATTTCTCGCATAATTCGCATTCCATCAGTATCAAGACCATTGATAGGTTCATCTAAAATTAAAAGTGCGGGGTCACCAAGCAGTGCCATTGCTATACCTATTCTTTGCTTCATTCCAAGTGAACACTTCTTAAATTTTAGATTAACATGTTCTTCCATTCTAACAATCTTTAACACTCTTTGTATTTCTTCGTTAGGATTTTTAATACCTAGATTAAGCGCTTGCATCATAAGATTGGTATATATGCTAGAATTAGGAAAACAACCAGCATTTTCTATCAATGCACCTACCCTTACTCTTACACCAGGGTCAGTATAGTCTTTGCCAAATAATTTGATTGTTCCACCATTAGAGGCAAGATGTCCGCAAATAAGTTTTTCCGTTGTAGACTTTCCGCTTCCATTTTCGCCAATAAATCCATATATTGCACCTACTGGAACAGTCATATTAAGTCCATTTAAAGCATACATACCGCGAAAAGACTTTTTTAAATCTCTAATTTCTATTGCGTTCATTTTTTACTCCCAAATTTACTTTTTCTTTTTTTCTACCTTTGCCACACTATATCTTTTATTTGCCGACTCAATTCTAGCATTTGCCTCTTCAATTTGCTTTACTTGCTCAGCACGAACTTTTTCACTTCTTTGCTTAGGACTTAATTTAGCATCTTCCCAAGATTTTTTTGCTTGCGCTTTTGCCTTTTTAAATGTATTTGAACCTCTGTTCTCTTCAAAATTTGCTTTTGCTTCCGCTTTTACCGCGTTAAAGTTTGCCTTATCTACTTCGTGTTGTGCTTTTGCACTTTCTGCCATGTCCTTAAACGCCTTTTTAAAAAAATTTTCCTTCTTTTCGCTCATAATTTTACTCCTTCTTATTTTTAAGTCAAACATTATTCCAACACTTGACTTATTAATAAGATTATATTATAATTGAGTAAATTTAACAATTTCATTTTAATAAAAATGACAACAATCATGCCAAGATTGTTGAAATAATAAATTTATAAGGAAATATCATGAATATTAAAAACAACCAACGATACAAATCTAATAGTGAAAAAATTGAAAAAGCATTTTTAAATTTGATTAAAACTAACGCCTATGAAACAATATCCATTAGTGAACTATGTAATGAAGCGCATATTAATCGAAGTACCTTTTATGCTCATTATAGCGATATTAATGATTTGATTATGAAAATAGAGGGTAAATTTGCCCATAATATGGCATCAATTTTTAATTTTGGTTTAAAGCAAGACCACCAAGCATTTATTGACATGTTTACCTTTGTTAAGGAAAATAAAATCTTTTACAAAGCGTTTTTAAAAATACCTTATGCAACGCTCGCTGAAAAAAATGCAAAAACACAAATTTTAGACAACTTAAAAGATGCTGAAATTCTTGGCAAATATGTGGACGATATTGAATTATTTTATCGCGCAAATTTTTTTGGAGCGGGTATAAAAGCAATGTGTGAACTTTGGTTAGAACGTGATTGTAAAGAAAGTCCACAAAAAATGGCTGAAATAATATATCGTGAATATACCGATAGAAAAGAACCTATTATTAATAATATTAAATAAAAGTTTTATATTTTAATCCACTAAAAAAATCAACTCAAACATTAAAGTTTAAGTTGATTTTTATACTTTAATATTAGTAATGCACTACTAATTAAAATATTTTAATTGTTTAATAGTTGTTCCAGTTGTTTACATTTGTCCTTATCCATATTAGGAGTACTTTCAAGTCGATATTTAATACCCAACTCATTATATTTACTTATTCCCATATTATGATAAGGCAATAATTCCACTCTTTCAACATTTGACAAACCTCTAGCAAATTGTTTAAATTTTAAAACATGTTGCTCGTCATCATTAATCCCAGGCACTATAACTTGCCTTAACCATAATTTTTTGTTTAGATTTTGACACTTTGTTAAAAATGTATTGAAATCTTTGATATCTCTTCCAGTAATTGATTTATATTCATCACTATCCACCGCTTTTACATCTAATATAACAAGGTCTACAAGTTTTAAAACCTCGTCATAATCTTCCCCAACTCCAGACGTGTCAATGGCGGTGTGAATGTTGTGTTGATGTAGCAATTTAATTGTTTGTAACACAAATTTGCTTTGCATTAAAGGTTCGCCACCACTAAAAGTGACTCCACCCTTTTCACCGTAATATACTTTGTACTTGTTGTACAACTTTAGAACTTCTTCACTAGATATTTCACGTCTAAATGCATGCTTGTTCCATGTTTCTGGGTTATGACAATACAAACATCTTAATTTGCATCCAGACAAGAACAAAACTAATCTTATTCCTGGTCCATCAGCAGAACCCATTGTTTCCAAATCTGTAATTTTACCCGTCATAAATTCCTTTTAATGTTAAAAATGAAAATATTGAGGCAAAATTATAAATATATAATTCAACCTCAAACTTTTCACTCTTCATTCATCATTTTTCACTGCGCAAACTTGTTTGCGGATTTATCTCTTTTCGTGGAATGTACGTGCTATAACTTCTTCTTGATGTGCGCGATCTAATTTATTAAAGTTAACCGCATAACCAGATACACGAATTGTAAGATTTGGATATTTCCAAGGATTATTCATAGCATCTACTAGCAAGTCACGATTTAATACATTTACATTTATATGTTGTGCGCCTTGAATAAAATACCCATCAAGAATTGACACAAGGTTTTCAATTTGCTCATTTTCGTTATTGCCCAATGCGTTTGGAACAATTGAGAAAGTATTAGATACCCCGTCTTGGCAACAATTTGCAAACTTAATTTTTGCAACACTATTAAGTGAATTAAGTGCGCCCGTACAATCTCTTCCATGCATTGGATTTGCACCAGGAGCAAACGCTTCGCCCGACTTTCTTCCATCTGGAGTTGCACCAGTTTTTTGACCATACATAACATTTGATGTAATAGTTAATAGCGAAAGTGTAGGTTTTGCGTTGCGATATAGTTTATGAACCTTAATGTCGTCAAAAAATTCTTGCACAAGTTCGGTTGCCAAACTATCCACACGGTCGTCATCATTTCCAAATTTAGGGAAATCACCTTCTATTTCAAAATCAATAGCAATGCCTTGGTCATTTCTAATAGGTTTAACCTTAGCATACTTTATAGCAGACAATGAGTCCACAGCAGATGAAAATCCAGCAACACCAAACGCCATCAATCTTTCAACCACAGTATCATGAAGTGCCATTTGACTTGCTTCGTATGCATACTTATCGTGCATAAAATGGATAATATTGTTTGCATCAACATATATTTTTGCAATACGCTTTAACATTTCGCTATATTGACGTCTTACCCTTTCATATGTTAATACATTTTCAGTATTCTTTTCAAGTCCATCTACTACCATTTTGCCAGTTTTTTCGTCATAACCACCATTGATAGCATATAACAAAGATTTTGCAAGATTACAACGCGCACCAAAAAATTGCATTTGTTTGCCTTGTTTCATAGCAGAAACACAACACGCAATTGCATAATCGTTGCCATACAATGGACGCATTGTGTCGTCACCCTCATATTGGATTGAATCGGTTTTAATCGAAATTTTTGCACAATACTTTTTAAAGTTTTCAGGAAGACCTTTTGCCCAAAGAACTGTTAAATTAGGTTCGGCACTTGGATTTAGATTAATAAGTGTATGAAGTAATCTAAATGAAGTTTTGGTTGTTAAACTCTTATCCGCATCAAGCATGCCAGCAATAGTTTCAGTAACCCAAGTAGGGTCGCCCGCAAATAATTCGTCATAATCAGGAGTTCTAAGGTGACGGATAAGACGAAGTTTGATAACATATTGGTCAATAAGTTCTTGTGCTTCACTTTCGGTCAATGTTCCTTCAGCAATGTCTCTTTCAATATACACATCAAAGAAAGTGGCATTTCTACCAATTGATGTTGCTGCACCATTGTTTTCCTTAGCGCCAGCAAGATATCCAAAATATGTCCATTGCACTGCCTCACGTGCATTTTGGGCAGGTCTGGAAATATCAAAACCATAACTTGACGCCATTGTTTTAATTGCTTCTAATGCTTTAATTTGCTCGTTAATCTCTTCACGAAGTCTAATATTTTCCTCAATATTATTGCCGTCAATTTCCTCGCCTCTCAAGTCATTTTTCTTAAACTCAATTAATCTATCAATTCCATATAGCGCTATTCTACGATAATCACCTATGATACGACCTCTACCATAACCATCTGGAAGACCTGTAAGCAAACCATTACTTCGCGCCCTTCGTATTGCTGGAGTATAGGCGTGGAAAACGCCGTCGTTATGAGTTTTGCGATATGTTGTAAAATATTTATACACTTCGTCATTAATCTTATATCCATGCGCTTCCAATGCTTTCATGGCAACTTTTGTTCCGCCATACATATTAACAATTCGTTTAAGTGGAGCGTCAGTTTGAAGTCCTACTATAACTTCATTTTCCTTATCAATATATCCTGGAGCAAAGGCAGTAATCCCACTTAATATACCTGTTTCAACGTCAAGACAACCACCTCTTTTATTTTCTTCTTCTAGCAATTGTTCGCATTTTGACCAAACCGCTTTGGTTTTATTAGAAGGATTAGACAAAAATGTATCATCTCCAGTATATTCGTTAAAATTGGAAATAATAAAGTCCGAAACATTTATTTCGTTTTTCCAATTATTGCCTTTAAAATTTCTCCAAACATTTTCAAATAACTTTTCTTCCATATTACCTCTCTTTCTTTTGCATTTTTTACAAATTTATAGTTTTTATACTTAGTATCACCCGCAATAATCAAATTAATCCAAATTTCTTATCACGGATAAAAATTGTAACAAAAATTTAACAAAAACACAACTATTTTTATATGCTTTATAAAATTTAATAAAATATTATATGTATTAACCAGCAAAAAATTTCAAGGCAATAGTTACGATTAACTTACTCCTCCTTACATTAAATCTAAAATAAATGTTTCACCATAAAGTATGGATTGTTTGTCTTTTAGTATGTCTATCTCTTTAAATTTTTCACTTATTGTGCTAATATATAATACAAATCCTATCAATATATCCCTTACTATCCATTCAAGATTATCATGATGATAATATTCAAACAATATCTTTTGATATTCAATATTTCCTAAAACAAATCCTTTAATTGCTCCGCGCACAAACACTAAATTCCTTGTTCTAACATTATCCTTAATATTGTCTTCACATATACAACATTCTAGTGGAATAATCTCCAAAAGTTCTTGATAAATATCGTTACACATCAATCCACTAATCTCTTTAGTTGGATATAAATATCTAACCAGTTTTTCTTTGTCTTTTTCTAATTCGTTTCTCATAATATATTTTTCCTTTTATCCTGCGTTTAGCATTGCATATATTATACTGCACCAAGTTATCTAAAATCAACAAACTGAGCACTATTTTTTATAAAATTATCTAATAAAAATGAGTTTTAAGGTCGAATTATGTCGAATTATTATGAGTTGATTTTAGACACACTTAATGAAAGTGGAAAAACTATAAAAGATTTAGAAGATAATGGTATTATAGCAAAAAATACTTTTTATATTTTTAAACATAATGCCCCTTCTTTAATATCTATGATTAAGATTGCAAATTTTTTAAATACATCTATTGATTATATTCTTAATAGGGTTGATATTAACAAATTTAAAAAATATTCATTAACTCAATCAAAGTTTTATGCTAACTTAAAAAAAATGATGCTTTCTACTTCTCAAACAAAACTTTGTAAGGATTTAGGAATTTCAAGAACAAATTTTTCAAGATGGTCGACTGGTACAAAACCAACACTTTCAAAAATAATAGCTATTGCAAATTATTTAAATTGTAATATTGATGAGTTGTTGGAAATAGAATAATACAAAAAAAAAGTTTGCGGTTAAACGCAAACTTCTTTTTTAAATTGTTCTTGTCGCAATGCTACAATAAAACTTTCGTTATCTAAAAGATATTCAAGTTTTTCTTTGTAAGGCGAATTATTTGCTTTAATTAAAAAATGTTCTAAAGATGTTTGAATTCGTCTAAAAGCAGTGCGCACAGATGGCATATTAAACATTTCGCAAAATGATTTAACCGACAAATTGTATCTCATTTTGGACAAAATAATTAATTTATCTTGCTTTTCCAAACTATCTACCAACTCTTCAATAATTAACTTTAAATTTATAAGTCTATTTTTACGTTCGATTAGATTGATAATATTATTTGTAACGTCATAAGTTGAACAATACTCTGGTGATGGACCAAAATTGATTGCATGTCTATACACAAATTCGTCCATCAAATCGCAATTTTTTTCAATAAATCTATATGCCGAAATCAATACTTTGGCATCATTTATAACCAACATTACCCCTCCCTTTGTTTGACGAGATTATAGAACATACTATAAAACAAAGTCAAGAACCAGTGCCATTTTTTTATTCGTTTAGTATTTTATGTTGACAAAATTCGACATTTTTAAGACAAATGTTCTAATCAAACAAAACTATTATAGAACATTTAATCTTTATTTGTCAAACAATTTATTCACATTGCGTAACTTTTGAAACAGAAATTTCATAAGCAACTTTATTTATTGGGTCCATTCCCTCAAGTTTTTTAACATATTCGCGCGACTGAATTCGTCCAACCATCTCAAGTTTTGTTCCCACTGGCAATTCTCCTACAAAGCGTGCATTTCTGCCCCACGTAATACAAGGAATATAGTCTGATTTGTTATACGAGCGATTAACCGCCATCAACACATCTGTTATTTCCCTATTAAAAGGTGTTGTTCGATATATTGGTGACTTGCAAATATATCCATATATTTCAATAATGTTTGGATTTGAATTTTCGTCCACGTCGCACAGTTCTCGCACAAATACAGTTAGTACTAGTTTACTTCTATTTTCTTCTAGTCTATTATAACTTCTAAATTGACCTTTTAAAGCAATTGTATCTCCAACATTAAGATTGGCATTTTTTAGCAACCTTTCACTAATTGTAACTGGGATAATATCGTTTTGCCCACTAAGGCGTGGAATGGAAAGATTTAAAGTATAAAATCCTTCATTTAATACTTCGTGACTATATACGGGTTCGTCTATAATCTCTCCTTGTAAATACACTTTGTTGTTTTCTAGTAATTCGTGATTCATTAGTTTCTCCTTAATTTCTTTTTGTTTTTT
>JAFUPL010000014.1 GCA_017481235.1 Clostridia bacterium | reverse complement strand
CTTAATTTAGCGTCTGCTAGAGCTTTACGAGTACAATCTAGTGTCTTGTTGATTAGGTCGCTAATCATATTTTCAAATTTAGCACGACTTAAATTGTATTCCAAGTGCTTAGGACCAGTAGCATCTGCTGTGATAAATGGAAGACTAACTGTTGTGTTTGTTAAAGTTGAAAGTTCAATCTTAGCCTTTTCAGCAGCTTCCTTAAGTCGTTGCATAGCAAGTTTGTCGTTACGCAAATCAATACCATTTGTATTTTTAAAGTCTTCAATTAATAAGTCCATAATGCGGTTATCAAAGTCGTCACCACCAAGACGAGTATCACCATTAGTAGATAGCACTTCAAACACGCCATCACCAATTTCAAGAATACTTACGTCAAATGTACCGCCACCAAGGTCGAATACAAGTATTTTTTGATTCTTTTTATCTTCCTTATCAAGACCATAAGCAAGCGCCGCTGCTGTTGGTTCGTTGATAATACGAAGAACTTCCAATCCAGCAATTTTACCAGCGTCCTTAGTTGCTTGACGTTGACTATCGTTAAAGTATGCAGGAACTGTAATAACTGCTTGTGTTACAGGACTGCCAAGATAAGCCTCAGCATCAGCCTTTAACTTACTTAAAATCATAGCAGAGATTTCTTGAGGTGAATATGATTTGTCGTCAATATTAACCTTGTAATCTGTGCCCATTTCACGCTTGATTGAAATAACTGTACGATCAGGATTAGCAACTGCTTGACGTTTTGCTACTTGACCTACAAGACGTTCACTGTCCTTAAAACCTACCACGCTAGGTGTAGTTCTGCCACCTTCGCTGTTGGCAATAACGGTTGGATTACCACCTTCGATAACCGCAACACATGAATTTGTTGTACCTAAGTCGATACCAATAATTTTTCCCATAATAATTCTCCTTGTTTTTATGTTTTTTATTTATATAATCAACTTTTTATTAATAAAAGTTGTAAAAATCTAATTTATTTTATATTTTTGCTTACTTTTCAATAATTGGAAAGTAAGCAAATTTCAATATTATTTGTTTAAACCTTGTTCTTGATTATTGCGTTTTGCTATAAAATCTAACCAAAGTTTATTTTTAAGTTTATTACCGTTTCGATTATCTTCATAGCCATAAACTTGAAAATGTTTGTTTGACACTGTTAACCAACAAATTTGTTTACTTCCGCCATGATATAACACCGCTGGCACACGCAAGCAACTTTTATTAAAATCTTGTATTTTAATAGGTATTGTATGCCCGTCTTTAATAATCAAAAACTTACGCCATTCAAGATTATAATACTCCTTTAAAAAGTAATGCACATCTTGCAACTTATATGCTCTTTCCACCATTTTTCTCCTAAAGTGTTTTTTCTTCATGATGCTTTAATGCTAAGTATTCCGCCCATGAAAGTTGCGGTTTATTAAATCCATAACCAATGCTTAAGTCATTATTAGTTACACTTAACGGCAACACCTTTCGCCTTGAACCTTGATATACAACTGCTACCACACTTAATCGAGTTCCATATTTGCCACCAAAATCAAAGTTTCGAACTCCTCGTTCCATTCCATCGTCTAAAACCAAACATAATCGCCATTCAAGATTATAATATTCTAATAAATAGTCACATACATCTTTAAGTTTATAATTTCGCTTTGCCATATTGTATCCTACTTTGCCACTATTACTTGCGAATAACGTATTACTTTGTCACCCATAGTAAATCCTTTAAAACATTCCTTAATTATATCGCCACTTTCATGTTCAGCACTCACTTCACTGCCAATTGCTTGGTGGAAGTTAGGGTCAAACTTACCACTAACATCAATTACTTTTACGCCAATCTTTTCAAGTGTGTTAAGTATCCCTTTTTCAATATATTGTATACCCATCAATGTATTAGGGTCAGTAATATATTCGGTTGCCATCTTAAAACTATCAAGTGCTGGCAAGAATTCGGTTATTGCTTGATTAAATCCGTTACTATATGCCTTTGATATGTCGGTTTGTGTGCGTTTGCGATAGTTGTCAAACTCTGCCCTAAGACTTAATAATTGTCTAAAATAAGCATCTGCCGTGGTTTCTTCCTCAACACTCTCGCCACAACCACATTTACATTTATCGTCATCAATCTCTTCGTCATAGTCATGGTTTTCTTTATTATTTTCACCACAATCGCATTCGTCATAACACTTAGTTTTTTCGTCACATTCGCAATTTTCATCACAATCATCTTTTTCCGCACCGCAAGTGCAATGTTCATTACATTTATCCTCATCACACTCACAGTTGTCTTCGCATATACATTCATCATTGCATTTGCAATCATTGTTGCAGTTACACTCATCTTCACACGTGCAATTTTGGTCATCATGACACTTACAATTTATATCGCAAGTACAATCCGAACAACATTTATTATCTTCAGTGCACTTACAATCTTCACCACAATCACATGCTGAACAACAATCGCAACTTTCGTTTAAATCTTTTTCTAGTTCTTCCAAGATTACTCTCCTTATTATTTATTATTTCTTATTTAAGGCTCCATAAGTAGGGAGTTGTCGAACTTGCTCGACTGAGGGTATGAATTCATATCATCCGTCTGTCTACGACAACCACCTTCTTACTTAAGAAGGCTTATTTTTATTTAAATTTTCCGCTTGACTAACAATAAATTTTAATGCCGCTGCCAAACTGCCATAATCGACACGCTTAGGACCAACTAAAGCAAGCGATGCAATACTAACACCGTCAATAACTATTGGTGCACTAAGCATCATTCCCCCCTTTAATTTGTCATTTTCGTTTTCCTCTCCAATAACAAAACTAAGTTCCTCACTATCAGTCACCGCATTAATCACATCTTCGCCATCTTCAAGGAATGACAATACATCTTTTGCTTCGTCAAATTCACTAGAAGTTATATTATCAAGCATACGCGAGGTGTTTTCGCTAGATATATCTAATTTGGTTTTTACCACATTTTGAAGCGCCAAAGTTACACTATCAATAAGGGTTTTAAACTCAAACATTTGCGCACCTGCTTTAAGACATACTTCAGCAACATTATCCACCATATACTTAATGGTTTTACCTTTAAAATGCTCGGTTAAGTAACTTGAGGCATCACGACACGCGTCACGGTCAGTGTCAGGGTCAATCATTAGATTATCATCAATAACTCCCGCCGTAGTTTCAACCAGTAACAATGCGTCCTTTTGAATAAGCGGAATAATTTTGATATCCACAATAGTCAAATTTTCAATACCATGTTGCACCAATATTGTGGGACAATTAGTAACTTTACTAAGTTTTTTGGCAAGTGACGATAGCGTACTTATAAGATTGACACTTTTAACCTCATAATTATCTTTTACTTGTTGTAATGAATTTATATCCAACTTGTTACTAGACAAAATATCATTAACATAACACCTATAGGCAAGACTAGTAGGAACACGCCCGCCCGACGTATGCAATTGTTGCAAATACCCCATTTGCTCTAAAGCATTTAATTCATTACGAAGTGTCGCAGTACTTACGTCATTAAACTTTACACTTAAACCAGCACTTGTAATTGGTTGGGGACGCTTAATATATTCATCTACCGCGTAAAGTAAAATGTCTTTTTTTCTTTGACTTTTAATTTCCACGCACTATCTCCTTTTTAGCACTCTTAATCGACGACTGCTAACACTATTATATGCACATTGCAAACAAAAGTCAACTATTATTGCCAAAAATTTTTAAATTTTTTTGAAAAATTTTGTAATAAAAAACAAAAACCTCTTTTTAGGGGTTTATGTTAATATTGTCCATAATAATGTATTTTTAAATTATTGTGTCACATTTAAAATATATTTACTTTATATACTTATGTATAGGGTTAACTTTATTTTCAAACTCCATATCGTCAAAACCAAACTTACCAGCGTCAAACTTAGGGTATCCATATTGCAATGCCATAAGGTCTGATAATTTTATAGACTCTCTAGTTAACACTTGCAAATTATCTTTTATATGCTTTAAACTTTTAATCAACTTAGTATATCTATCTCCCATATCTACATAACAATTAATCATTCGGTCTATATCATCAACAACATATATACATGCCACACCTCTAACCCTTAGGTTATGAATAGCACGCTCCATATCCTT
>JAFUPL010000013.1 GCA_017481235.1 Clostridia bacterium | reverse complement strand
TAAAAAGAGATTGTTAAAAAATAACAATTTCTTTTTTATTAATTATTTAGTATAAAATAAATAAGGAATTTTGTAATAAGTATTTATTTTTTATTAAATATATGTTAATATATAATATGAAAGTATGAAAATATTGAGGACGCTGTCACATTATATAAAAAAATCAATAAAAGGAAAAGGAAACATGAAAATTATTGTAGGACTAGGAAATCCCGATGGGATATATGCTAAAACATATCATAATATTGGATATATGGTAGTGGATAAGTTTGCTAAGTTAAATAAATTAGAGATTAATAAAAACAAGTGTAGGGCGAAGATAGTTAAAACGCCTGATTTTGTGCTTGCAAAACCTATTACATACATGAATTTGAGTGGTGATAGTGTGTTGGAGTTAAAAAAGTATTTTAAGGTTTCCAATGATGATATATTGATAGTGGTAGATGATATTGATTTACCAAAAGGAACTATTAGGTATCGCGAAAAGGGTAGTGCTGGAACTCATAATGGAATGCGCGACATTATTGCAAAGGTGGGCGAAACTCCAAGATTGCGTATAGGAATAGGAAAACCAGATAATATGAATTTGGCGGATTATGTGCTATCAAATGTTGACGCTATGAGCAAAGAGATTTTAGATAAGGCGTTTATGGAAGCAGTGGATAAGATAAGTGAATTTATTTCAAAATAAAAATTTAAATTAATTAAAATTGTAAGAATAAGAAGTATGAAAAGTGTAGAAAGATTTTTGCAAGCATGCAATTCAAATAATTTGTGTATTAGTGGCACAAAGATTGGCGAACAAGCATTTTTGATTTCAAAATTAAGTTCGCCCGTTTTTTTCGTTGTGGGAGACGTTGAAACGGCCATAAAGGCTGAACAACAATTGTTGGCATTGGGAAAACGTGTGGCATTGATTGAAAATGTTGACAACCCATACCTTATTAGTAAATATCAAAGTCAAGATAGCAATATAAAGTTATTAAACACATTGTATTGCATGGTTAACAACAATTTAGACGTCGTTATACTTACACCTTCTACACTAAAGTTAAAACTTGGAAATGCAAAAGATTTCAAGTCAAACATTATTGAAATAAAAGTTGAAGATATGCTTGATGTACAGCAATTACCAATTAATTTGATTAGGTTAGGATATAAGCGTGTCGAAGGTGTGCAACAAGTTGGCGAATTTGCCATTCGCGGGGAAGTGATTGATGTTTTTGCGCCTAATCACGCCTATCCAGTGCGTATAAACTTGTTTGATGATGTAATCGAAAATATAATTTATTTTGACAACATAAACCTTTGTACAATATCAAAGTTGGAGCATATACAACTAAGTCCTATGAAGGATTTGATTTTAAGCGACCAAGAAGTGGAAAAATATATTCAACGTCTGGCAAAATTAAGTGAAATTACTAAGGAAAACAAGTTGTATGAATTAACGTCGATTTTTGAACTCAACAAATCAATTTCAAACGAATACTTAGGGTTGTTGGGTGCTGAATTTTGCTCAATATTTAATTATTTACCTAATGCAAGAATTGTTGTTAGCAATCCTTTGCATGTAAAAACTCAGTTAGAACAGTTGTGCAAAGAACATACCAAGTTGATTGAAACATTGTTTACAAATAACGAAGTTATAAAAGATTTAACTCCAATTAGCGAGTTGGATTTTGATGAGCATACTATTGTTTTTGATAGTCTTGGCAATTTTAAGACTAAAAACAAAATAGATTTGCCTACAAAAAATTTGTCTAGTTATTTATATAAAACCGACCTTATTAAATATGAATTAGGTGCAGTTAGAAAAAAACAAATTCAACTATGTTTGGACAATGATTATACATTTAATTCTATAAAAAATTTATTAACATCTAATGGTGTGGGAATATCTACAAGTTTAAAGGATAAAGGGATTGTTTTAACTCAAAGTAAGTTGCCATACAACGTTTGCTTTAGCGATGATGATGTGTGGTATATTGGAAGTAGTAACTTTGCGCACAAAAAGACTATTGAAAAGCACAAAAAGTCTCAAATTAAATTTTTGCCTAAGGCGGGAGACTATGTGGTGCATGAAGTGCATGGCATAGGAAAGTGTGAAGGTGTTGTTACATTAAATGTAATGGGTGCGGACAAAGACTTTTTTAAACTAGTATACAAAAATAATGATGTGTTGTATGTACCAACTGAAAACACTAATTCATTGTCGTTATATATGACCGATGGTGGTGTTGTTAATTTGAATAAATTGGGCGGTAAGGAATTTTCACTTCACAAAGCACGCGCTCAAGAAGCAATTGAAGATATGGCAAAGGAATTACTTGTTTTATATTCCAAGCGTCAAAATAGTAAGGGATACAAATATAGCGAAGACAATTATTTATGCACAGAATTTGACAATGCTTTTGAACATACTGAAACCGTCGACCAAATGCAAGCAATTCAAGACATTAAAAATGATATGACGTCTGGCAAAGTGATGGATAGATTGATTTGCGGTGATGTGGGTTATGGCAAAACGGAAGTGGCAATGCGTGCGGCGTTTAGAGCGGCAATTGAAGGTAAACAAGTAGCGGTGCTGGCACCTACTACAATACTTTCACTTCAACACTATATGACATTTAGTAAGCGTTTTAAAAATTTTGACATTAGAATTGAGATGCTTAATAGATTTAAAACACCTAAAGAAAAGGCAGAAATTATCAACCGCTTAAAACAAGGCAAGATTGATATTATATGCGGAACTCATAGTTTGGTGGCGGATAGTGTGGAATTTAAGGATTTAGGATTGTTAATATTAGACGAAGAACAACGATTTGGTGTAAAAGCAAAGGAAAAGTTAAAAGGTTTAAAAAATAATGTTGGCGTTATTACAATGTCGGCAACTCCAATTCCACGAACTTTAAATATGGCATTGCTTACTTTACGTGATATTAGCATTATCAATACTCCGCCTCAAAATAGGTTGCCAGTAAAGACATATGTGATACCGTATGATATCAACGTGATAACTCAAGCGATTAATAGCGAAATTGAACGTGATGGGCAAGTGCTTATTGTATATAATGATATTGATAAAATTTATCATTTTGCCACTACCTTAAAAGAAAAACTTACACCACTTGCATCAATGGACGTGGCACATGGCAAGATGACAAAAGTTGCGCTTGAAAATGCTATTCAACGGTTGTATAGTAGGCAAACAAATGTATTTATATCTACAACACTTATTGAAAATGGCGTGGATTTGCCTAGTGCAAACACTTTGATTGTGTTGGATAGTCAAAATTTAGGTTTGTCACAAATGTATCAATTGCGTGGTCGTGTTGGACGTAATCAAAGTCAAGCATATGCATATTTTACCTATCCAAGCGATAAGACTTTAACCATTGAAGCAACAAACCGCTTAGAAGCGTTGGCGGAAAATACTGAATTAGGTAGCGGATTTAAAATTGCTATGCGAGATTTACAACTTCGTGGCGCAGGTGAATTGCTGGGAAAATCTCAACATGGTCATATGATAAAAATTGGTTATGATATGTATGTTAAGTTGCTGGAAGAAACTTCTAAACGATTGATGGGACAAAAATTGGAAGTTAAAAGAGAGGTCAAACTGGATATTGCTATCAATGCGCGTATCCCTAATGATTTTGTTCAAGACGAAACCGAAAAGTTGAAAATTTATTCTAAGATTTCCAATATTACCGACATTCAATCACAAAAAGATATAATAGCGGGGTTAAAGTCTAATTATAGTAGACTTCCAAAGGAGGTAATTCAACTTAGCAATGTGGCATTAATCAAATCTTTAGCGCAAAAACTAAATATTAAACATATTGTAATAGACAAAGTTAATATCTTTGTTGAATTTTACGAAGACGCTATAACCCTAGACCAACTGTTAAAGGATTTTAACAAATTTACTAAGTTTAGTTTAAAAAAATCTACATTGCCAACAATTAAGTTAGATACTCATGAATTTTCGCCAGAAACGGCACAAGGGTATATAATTGGATATTTAAATTCAAAATGCGAGCAAATGTAGTTAAAATAGTTGCATTTTTTTGAGATATGCTATATAATAAGTTGACAATTAATTACTTGTATTAAGGAGCAAAGATGAAAAAGTTTACTACAATATTAATGACTTGTTTAATAATGCTTGTTGTTGTGCTAACTGGTTGTTCTACTTTTAGGGTGGACAAGGTTAAGTATTACAACGAAATTTTAGCAAAAGTGGGTGACCAAAATATTACAAGGTTTGACCTTATTAATGCTTATAATAGTTACGGTTATACTAATTATGTTACTCAACAAGGTAAAAGTGAAAAAGAAGCATTGCTTAGCACAATGGATTTGTTGGTGCAACGCAAACTTACCGCACAATACGCAATGGACAATCCAGCAGAATATTCTTTAAGCGAATATGAAGTTAAAAAATTATATCGTGATACAGTGGATAGTTTGTTGGAAAGTGTTGAGGATAACAAAACTACAGCACGTAAAATTTATGACCTTGAAAAAGTTGAAAGTGCCGAAGATGAAACCGATAGTGCTGAAAGTTTTAAATTAAGCGAATATAATTATGAAAAACGTGTTGAAATAGTAGATGGTCAAATTAAGTACAAAAAGATTGAAACTGATGGCGATATAGATGAGATTGACATTTCAATTGCACAAAAGTATATTAAATATCACAAAAATTATACTCAAGATGCAATTGTTAAACAATTGTTAGCATTATTTAAAAAAGAATTTTATGCCAACATTGACAATGAAGATGAAGCATTATACAAAAGGGTTTGTGACAAAGCAATAGAACTTACTTGTACTAATTTAGCAAATTATGAATATTATTTGCGTGAAGATGGTAAAAAGTTATCAACAAATAAAGAAGATTTGTTATATAGATTTGTGCAAAGAACATATCTATCGCAACTAGAAAGCGCTTATATCACCAAAGTAAACAACATATATTTGCAAAAAGAAGCATTGTCTAATGAAAGCATAATCAATGCATACAAGGCAATGTACGAAAGTGATTATGCAAAATACGCTAATGATGCAGATGCGTATAATGAAAAGATTATATCTACCGACGGTGATTTAATTTATTACACACCTAATAGCGACGCTGAATTTGGTTATTTCTTGCACGTATTACTTCCTTTGAATAATGTGGAAGATGATATGAATTGGTTGAAAGACCATAGACATTTGTATACTGACGAAGAATATAAAGCAGAACAAATGGCACTAATCAATCAAATAATGTGTGAACAACGTGCAACTAAAGATATTCGTGACGACACAACAGGCGAATTGATTTATGAAGAAGGCGTTAAGATGGAAGGCGAAGTGTCAATACAAGAGGCGTTGGAAGAATATGCTGATACAGTTAAAGACCTAAATTCATTTAAGGAATTTATGTTTAAATATACTACCGACACTGCTACACTAACCGCAGACATGCCATATATTATTGGTTATAATACAGTTACTGATGAAGAATATTCATCAATGGTTGCAAACTTTACTGCTGAAGCAATTAGATTAATGAAAGAAGGCAAATCAAATAGTGCATATAGTGATGCTGACGAATATATTTTGTCAAATTATGGTGTGCATTTATTGTATTATGTAGGACCAGTTAATAACAAAGTTAAGGTTGAGGATATCAATAAATTGACTATTGAACAATTGGATAGTGCTATTTTAAATGAAGCAACTGGCGAAACTTATTTGGATAGAGTGTTTGATTTGGTTTATCCAGCAAGCAGTGAAGGTATGTTTACAAGCAACACTAAATATTCAAGTTATGAGCAAACATTAATAGAATCATTATATTCTAAATATCCAGTTACTTTATATGAAACAAAGATTAAGGCTTCAAACAAAATTTAATTATCATAATTAACACATTAAGTAAATTTACTTAGTGTGTTTTTTATTAAATTTTAATATTTTTATAAAATTTCGGATTAAGTATTGCACATAATAATTAAATTTGTTATAATAAAAAATATGATTAAGAAAAAGTACAAGGGAAAAATACATCACTTGCGCAAAGGCAATTCTTATAATATGGAAGTTTTTTATGCTACTTGCAACAAAAAAGTAATTAAAAAACAACCTAAAACTAAGAAAAATGTTTGGTCTTTGGTGTTTTTTTTAGTCAATATTTTTGTAATTGCCATTGTGTTGGCGGTTCAACTAAATTCGGAAGAGGGGATATCTTCTATCAAAGATGTATTTAACTCTAACATACAATATAAGTTTATATTAATTGCATTGCTTTGTTTTTTAACTTCTAATATAATTTCAAGTTTTAAGTTGGATTTTTATCATAAAAAACTCCAAAAACGTTACAGACCGCTTTTGTGTTTTAAAACTCAAATGATGGGTAAATACTATACTAAACTTACTCCATTTGGTATAGGTGGGCAACCTTTCCAAGTGTATTATTTTAGTAAATATGGGGTTAAAGCGTCCAATTCGTTAACCATGGTTAGTTGTAGTTATGTGTCAAACAAATTAATGTATGGATTATTAGCGCTTGTGATGATGGCAACCTTTAGATTTAATAAATTATTAATGTCACAAGGAAGTTTGGTTAATATTGTAATTGTGCTTGCATTTATTAGTTTTATGTTTTTGGCACTATATTTAACATTTGTTATATTAATGTGTTTAAACAAAAAACTAGGTCATCGAATAGTTGCTTTTGTTGTAAAAGTGCTTACAAAATTAAGGATAGTTAAAAATCCAGTAGCGTTTTATTTAAAAATAATGCGTCCAACATTGGTGTTTCAACGCAAAATGCAAAAATTTTTCTCATCTAAGGGTATTACTTGTGAGTTTTTAGTTTTGTCACTACTAGAATATATAATAGAATATAGCGTATTATTCTTTGTGTATAGTGCTTTTAATGGTTTTGATATAAGTGTTTATCTACAACTATTATCAATATCGGTTATCATTGAACTTGCTTGCCATTCTATTCCATTGCCGGGCGGAAGTGGTTTGGCAGAACTTAGTTTTTCTACCATATTTGCCAGTTTGTTTGATAGCGGAGTATTGTTCTGGGCATTAATTATTTGGAGATTGATAACGTATTATACGTATTTATTTTCTGGAATGGGTATTATTGTATATGACTATGCATATGGTAAACGAAAATTAAAAAGATACAAAAACTATACAGTTAAAAATAAAAATTAGATTACTTAACCAAAAGTAATCTTTTTTATTTGGTAATGTTTGCAAATTTAAAATTGAGTTATCAAAATTAAAAATTTAATGAATAAATAATTTTACTTGTCACATACTACAATTATCCAAAGGAGACATATATGAGTAATGTAAGAGTAAAAGAAAGAAAACGTATCAAAGGTTCAACTGTTGCAATTATTGTTTTATCAGTAATGTTGGTGGCAAGTATTGCAGTGGGTGTTACTTTGGCGTACTTTGCGGCAGATGCAAATGTTGTGGGTAATGTAACCTTAGGTGACCCAGTTAATATCAATATTACACAAGGTGGTTCAACGGTTACTTCTTTAACTTTTAGTGATGATGCATTGCCAGGACATGTGTATGACCAAGTTATTGGCGTTAGCATTCCAGCAGATACTTCGGACGCCTTGCTTCGTGCAAAGTTAACAATTAGCAATACCGACGGGGCAACATTAAATGTTGAGGCAACAACCGTTGACGCTTGGGTAGAAGGTGATGATGGTTACTACTATTATAATGGTGTAGCAAGTGCTGGTGATGCTATTGACTTTGTTACCGCAGTTACAATTCCTACAGGATTGACTAATGTAGACGCTAACAAAACATTTAACATTGATATTTCGGTTGAAGCAATTCAAGAAGCAAACAATGCTGCACGTGCCGTATGGACTACTGCTCCAGAAGAGTGGTTGGATACTTACAACCCAGTAGCCGACGAGGGCGGTGAAGAGACGACTTAATAGGTTAGTGCATTATGAAAAAATCTCTAGAAATAGGGATTTTTTTGATATAAAAATTTCCCCACTTGGTTAAGCGGGGAAGAGGTTATTTATTTGAAAAGTCGATATAGTTGTTTGGGTCTACGCTTATGTTGTTTTCGTACATTTCAAAGTGTAGGTGATTGCCAGTGTTAAGTTCGCGTGCCATAGAAGTAGATATAGATGCAATTACATCACCAGCATTTACATAATCACCATTTTTAACACTGATATCTTCAAGTGATTTATACACGGATTTAAGTCCGTTATCGTGGGTAATTTCAATTACGCCACCTTCCAAGTAATTGGTGTAAACGTTGGTAACTGTACCACTAGCAATTGCAAGTACATTATTGCTGGTATCAGAGGTGATGTCTAGTGCTTTGTGGATTTCCCATTGCTTTAAGGTGTCGTTGTATTGAAGTTCCTTGTTTGAAAAGTCTTTTACAACACTTGCATTTTCCATAGGTGCGACATAAGTAATAGGTGTAGTGCCTACGGCAATGCTAGCATTATTTGTATTGGAACTACGTCCATTTGCATTGACCGCAATAAGCACCGCGCTAAGTATAATTGTAAATGCTACTAATAAAGCATAAGTTGCGTTTCGTATAGTATTTTTTCTTGATTTTTCCATTGTAACTTGTTGTTGAATTTTTGACATATCTTTTTTCTCCTCGAATGGATTGTAGACACATCACAATATTTTTAAACGCTAAAATTTGCATGTGACAAAATTAGTCAAAATACGCATATAGTTCTTGCTTTGTCATACCGACTGACGCAAGCGTTAGCATTGCGGAATGGAGTATAGTTCAAGTATTGCTAATAATGTAAACTATAATTAAACGTTATCTAGATACACTCCTCGTCACATCGCGATTGTTTTAATCATTTTGCTACATGCAAAATTTCATTATTAATCGGATGTTCCTCTCCCCTTCAAACCCTATACTAGTGTTTGTGGGGTCCCCAAATCAATGTTCACTCGGTCGGAATGACATAATAATATAAATGCATATAAGAAAAAATCTCTTATTAAATATAAGAGATTTTATCATATTATTTAATCTTTATTGATTTTAAGGTTTTGTAATACCATTTATAAAATGCTTTTGTGTTTACATCGGTTGTTACAATAACATTTGGTTTTTTGCTAGTGTAGTTAAAGTTTAAATATTCAACTCCATTTTTATTGGTTTTAAATTCTGCTTTTGCATAACTAATTTTAAACATGTTGGGTTTAGTCAACCACGCCACACCGCAAGCGTCATGCAATGCTACGCCATCTTTAACCGTTCTGTCCTTGTGGTAAGGGTAAAGTGTTGCTAAAAATTTTCCTGTTGAACCTAATTTCTCGGTTTTTGGAATATCTTGAGTTTTAATATACGCAAGATGCCCCATATCACTAGTGCAAAACACAATATTAGGAACTTTTGACAAAACATATTTACAACTAACAATATCAACATGAATATTAAAGTTTAGGTATGGATTGTTTTTGTCAACGCTATTTGCACCAGTAACTAAAATAAGTTTGATTTTGTCGATATCTTGAGGATAACGCTTAATAAAGTTTGCAATATTAGTACAAGGACCGCAAGCAATTATATAAGTGAATTCATTTTTAGTTACAACTTCGTGCATTGCTTCAATATAATTAGTTGTTAAAGGTTTAGTAAAAATTGGTTTTTCATAACCACCCAATCCATTAATTCCGTGTGCTCTAACTTTTTGCAAGTCATTTTCAATTTCGGTCGAAGCGCCAGCGCATACTGGGATATGTTGCTTGTTTATAGTTTCAAGTACGGTTATTGTGTTTTTTACAATATGACTAGTAGAAGTATTTCCAAAGCAACAAGTAATAAGTTGAATATCCAATTCTTTTTGATAACACGCCAATATAAATGCGGCGGCGTCATCAATCCCTGTATCAACGTCTAAATAACTGGAAATTTATTCATTTATAATCCTTTTAATCTTCTTTTTGTGTAATATTGTTTGATTTCTTAACATTATCAAAGTTTTCGTTATCAACGTGTTCGGTCTGCAAGGTATTATTTTGTTTATTCAAATTTTTAATCTTTTTATTCGCTTTTTTAATTGTCTTATTGTCAATTTGGTTATGTTTAATGGATTTTTTCTCTAATTTTTCATTCTTTCGTTCTTGTTTTTGCAATAATTTATTTTGCTTATTTTCAAGTTTCTTTTTCATTTTTAGATTTTTTTGTTCCAACTTTATTGCTTTTCTTTCAATTTTTGCTTGTTCAAGTTTTCCTTCTTGATTAATATCTTGTTGATATGAAATGTTAGTATCTTCCGACTTTACATATTTCAATTCTAGGAATTTGTATAAAGGCACACCTTTAATATTAGTAAATGCAAAATATATGCCAGCAATAACGCCACCTAAAGTATCCATCATTAGGTCAATCATGGTATCTTGTAACGCGCGTTGACCAATAAATGGTTCGCCAGTTACTGAATTGTTAAAACGTTGCATATTGCTCCCGGTCATCATGCTATCAATAGCGTATTCGCATACTTCCCACAACACGCCTATAAGGGCAGTAAATGCCACGGTTGAAAGAAACATAAAGAATTTGCTTTGGTTTTGACAATGTCTAAGCAACATTCCATAAATAATGGTAGCAATTAAGAAACTATTAATTAAGTGTACTATAAAACTAAAAAACCAAACATCGCGATAATAATTTAATGTTCCGCCACCAATAAAGTGAACCATTATGGCAAGTAGGAAATACACTTGAAGAGTTCTAGTTGAATGAATGTTCCATCGTTTTAACACATATGGAAGAAATGAAAATAGTAGGCAATATATACATCTAGCAATATTTTCCTTACTATCCCTAAATACTTCAGTTGCGGTTACGCCTGCAAAATGTGTACAAATAAACATTATCAAAAGACCAACTAAAACCAGTTGAATAAAATAGTACACATAATTTAATTGTTTTTTCTTTTGCATAATTTTCTCCTTTTATTCAGACCTTAATGCAATAACAGGGTCTTTTTTAGATGCTACTTGAGCAGGGATTAAACCTGCTATAAATGTTAGCAACATGCTAATTAGCACAAGAATTATTCCGCCACCCATTGGAAGTGATGCGATTGTGGAAATTCCTGTAAATGCTTTCATTATAATGTTTATAGGTATACATAGTAACAATGTTACAATAATACCCAAAGCACCAGCGCTAAATCCAATAATTAAACTCTCGGCGGTGAATACGCGCTTGATATCGCGTTTTGATGCACCCACACTACGAAGCACTCCAATTTCCTTTGTACGCTCTAATACTGAAATATATGTAATAATTCCTATCATAATGCTAGAAACAATTAATGATACAGATACAAAAGCAATTAGTACGTATGATACAGTGTCTACAATTGAACCAACCATTGACATCATTAGTCCCATATAATCGGTATATGTAATTTTTTGGTCCTCGCCAACTTGAGAATTATATTCGCTAATAAAGTCTTCAATAACTTCTTTCATTTCAAAACTATTTGCATATATTGAAATTGATTTAGGACTACCCTTATCAATTGGTGCTAAGTCTTCCGCAACTACTGGTGCAGAGGTGTTGTATTGGTCAATACAATAATCCGTTAATGCTTTAGGGTATACTAAACCTTCATCTAACGCACCGCCTTTAGTTTCATCGTTAACTTTTACAATACCGCTAATACGTAAAGTTACATAATTATTTTTAAATTCATCGCTAGGTGTTTTTGTGTCAGTTTGCACATATTTAGTGCCGTTATTATAGTATGTGTCACTTTTTAAATATAATTTAAATTCAGTACCAACAATTTTGCTATAATCAATTTTTATATTATATGATTTGTCTTCTAGCATTGCATTAAATAAATTATCCATTTCAGTTTCATCTATAAAACCTAAGGCATATAACAAATAATCATCTAATTCATTATTATCATTTAATACTAGTAATGTGTCAGCATAAGTTTTGCCATTTTCAACATAAACTTTATCGTTATTCCAATTTCCGCTAAGAAGTTTGTATTGAGATTTAATAAATTTTTCATTGTCAATCATTTCGTTAAACAAACCAATGTCCATTGATTTGTATGCGCTAATATCCATTCTAAACAAAATTGTAATCACTTCTACAATGTCTTTTTCGTTTAATACGGAATATCCCTTTTCTAAACTATTTAAATCATCTCTAATATTAGAAATAACGGTAGAATAAGGTGCGTATGTTTCAAAGAAGGTCAAATCGGAATTGTCTTGTTTTGTTAATTTAATTCCTTCATCAATTTTTTCAATTTTTACATTAGTTTGTTGTTGCAAATATACTAACGAATAATTAATAATTAAGTTGTATAATGAACTATTTGAAGGTGAAAGCGATTGAGTAAAATTAGTATCACTATCTTTATAGATATGTAAGTCTAAATTGTAGGTATACTTAATAGCATTTACATATGGTTCAATTTTGTCATAATTTGCTTGGAGATAGGTATTAAAACTTTTCATATCGTTAGTTTCCATACCATTGGCAAACGTATCCAACAAAGATGACAACGTGTCATCGGCGTATACGCCATCTTCGTTATTGCTAGTTTGGTTTGACCCGCTAAACATTGAAGTCATAATGTTCATATAGTTGACGGATTGCTCTTCAATAACTATAGGATAACTGGAAAGTGTGTCTTCTTGCAATTTGTTTATATAACCATTAAATCCGCTAGATACCGCTAAAATTAGCGCAATTCCAATAATACCAATACTTCCCGCAAACGATACAAGTATTGTTCGTGTTTTTTTAGTAAGCAAGTTTTTAAAACTTAAACCAAGAGCAGTCCAAAACGACATACGTTTTTTTGGTTTTTTAACTATCTCAGTAGTTACATCTTGACTATTAAGTGCTTGATTGCTTTCTTTGCTTTTAACAACTTGTTTTTTAGACTTTTTTGTTTTGCTATCTTCATTTTCAGGGTTGTAAGGATTGGTGTCATCTATCAATTCGCCGTCCTTAAGGCGCACAATACGACTACTATACTCTTCGGCAAGCTCGGGATTATGTGTAACCATAATTACAAGGCGTGTTTTGGATAATTCCTTAAGGATATCCATAATTTGCACACTAGTTTTACTATCAAGCGCGCCAGTTGGTTCGTCGGCCAAGATAATGTCGGGGTCATTTACAATAGCACGCGCAATTGCAACCCTTTGCATTTGACCTCCCGATAGTTGATTGGGTTTGGCATTAGCACGCTCTTTAAGTCCTACTTTGTCAAGCGCTTCTAGTGCACGTGCGGTACGTTCCTTACGTTTAACTCCCGAAAGCGTAAGTGCGAGTTCAACATTATGTAATATTGTTTGGTGGTGGATTAGATTGTAACTTTGGAATACAAAACCAATTGAGTGGTTACGATAGTTGTCCCAATCTTTATCTTTAAATTCCTTAGTACTTTTGCCCTTAATTACAAGGTCACCGCTAGTGTATTTGTCTAGTCCACCAATAATGTTAAGCATAGTAGTTTTACCACAACCACTAGGACCTAATATAGACACAAATTCACTTTGCCTAAAATTAAGGTCAACACCATTTAATGCCTTAACTATTTGATAATCTTTACTATCTTTTTTACCAATTTGATATTCTTTAGTAATTTGTTTTAATTGTAACATCTATTACCTCACTAGATATATATGCTTAAATTTCTCAACTATCAACATACGATACATAATTATACACCATTAATAGACTATTGTCTATTATTTTTTTAAAAAATTGTAGTTAATTTTGTTAAATTTTAATATAAAAAATAAAAATATCTAATAAAAAATTTTAAAATCATAAAAAGATTTGACCTAAAGTATTTAAAAGTGCTACAATATTTGACGGAGGAATTTATGGAATATAGTAGTGAAATTAATGAAATGTGTTGTGTGCATAAAGGTGCTAATCATGGTCCAGCACCCATTCCAGAAGAAGCAAAATGGGTAAAGGCAACTGAAATTAAAGATATTTCAGGGTTAACACACGGCATTGGTTGGTGTGCTCCACAACAAGGTGCGTGCAAACTAACACTTAATGTAAAAGACGGTATTATTGAAGAGGCATTGGTGGAAACATTAGGTTGTTCGGGTATGACGCACTCTGCTGCAATGGCAAGTGAAATTTTGGTGGGGAAAACCATACTAGAAGCACTTAATACTGATCTTGTATGTGATGCTATCAATACTGCAATGCGTGAGTTATTCTTACAAATTGTATATGGTCGTACACAATCTGCCTTTAGTGAAGGCGGACTTCCTATTGGTGCTGGTCTTGAAGACCTTGGTAAGGGCAAACGTAGTCAAGTGGGTACTTGCTATAGTACACGTATCAAGGGTTGTCGTTACTTGGAATTGAGTGAAGGATATATTACTCGTCTTGGACTTGACAAAAATAGTGAAGTTATAGGTTATGAATTTGTTAACCTTGGCAAGATGATGGAAAATATCAAAAAAGGTATCGAACCTATGGAAGCAATCAAAAAAGCAAGCGGTAAGTACGGCCGTTTTGATGAGGCAGTCAAGTATATTGACCCACGAGTTGAGTAGGAGGCGAATATGTTGTTTGAAAGTTATGATAGACGTATTAATCAAATTAATAAAGTATTAAATGATAACGGTATTGCAAGTTTAGAAGAGGCGCGTCAAATTTGCGAAAATAAAGGCGTTGATGTATATAATATTGTTAAAGGTATTCAACCTATTTGCTTTGAAAATGCGTGCTGGGCATATATTGTAGGCGGTGCCATTGCTATTAAGCGTGGCGTAACAACTGCTAGTGAAATTGCTAAATGTTTAGGTGAGGGTTTGCAAAGTTTTTGTATTCCAGGCTCGGTTGCAGATGACCGTAAGGTAGGTCTTGGACACGGTAATCTTGGTGCAATGCTATTAAGTGACGAAACTGAATGTTTTGCATTTGTTGCTGGTCACGAATCATTTGCAGCGGCAGAAGGTGCTATTGGTATTGCTAACTCTGCTAATAAGGTGCGTAACAAACCACTTAGAGTTATTCTTAATGGTTTAGGCAAGGACGCTGCACAAATTATTTCACGTATCAACGGATTTACTTATGTTCAAACTGATTTTGATTACTATACTGGCAAGTTGAATATTGTAAAAGAAATTGCATATTCAAATGGACCACGTGCAAAAGTTCGTTGTTATGGTAGCAATGATGTTCGTGAAGGCGTGGCAATTATGCACCTTGAAAATGTTGATGTTTCAATTACAGGTAACTCTACTAATCCTACACGATTCCAACACCCAGTTGCTGGAACATATAAAAAGGAAAGATTAGAACAAGGTAAAAAATATTTCTCAGTAGCTAGCGGTGGCGGTACAGGTCGTACTCTTCACCCAGACAATATGGCTGCAGGTCCAGCATCTTATGGTATGACCGACACAATGGGTCGTATGCATAGTGATGCTCAATTTGCAGGTTCATCATCAGTTCCAGCACACGTTGAAATGATGGGCTTAATAGGTATGGGCAACAACCCAATGGTTGGCGCAACGGTGGCAGTAAGTGTAGCAATTGCAGAAGCAAGCAAGTAATGATAAATCATTAATGATGAATTAATAATGAAGAATGAATAATTGCGGATGCTTTCGCATTATATTAAAAAGGGCGATTTTTATAGTCGTCTTTTTTGTTGAATAAAATTAATTGTTGGATATTGACAAGGTTGGCGTTTTATGATATATTACGTTTAGGAGAAAAGATATGTTAGAATATGATTTTAATGAATTAGATAATGACTTTGTAACCTTGTGGTCTAAAAAGATTGTTAGTGGTGAAGATACACTAATTTTTAAGGATTTAACAAAGTTGGCCGAACTTGGTCAAATTAATGCAATTCAAAGTTGGTACTTGCTTGCAAAAGATAATGATGATAATGCGGTTATTGATAATAATGTTGAAAACTTAGGTAATGGCGGTGCTAATGAAATGCTTGCAATAGCACATAAGGACTTTTTTAAAAATGACAGATTGATACAAATGAACGAATGGGCAGAATTGCATAACCTAGGATATATTGTAAGAGATAGTTACGAAGAGGAAGGATTTCTTACTTTGGGTAGCGTTATAAAAAATAGTGTATATGGTAGTTATAGTAAACTATCAATAGAAATGTACTATAATAATTATGAAAAAACTCATAATCCTTTATCGCTTGAAAGATTTTATGAAATGATGGGCGGACGAACAGCGGTAGATAAAGCATTAATAGATATCGACCAATCAACATCTAGTATAGAATTTAAACAACTTCGTAAAACCTTGCTTGAAATGTATGAGCAAGACAAAAATAATGTTGCAGTTGCTTTTGCATTAGGTAAAAATTTAACATTATTTAAAGCAAATAGCAAACTGAAAGTATTAGGTAATCAAATTTTAACAGAGTTAAGCAAGCGAGAGTTGTCTAAAACCCTACAAGACTATGAAATTAAAGGAACTAAGCGTTTAATTAAGCAACAAATTGACTCAAATATGCAAGCGGAAGTTGAAGATAAAAGTTTATCAGCACAAGATAAATATGAATTGGAATTTTGGCAACGTGTTGAAGAGGCAAAACAAAAATATGGTGTTGAATTTATGGGGATTGATAGTCATAATGTTGTAAGTGATGAAGAACTTGAAAAGATAATGCACACTAGTGCTGAAAATGATAAGAAGGAATATTAATTAGTAATTAATCTTATAATGCAAAAGGCGATTTTGATAGTCGTCTTTTTTTGTTTGGCAAAAACTGATATTTTATCATACTATAAGTTATGAAAATAAGTGTATGTATGATTGTTAAAAATGAAGAAGATGTGCTTGCTAGGTGCTTGGATTGTGTACGGCAATTTGCTGATGAAATTATTATTGTAGATACTGGTAGTAGTGACAAAACCAAAGATATTGCAAGCAGGTATACGGATAAAGTATATGACTATGCTTGGTGTGATGATTTTAGTAAGGCACGTAATTACGCTTTTAGTTTGGCGACAAAAGATTATGTTATGTGGTTAGATGCTGATGATGTGATTGAATATGGCGAGATTGAAAAGATTAACCAATTAAAATTAAATATGGTGGCGGATACTTATATGTTAAAATATGCTACCAGTTTTGACGAAGAGGGTAAACCTAGTTTTGTGTTTGAACGTGAAAGAATATTAAAGCGAGATAATCGAGCAATATGGAACGGTTTTGTGCACGAGGCAATTATACCTTTTGGTAAAGTTGAGCATTTGGATATAACAATTCAGCATCGTAAAATTGCCACACACTACACTAAACGAAACCTTAATTTGTTTCGTAAGGCATTAAAACGTGGTGTAAAATTTAATGCAAGAGAGCAATATTATTATGCACGTGAGTTGTTTTATTGGGGGTATTATAAAAAGTGTAAACTAGAGTTAAATAAATTTTTTAATCTTCCTCATAAGTTTTTGCCCAATACGATTGATGCGATATTAATAATATCGAAGTGCTATAAAAAGTTAAACGACATTGAAAATGCAAAAAAGTGGTTGTTTGAAGGTTTAAATATAATGCCAAATGCCGAAATTGTGTGTGAACTAGCACACATGTACAACAATGAGGGTAAAATTGATAATGCAATATATTTTTACAAAAGTGCATTAAATATAAATAAACCTACTTTGCAAGGAATGTTTGTGCGCGAGGAATATTATTATTTTGTTCCATTGCTAGAACTAACTGTTTTATACTACAAAATAGGGGATAAACAAAGTGCGAAACTGTATCATAATAAAGCAAAAGAGTTGTATCCAAATCATAAAAGCGTAATATTTAACGAGCAATTTTTTGAAAACTAGTGGTTGATTAATAAGTGATTAGTTAAGAACAAGCATTATTAAAAATTTGAAATAAATTAAATTAATTTGAAAAAACTAATTATTTTGCTTGACTATGGTTAAACTAATGTATTAAAATATATTAAACGGAATATTGGGCATTGATGTATGTCAGCGAAATTAAATTGATTAAGTAAATATACTTAATACAAACTTACAAGATTAAAGCATGTAAGCAACAAGGGGTAAAATGAAGATAGATTTATTTGAAAATAAATATAAGTCTAGCAATGGGTTTAAAATCTTTTTTATAGACATTGTTTGTTTTTTGCTGGTTGCGGTAGTTTCAATAGGATTTTGTTATTCATATTTTAGTCACAGTATTGAAATTTCTGGTTTTTCAACAACAGCAAATGTGGACGTTGAATATCAATATTATGATACACAACAATCAAAGTATGTGGTTGGACAACAAGTGTATGGTAAAATAAATAACGGAGCCGAACAATTATTAACTGGTGCAATGATTACGCCAGGAGATACTATAACTATTTTAGGTCGTGTAGTTAACACTAGTAATGTTGCTGTATATGCATTAGCAAAATTAACTATTGTAGTTAATGGCGAACCAAAGGAAATATGGTACAACATTGGAACAAACGACGCAGAAATGACGGGTGTGGCAAATTCAAGTGCTTTACCAAATGCTAATGAAGAATATGATTATAAAACTTTAACCATGTTAGATATGACCACTCCTTCAGGGAAAACGGATAAAGTATATCAAGTAGGTGCAGGAAGTTTGGCGGGAAGTTATAAGTCTGGGGAAGAAACTAAGTATCATCATAAAGATTTGGCAATACCTTATGTTTTTACAGGTAGTGAGTATAAAAATGGTGATACTATTACTAGTATTACATTAACAATTCATGTACATCAACGTGACCATTTAAGTTCAGCAAAGGATTTTATTGAATTGTATAAACCTCATGCTACAAACATATCAGAAGGAAACAATGGATTTATTAATGGATATACAACCGAAAGCATATATGCCGCACATTATATAACAGGAAATAAACTAAGTTAATAAGTTAAAAGATTGGCAGTAGTCAATCTTTTTTTATATGTCGCCACAATAGTGTAAAACTTGCTTTAATAGTAAATTAAAATATTGAGTTTACTTGAAAAATATTTAGTATTATGTTATAATGAAAGCATGGAAAAAACAGAAAAGAAATCATTTTTAAGTAGATTATTAAATTTTAAAGGCAAAACAAAAAGTGATGGAACTAGGTTGTATAGCAACACCAAGCAAACCACTACAAAAATTAAATTGGCATTGTTAGATTTGTTAAATTCTAAACAATTGTCACAAATCAATATTACGAACTTAGTAAAAGTGGCAGGTGTGTATAGGGCGACTTTTTATTTGCATTACAAAAGTTTAAATGATGTGGTATTGGATATTGAACGTGACGTTATTGCTTGCTATGACAACATTAAAACTCAAATTGAAGATATTGATATTTATAATAACATGGACATGTTGATTGAAAAATTAGGCGAATATATTCAAATTGATAAAAAGTATTTAAGTATTATAATTAATGCAAATTGTTTTAGTCGCATAACATTAAAACTTAGACAATTGTTAAATGATATCATTGTAACAAACTTTAAAAAATTTGGACATATTGAAAATGAAAAAGAGTGCTTGTTGGATGTAAGCGTGTTTACTGGTGGAGTTGTGTTTGCTTATCGTGATTGGATAAATAGTTTGGATATTGAGTTTGAAATTTTGGAAGATTATATAAAAAACCTTAGTAAACAATTATTTAAAAAACAATAAATTATAAAATTAATTAAATATTATTATAAATAATTAAATAAAAAATAAATATTGCTACAGAAATATAATACTTAAACAAATATTATTTAATTAAATAAAAAATCTATTAAAATATTTATTTTAAGACAATTTATTATATTATTTTACAAAATAAATTATTTAAAATAGTGTATTTTATTTAAAATTTGTAACATAATATATGTATGATGCAAAATAAAACATTAAACATTATTTTAAGTATTGGTGCAGTTGTATTGGTTGCTGCACTTGGTTCAATTTTTGTAAATTTGGGTATGGATTGGTTTGACACTTTGGTTAAACCAACCGAGTGGGTACCAAACATTGTAATTCCTATAGTGTGGACGGTGATATATGTTGCATTTGCAATATATTTATATTTTGCGGTAAAGAATGACAAACTTGACAAAGAACTTATCATACTATTAATAGTAAATGGTGTGTTAAACGTGGCATGGTGTTTTGTGTTCTTTACACTTAATAATTTGTTATGGGGACTAATTATCATTGTACTAAATTTAATTTTTGGTGCAGTGCTAATAACATTGATGCATAAACGCGATATGTTTTTCTCATACATTTTAACAATTTATCCACTATGGTTGTCAATTGCCACTTGCTTAAATTTAGCATGCTGGATTTTAAACTAATATTATAGTTTGGTCTAGAGTGTATACAAAAATAATTGAAATAAGTGTTATTTTTATAGCACTTATTTTTTTATAATTGAATATTAAGTAGTTGTATAGTTAATAATAGAATTAGTATTAAGAGGAGAAAAATATGAACCCATTTGAACACAAATCAAAAGAATTAGAAAGTTACTTTATGGATTGGCAAAAAATGTATCCAAAACCATACGATAAAAAGAAAGTGTCGCCATACACAAAAACTAGAATTATCTTAATGAATGGAACAGAGTATGAATCAAACTGGTTTTTGCATCAATTAGCGCGCAATTGCAATAACAATGATATTAGACGAATTGTTGCAATTGTGCGAAATCAAGAACAGCAACAACAAAAACGCATAAGTTGCTTAAAACCAATTGATGAAAATATTTTGGAAACAACTATTGCTTATGAGCAACTAGCAGTGGATTTAACTGCAATACTTGCCCAAAATGAAGTGGACGAAAACTCAAAAGCAGCACTTGATTTTGCTTTGCTGGAAGATTTTGACCACTTATACAGATTTTCCAATTTATTAAAAATGGATTACAATATTGACGCGGATATAATGGTTGGCAAATTCACCGAAATTATGCCAGGACGTCCTACTATAAATGAACATCGTCACCCAGTGGATAATATTAGATATTGCATGAATGCTAATAAAGCGGATATATACACCAAGTTGGTTGCGAATATTATTACGGCAGCAGAACAACAAACAATGAATTATTATATGAATGTGGCACAATTTTACAACAATGATTTGGGCAGACGTTTGTTTAGTGAAATTGGCATGGTTGAAGAAGAGCACGTGTCTCAATATGAAAGTTTGAAAGACCCAACTTGCACATGGTTGGAACAATGGGTAATGCATGAATATACTGAGTGTTACTTGTATTACTCAATGATGAAAGATGAAAGTGATGAATATATTAAGGAAATTTGGGCAGACCATTTTGAAATGGAAGTTGCGCACTTGAAGGTTGCTAGTGAATTATTGAAAAAATATGAAAAGAAGGACGCCAAGAAGGTGGTTGGTGCTTGTGAATTTCCTAAATTATTAAAATTTGGTGAAAATATTGAGTATATTCGTAAAGTATTGCAAACGGTTGGATACACTTCGGTTAAAGAAGATTATGTTCCAGCAAGTGCTTTAAGTGATGATGCACGCTTCTTTATGCATTTAAAAACAGTAAATGTTACACCAAAAAATGTTGCAAGTCATATGGTTATTGAAAAATTTATAGAGCAGTTTGGCAAGGATTATCGTTTTGAGGTTGCACCTCACCCAATTAAGGAATTGCAAAATCGCGAAAAAGATAATGTAGAAGTGGGAACTAAATAAAAAAATTAAACGCTTACGTTAGTGTAAGCGTTTTTTTGATTATTGCAACTTAATTTTAGTGTCGAAAAATGTCGAGATTTGTCTAACATGCGGTGCTTGACGATATGGAGTGTAAATTTAGTTGCTAAAACAAAAATTATTTGATATCATATTATTGAGTTAAAAATAAGTAAAAGGGTGTGAAGGTATTTGACTTTTAGGGGTATGTAACTTGTTGTAGAACTCTGCCAAGGAGGACTAAATTGCAAAATTTATTAGTTGTGTGTGCGGATAAGGATTTGCGCAAAGATTTATCAAGAGTTCTGGGAGCGGAACTAAATTTTTTATATGTTGACGTTGATGACGTGCTTGATTTTGAGCTATTAAATCAAAAAGATATTACACTATCAAAAGCAAATGATGTGCTAAAGCAACTTGAACGCAAAAGTATAGATAGGGTTTTGGGATTTAAAAATTGTATTATAACAATGTCACGAGATTTGTTTATATCCAATGACAATTTAAAGTTATTCAAAGATATAAAAAAAGTGTTTGTATCCCTTTCCAAATCTTATTTTGTGGCACGTTTTAAAGGTGATGATAAGTATAAATTAGAGCATGAGCTTATATTGTTTGACAAAATTAACAAATTGATAAGTATCAATTGTGATATCGTTGTTGATAAGGACATAAAGTCGCTTGAGGAATTAAAGATTGAAATTATGTCAAAATTAAATATTTAAATCATATTACCATTGTATCTTGCAATTGCTAATACATTTTATTTGGCCACAATTATAAATGTCACAATCAAATTAAGTTAAATGTGTATAATTTTTATTTATATAATTTCCCCAAATTTTAAAAAAATCCCAATGATTTGGGATTTTTTAAGTGGTATTAAACCATAAATTATCAAATTGATATTTGATAATATGTACGTTTTATGAAAGTTAAAAATGTTTAACCAATAGCAAATTCAAGTGTAATTGAAAGTAAATTCAATTTGTTGATATTGCTTCATAAAATATACAATAGTATAATGTGCAAATTATTTATAAATATACCAAATTTTATGATTTGTTTAATTATTTTATTTATTTTTTAACAGGTTTAACTTGATTTGTATAACTTTTACGTCGATTGATAGCGTCTTGTTTAGACTGCGTTAGCAAAGTATCCTTATTTAATGGATTAACTTTGTCTAGGATTTTGTAACGATTTTCGCTTTGTGTAAATTCGATATAGTCACTAAAAGGTGCAACACTATCTATTTGCATTGCGGGTTTAGAGTTTGGATTGTATCTAAATAGAGTGTTGTATCCACTAGACACGCTAGCAAAAGCATGGGTTTGACTATATTTTAGGTCATAACCATGATTTACGCAAGGACTATATGCAATAATCAAACTTGGACCATTATAGTTTTCCGCTTCAATAAATGCTTTTATTGCTTGGTCTGGATTTGCGCCCATTGAAATTTGAGCAACATATACGTCTTTATATGCCATCATCATGCTGGCAAGGTCTTTTTTCTTAGTGGTTTTTCCAGTTTGATTAAACTTGGCACTTGCTCCTCTTGGAGTTGACTTGCTAGTTTGACCACCCGTATTTGAGTATACTTCGGTGTCAAGCACTAGTATGTTAATATTTTCACCGCTTGCAATTACGTGGTCAAGTCCGCCAAAACCAATATCGTACGCCCAACCATCGCCACCAATAATCCACGTACTAGGTTTAATAATTAGTCCAACATTGTCAAATAAATATTTGTCACTATCAGCAATTCCGCGAGTGGCAGAGTAAAACGAAAGTTGTTCAAGTATTTCGCGGTTTTGTTTGTGGTTATTAGTGTCGCTTAAAAATCTATTTACAATTTGTGCCACATCATTACTAAACTCAATTGTTTTTAGTGTTTTTATAAATGTTTCGCGCTTGATATTGCTTGCCATCATCATTCCATAACCAAATTCAGCATTATCTTCAAACAAACTATTTGCCCAAGCGGGACCTAAATTTAAACCGTCCTTAGTGTAAGGACAAGTAGGGAAAGTTCCGCCATAAATGCTAGAACAACCAGTAGCGTTTGCAACTAGCATTCTGTCGCCAAATAGTTGTGTTAGCATTTTGATATATGGAGTTTCGCCACAACCAGCACAAGCCCCGCTATATTCAAAGTATGGTTTGTAAAATTGTAATCCTTTAACACTATTTGGTTCAAATGGTTTATTTAAAGGTAAGGTGTAGGCATATTCTTGGTTTTTAAGTTCAATTTCTTTTAAGTTGCTATCGCTTTCCATTGTAATTGCTTTACCTTTCATAGGGCAAACTTGCGCACATACACCACAACCAGTACAGTCCATTGGTTCTACTTGCATACGATATTCACCATCAGCAAGTATTGCATTTTTTGATGTGAATGTATTAGGAGTTTTGTCATCACGTTTAAATATTATAGGACGCAAACTTGCGTGAGGGCAAGCAATACTACAACGTCCGCATTGAATGCAACTTTCCGCATGCCAACAAGGAATTTCACTTGCAATTCCTCGTTTTTCAAACTTTGCCGTATCGGTAGGCATGCTTCCATTTGCTTTAAATTTGCTAACAGGGATATTGTTTCCGTTTTGTTCAGCGATAGGTTTAATAATTTGTTCATAATATCTTGTTTTTTCAAAAGTTTCATGTTGGTCAGTTTCAGTAAAATTAGAGTTATCCACAAGTTTTACACTTTTAGGCACACTATTTATTGCATTGATATTGTTTTTAACAACATCTTCACCCTTTTTGCTAAACATTATTTCAATATTGTGTGTTATTTCATTTAATGCTTTTTCATAAGGGATTATATTTGTAATATTAAATAGTGCGGTTTGCATAATAATGTTAATTTTGTTGCCCAAATTGTTATTCAAAGCAATTTTGTCTGCATTGATTGTGTAGACTTTTAAATTTTTATTTAATATATCGTGCTTGATAGTGTTAAGCATTACTTTATTTAATTCTTTTGGCGTGTAGGCGCAATTAATTATGAGTGTTCCGTTTTGTTGCAAACAATCGCTTATTTGATATTTCTTTAAAAAACTAGGATTGTTGCATAGTACCACATCAACTTGATTTGAATTAAATGGTTTATTAATAGGGCTTTTACTATTTCTAATATGAGAAATTGTAAGGCTTCCAGACTTTTTGCTATCGTAGTCAAAATAACCTTGAGCGTAGTCGGTTTGACCTAATATTTTAATAATGCTTTTAGCACTTGACACACTTCCGTCGCTTCCAAGTCCATATAAACGAATATTAAAGTCGGTGTCGGGTTCATGATATACTTTTAACACTTCTAGCGAATTGTTATTAACATCATCATTAATTCCCACGCTAAATGGAGATATTTGTTTTGATTGCATATTAGCAAATACCGCAATAGCATCATCTGGAGTAAACTCTTTTCCGCCTAAACCATAAATGCCTTGCAACAAATTAACTTTTAGTTTGTTTTTAAATATAGTACTTAATACGTTGGTATATATAGGGTTATGTCCGTTTGGATTAAAATTACGTTCTAATATGGTTATATTTTTTACACTCTTTGGAAGGATTTTTATAAATGTTTGTTCATCAAATGGTTGAAGTAGGCGAATGTTAATTACGCCAGTTTTGCCTTTAGTGTAAGATAATGCTTCCCTGATTGTATGAATACTGCTTCCCATTGCAACAATAATATCGGTTGCATCTTTGTCGCCAAAATATTCAATAGTATCATAATGCCTATTGGTAATGGTGGATGTTTTTGCTAATGCGTCTTTAACAGATGTTATTACTTTGTCATAATTTGGTTTGATTGCCATACGATTTTGGAAGAACACATCTGGATTTTGATTAGTTCCTTTAGCGTAAGGTTTGTAGCAACTTAATTGACTGTTTTTAAATTGTTCGATTTTTTCAATATCAATTAGTGAAGCGATTTCTTCTTTAGTTGATTGTTCAATAGTATTAAGTTCGTGTGAAGTTCTAAATCCGTCAAAAAAGCATATAAAAGGTAGACTACTATATAAACTTGCTAGTTGTGTGGCAATAGCAATATCGTTTGCTTCTTGCACATTAGTACAACTGATAACATTAAATCCAGTTTGAAGAGTGGAATATATATCGCCATGGTCACAAAATATATTAAGTGCGTGGGTTGCAATGCTACGAGATGACACGTACACTACACAAGGCAAACTTTCGCCCGCAATCTTATACATATTAGGTTGCATTAGTAGTAGACCTTGACTTGAAGTAAATGTTGTTGTTAGCGCTCCAGTACTTAGTGCTCCATGCAGTGCTCCAGCAACGCCCGCCTCTGATTGCATTTGAGTTATTTTAACTGGACTATCAAAAATATTGGTTACACCTTTGGTAGAAAAATCATCACATGCTTCCGCCATTGGCGAACTTGGTGTTATAGGGTAAATCACCGCCATATCATTCATAAGATAAGCAACATGTGCCATTGCACTATTGCCATCAATAGTAATTCGTTTCATAAAAAACCTCTACTTGTATAAATATAATATATTATATATTTTAAATACATTATTATATAAAGTCAAATTAATTTTTAAATAAAAATTTTTAAATTTAAATCTAATAAAAAAATCTGGATTGATTTCCAAATTTTTTTTACATTAATTGAGTTAATAATAGTTCGTCTATTGTTATATTAAAAAATTTTGCCACAGCGATTATATTGCTAGCAGTTGGTTCGCACACTTCGTTTTCCCAAAACGAAATCATACCCTTGCTTACATTTAATTCTTTTGCTAGTTGTGGTTGATTTAATCCCTTTTCTTTCCTTAAAACTTTAAGGTTGTATGCAAAATAATTCATTCAATCTTAGTTTACTAAACTTTCTTGTATATATACTTGACATCTTAGTATTCTAAGATTATAATATAATTGTCGAAGAATAAAATTATTAAATAACAAAGGAGAAAAGTATGAAAAGATTTAACAAATTATTAACGCTTGCTTTAGTGGGGTTGACATCAATTAGCGGGGGTTTAGCGTTAAGCGGTTGCAATATTTTTAAAGACAATACCGCACAAACTCAAGATATGTCATTAACAAAACAACAAAAAATATTAAAAGCAACAGAAGTATTGGAAAATTATAAAGCAAAAGTAAATGAGGCGTTTGGAATACAACCTAATCAACAAGCAATACCTTTAAGTGTTAATGCAAGAACTAATGGGGTAGATGAGGAATTTACTAATTATGGTGTAAGCGTTTCAAGCACACAAGATTTTAATGATACTAGCATTGCTGGTGGACCATATGAAATTGAAACTTGGTGGGATTTTGAAATAATGATAACGCTTGCCGAACACTTCTTTACCGAAGATTATTTTGAATTTAATACATTGTATAAAGATACTTCGCTTGAGCAAAGTTACGGGATAAGATATTTTATGATAAACTGGGAAACATCTAAATTGAAGGTGTATTGCAATTTCCCTGACTATATTGGACAATTCGAAATAAGTTATGATAGTGATAATAATGTAACTCAAATTGAAAATAAATCAATGAATGCCTATGATAAAATTATTTTTTCAACAGATATATCAAGAAAATTTGATTGCGTAATATCAATGCAAGCAAAAAGTTCTAATTATGACACTTATGAATTTTGGGACTTTGATTTAAATATCTATTCTGAAAGAACTGGCAAGTATGCGGAACTTTCTAATGGAAATACTTATTCTGAAGCAAAAAGAGTTGAAATCCAAACCGAAATTAAGGATTATGATTGGGACAGTAGCGTGTTATTAGATAAAAATGCTACCGATAAGATAAATGATTTAATAGGATAAATTTTAAAATAAATAAAAAGAATTCCAGGTTGATTGTTTGTTAAGATAAATATTAATTAAAAAAAATCCGCAAGTTAATTGCGGATTTTTGCTTTGCATTATAAGAAATATTATTTTAATTCTACAGTAGCGCCAGCTTCTTTAAGTTTTTCTTCAATTTCCTTAGCTTGAGCAGTAGGAACGTTTTCCTTAATAGTAGCACCAGCAGTTTCAACTAGGTTCTTAGCATCAACTAGGCCTAAACCAGTGATTTCACGTACAACCTTAATAACTGCAATCTTGTTAGCACCAGCTTCCTTCAATACTACGTTGAATTCGCTCTTTTCTTCTGCAGCAGCAGCTTCAGCACCAGCAGCTGGGCCAGCAACAACAGCAGCAGCGGCACTAACGCCAAATTCTTCTTCTAATGCATGAACTAAATCACATAGTTCAACAGCTGTTTTTGTTTTGATTTCTTCAATAATTTCTTGTATTGTCATAATAACAAATTCTCCTTATAAATATTTTATCCTTTCAAATTTTGCAATGATTTGACCAACATTAGTGTTTTAAGCACACCAAACTAGTTTTGTTTGTCTGCAATAGCTTGAATAGCACGAGCAAGTGCAGATACTGGAGCATTGAGCATAGCAAGTAAGTTTGCGATAAGTTGTTCCTTTGAAGGAATGCTTGCAAGTTTTTCAACTTGAGCCTTATCAATAACTTCACCATTTAAGAAACCTGCTTTGATTTCCAATTTATTAAGAGCCTTACCTTGAGCCTTAATAACACGAGGAGCACAAGTTTCATCTTCCATACCAAATGCAAAAGCTGTAGTACCTTCTAAGTAAGTGTCAAAACCTGTAATACCAAGTTCTTCACAAGCTTTTTGGAAAAGTCTGTTTTTATAAACCTTGTAAACAGCGTTGTTGTTACGACATTCCTTACGTAGAGTAGTATCTTCAGCAACTGTGATTCCGCGATAGTCTACCAAAACAATTGATTTAGCATTGCTAATGTTTTGTTTAATTTCGTCTATCACTAATTTTTTTGCTTCTTGATTAGCTGACATTTGTTCCTCCTTATAATGCGTTATAAACAAAAATCTCTCATGCCTAAAAGACATAAGAGATATAATCATCTAACTTAAATCTTACCTCAACAAGCATAGATAGTCTATTTACGCTTACGCACTTGTAGTCTTAGGCACACGAATTTCTATTTACGTGCTATATTATATCCAATAAAAAACCTTTTGTCAATACTTTTTTTGTAAATTTTTTAAAATATTTAATATTTCTATAATTTTATGCAATTTGATAAATTTTGATAAGTTTTGACAAATGTAGTAAATTTTTGACATTATTCGTTGGAATAAAAATTTTGGTATAAATTGCGTCCTATATATAATAGGTATATATTATGAGACAATATTTAATTAATAAAAGACTGCAACAACTATGCAATGATGATGGATACCTTCCAAATGATAAAAATATATTGTTGTTTAAGGAATATAATCAAGATAAATTAAACAATATTCCTAGGCAAGATAGTGATGCACGCACAATTCTTATATTAGGCAATCAAAGGCTGGTATACTTTGTTTTAAAATCCAAATTTGAAATTCACGCAAAACTTGACGACCTTGAAGAATTTAGTGTGGGGCAAATAGCATTGGCTAAAGCGGTGGATACATATGATGTAAATAGCGGAATAAGATTTGTGACATATGCGTGCAAAGTTATAATGAATGATATTAAAATGTTTTATCGCAAAATTAATAGTTTAAGTAATACTGCCGAACGTACTAAAATTTTTTTTGATGAAACTGTGCAAGACAAAGGGAACAGTGATGACAAATTAACATTAAAGGATACTATAAAAGATGATTATAACTTTGTTGAAGAAGTTGTTGATAGAGAAGAATTAAACAGAATTATTAAAAATATAAAATACTTAAGCAAGAATGAAGCATTTGTATTAGTTAACTATTATGGCTTGTTTAATCATCAACCTAAATCTCAAAAAGAAATAGCAGATATATTGCAATGTTCACGTTGTAATATAAGCAGATGTTATACTTTGGCGGTTGAAAAATTAAAAATTTTAACGTTAAGTGATGAATATTTAACCGAAGAGCAATCAATTTTAAAAGAAAAGATGCTCACTAAGGGTCCCCAAAATGATTTTATTGATACGTTTGTAAATGAAAATAATGTTTAGTGGCATGTTTTTATATATGTTCGAGATAATTTTGTGGCAAAAAATGATTTAAAACATGTAAGTTTTAAGAAAATTTAAACATTTTTCAAAAAAAGTTGCAAATTTTTAAAAATTTTTTGAAAAAAGTGTTGACATTAATTTTAAAGTGTGGTATATTAACAATGCAATCGCCGAAAAGGAGGTTGCAAAACTAACTGATGTTAGTTAAATATGTTGCAAAACTGCGTTTTGCAACAAAGTACAATGACAACTACATATTTTGATTAGCAAATATAATTACGAGTTAAATTAATGTAACAAAGTAATATAGCATTGTAAGATATACAAAGCCGTAAAATGTATTTTGCATGAGTATCAAAGGAAAGACGAAAATGTCAAATTAGATCAAGCTACAAAGAGCATATAGTGAATGCCTTGGCACTAAACGCCGATGAAGGACGTGACTAACTGCGAAAAGCTACGGGGAGTTGTAAATGAACTGTGATCCGTAGATGTCCGAATGCGGAAACGCACTGAGAGTGAGTCTCAGTATCATAACAGGAATACATACTGTTATGAGGGGAACCTAGGGAACTGAAACATCTAAGTACCTAGAGGAAAAGAAAGTAAACAAACGATTACCAAAGTAGTGGCGAGCGAAATGGTACAAGCCCAAACCATAGGTAGTAATATCTATGGGGTTTAGGACCACATAAGTAGTTAAAGTATATATAGTCGAACACACTTGGAAAGGTGGACGAAACAGAGTAACAGTCTCGTAGGCGAAATATATATCAGACGAAGTGGGATCCAGAGTAGTGCGGGACACGTGAAATCCCGTGTGAAGATAGGAGGACCATCTCCAAAGGCTAAATACGATTTAGTGACCGATAGCGAATAGTACCGTGAGGGAACGGTGAAAAGCACCCCGGGAGGGGAGTGAAATAGAACCTGAAACTATATGTTTACAAGCAGAGAGAGAACTATGTAGCAATACAGTTCAATCTCGTACTTTTTGTAGAACGGGCCGGCGAGTTACTGTATGTAGCGAGGTTAAGGAATTAAGTTCTGGAGCCGAAGCGAAAGCGAGTTTTAAATGAGCGGATTAGTTGCATATAGTAGACCCGAAACGAGACGACCTATCCATGAGCAGGTTGAAGCAGTGGTAACACACTGTGGAGGACCGAACACACGCCTGTTGAAATAGTCGGTGATGACTTGTGGATAGCGGAGAAATTCCAATCGAGTCTCGATATAGCTGGTTCTCCTCGAAATAGCTTTAGGGCTAGCCTCTGTGTAAAGATAGTTGGGGGTAGAGCACTGAATGGTCTAGGGCCCTTCGCGGGGTACCGAAACCTATCAAACTGCGAATACCAACGAATTGATAGCAGGGAGTCAGACAGTGAGAGATAAGTTCCATTGTCAAAAGGGAAACAGCCCAGACCTACAACTAAGGTCCCCAAGGTATAGTTAAGTGTGGAAGGATGTGTCAACGCATAGACAACCAGGATGTTGGCTGAGAAGCAGCCACTCATTAAAAGAGTGCGTAATAGCTCACTGGTCGAGTGAGGGTGCGCCGAAAATAAACGGGGCTAAACTATACACCGAAGTTTAGGAATTTATACTAAAGTATGAATTGGTAGAGGAGCAATCTGTGCAGGCTGAAGCCATACCGAAAGGAGTGGTGGACAGTACAGAAGAGAGAATGCCGGCATGAGTAGCGCGAGCGTTGTTATAATCAACGCGGTCGAATGTCCAAGGTTTTCTGGGGAAGGTTTGACCCCTCAGAGTAAGTCGGGACCTAAGGCGAGGACGAAAGTCGTAGCTGATGGAAAACAGGTAGATATTCCTGTACCACTTATATACGCCAAAGACCCGAGGCAGGGACGCAGGAGGATAGTGTTACCACGCGGATGGAGAAGCGTGGCCAAATCACGAGGAGGAAATAGTAGTAAAGAACGCTGTTTTGCAAACTCTGAGTGATGACGGGGAGTGAAAATAGTAACGAAGGACATGAATTCACACTGACGAGAAAAGCTGCTAGGGAGTATATGAGTGCTCGTACCGCAAACCGACACAGGTGGACGATGAGAGAATCATAAGACGGTCGAGTGAACCATTGTTAAGGACCTAGGCAAAATTACCCCGTAACTTCGGGATAAGGGGTGCCGACAGAGATGTCGGTCGCAGTGAAACGGCCCAAGCAACTGTTTATCAAAAACACAGGTTTCTGCGAAAGCGCAAGCTGACGTATAGGAGCTGACACCTGCCCAGTGCTGGAAGGTCAAGGGGAAATGTCAGGAAT
>JAFUPL010000001.1 GCA_017481235.1 Clostridia bacterium | reverse complement strand
CTAAAAAAATGTATGATGCAATTATGATTTTGTGCCCTTATGCTGGAATAAAAACAATGATTAACAATATTGGACAATTTTACTATTTTCACAAAGATAAAAAATAATAGTTTGACAAAAATAATAAATAAAGGAAATATGGGTATGAAATATAATTTACAACGATTTATTGATGCTCAACGGGAATACTATGAAATTGCTAAAAGTGAGTTGACTGCTGGGGAAAAACAAAGTCATTATATGTGGTTTGTATTTCCGCAAATTAAAGGGTTGGGGCATAGTACTATGGCAAAATATTATGCTATTGCTGATATTGATGAGGCAAGGTTGTATATGCAAAATTCAATATTAAGAGAGCATATGAACGAACTGCTTGATATATTACTTAATTTACCTTGCGATAATGCCCATCAAATTTTTGGCACACCTGATGATATAAAATTAAAATCGAGTATGACACTGTTTAAGGCTGCTAACTTAGGTAATGAAAGGTTTGATAAGATTTTACAAAAGTTTTTTAAAGGTGAGCAAGATGAATATACTATACAAATATTAAAAATGCAAAATGATTTAGAAAATACAAACAATATTTAAATAATATAATTTTGATATAAAAGTTCAAATAGGGGAGACAAATGATAGCAATTATAAAACACAATCATAAAACAACATATAGAATAGTTAAATATAAAACACTTTACGTTACAAATGTTCTTGCGGCTAAATATGATTATGGCAATTCGCAAGCGATTGTATTTGATGATTCATTTACAAAAATTTTAAAACTTGATATGTATAGACCGATGCGTACGGTGTATATGATTCAAGAAGACAATCTTGAGTTTAAAAGAGGAGAGTGGCAAGGTTTAGATTGGGTGATAAATGATAGTGAGTTAATGGCAAAACTAGAAAAAGGTAGTGTGGATATAAAAGATTATCCAAAAGCACAAGAATATGCCCATAAAGTTGAATTGCCAGAGTGGTTTGAAATTAAAAATGAAGCGGATGCTAAGAATTTGATTAATATTTCTGCGGGTTTTCATGATGGTGAGCCAATTAAAGCAATAATAGATGGAAATGATATGGAACTTGTATTAGATAAAAGTTTTGCATGTAAATTTACTTTGAAATTTATGGATATTGTAGATATGGATATTATTGGTAAAGCTGGAATAATTTATGGTTCTGAAATGGAGGTTAAAGATGGTATTATTTGTTGGACAATAACTGGATCTAATTTTGGGTGGGTAAATAATATTGACTGGGATAGATGCCCACAAATTAGCCCATATATTAAGTGTAAAAAAATTTTATGGAAGATTGATGTTGATTAAACATAATAAGGAGGTAGTCAAATGAGATATTTTAAATATAAAAATATTAATAAAACAAAGAAAATTGCACAAAAGGAGTACTATTCAAGTTTAACGATTGACGAAAAACAAGCATTTAATAAAGATAAATTTTGGAGAAGGTTAGGATATATAATATCCTTCACTTTATTTATTACAAGTTTTATTGCATGTATTTATTTGATGACATTAATTCCAAAACCCACAAAACTTATGTTTAAAATATTGTATTATATTGGGGAAGTTGTTTTAGGTTTGATTTCTTTTATTATTAGTGGTTTAATATCGCTATTTATACCCATGCCGATTTGGAACAAAGTAAAGAAATTTAATTTACCAGATATGAAGCAAGATATTTTTTCTAAAGCATGCTCAAATTTGAGAGATTATTACGGATTAAATGAGCCATGTCTTACTACAAAGTGCTATGATTCAAGTGATAAAAACTTTAAAAACCAAGATGTTTGCATATTTATTGTAGGTGATGAACTTCGTATTACAAAAGATTTAAAACGGGGATTTCTTTATGGGTATAAAGATTTAGGTTGTTATGCTTTTAAATTAGATGAGATAACTATAGAAAAAAAGCAAGATGGAAAGACTTTGATTGCCGAAATAAAAGTAGAAAATGTATCATTTTTATTAGGGTATAAAGTTAAAAGTTTTATAGATAAAAATTACATTACAGAGAAATAGTTTTTAATTTTAATATTTAAATGTAAACACTTGCAAAACTAATAAATTTGGTGTATAATTTGCGGTGAGAGTTTGAGATAACGGATTGTTGTCAAAAATTATTTAAGGAGAAAATTTATGTATAAATGTGTGCCTATTACTTTGGTAACTGGATATTTGGGTAGTGGTAAAACTACACTTATTAATAATATTTTAAGCAATGATAAGGGCTATAAGATGGCGGTTATTGTTAACGATATTGGTGAGGTTAATATTGACGCTGACCTTATTCAAAAGGGTGGAGTGGTAAACGTTGGTGATGACCTTGTTCCGCTTCAAAATGGTTGTATTTGTTGTAATCTTAACGAAGATTTGATTAATCAAATATTAAATCTTGCTAAAAGTCAAAAATATGACCATATCTTAATTGAGGCAAGTGGTATTTGTGAACCTGTACCTATTGTGCAATCAATTATTGCAATTGAAGAACAATGCAAAGCAAACAATATTCCACCTCTTTGCAAACTTGATGCGGTAGTAAGTGTGACTGATGCTTTGCGCCTTGTTAAAGAATTTAATTGTGGTGATACTTTAACAGAAAATAAGTATGGCGAAGATGATATTGAAGGGTTAATTATTCAACAACTTGAATTTTGTGATATTGTGCTACTTAACAAGGTTGATGAAGTAAGCGCTGAGGAACTTAAACGTGTTAAAGCGGTGATTAAGGAACTTCAACCTGTGGCAAAAATTATTGAAACCAACTTTTCAAAGGTTGATTTGGCTGAAATTCTTGATACTAATATGTTTGACTTTGAACGCAGTGCAACCAGTGCTGGTTGGATACGTGAATTAGAGGCTGAAAATGTTGGTAATCGTGATGAAATTATTGAACACAAGCACGAACATCATCACGAACACCATCATCATGACCATGAGCATTGTGATGACCCAGATTGTGAATGTCACCACCATGGCCATGATGACCACGAATGTCACCACGAACATGGTGAAGAATGTCACTGCCATGACCATGAAGAAGGTCACGAACATCACCATCATGAAGAACACGAACATGAGCATGGCGAACATCACGACCATGAATGTCATTGTAAGGGTAAATGCCATTGCGGACACGACCATAACCATGGCGAAGAAGAATATGGTATTGGTACGTTTGTATATTATCG
>JAFUPL010000012.1 GCA_017481235.1 Clostridia bacterium | reverse complement strand
TATTTGTGGATTGTTTTTATTTCTAACAAAGAATATTAAACTTTCTTCTCTTATAAACTTTTGGTCGTAACCCATTTTACCAACGCAGTGATGTAAAATATTGCCTTCGTTTATTAAATCTGCTGGACTTTGAGCAATAATAACACAATACGCATCGTTTAAATTTCTCTGCAGTTGTTGATATTTACAAGCAATTACACCAAACTTTTTATAAAGTTCTTCTCGTTCTTTTTTATCAGCCATTATTTTCGCTGTGTTATATTCGTCTATTCTTGTGTCGTGCCAGAATTTAAAGTCGTGTGGGTATTTATTTTTATCTAAACTCATATCAAGTTTTAAATACAAACAAGCTTTAATATAATCGTTATAAATATCAAATTTTATATTTTGTTTTGCCATATAATCTAAACATTTATAAACTTCTTCTTTTTTAATTATGCTTTTTGTTTCTGAATAATAGTTTGTGTTTTGTTCTAATTCTTTCTTTAATTTTTCATATCTATCAATAATTGCTATTGGTTTATTTTGTTTGTAAGCTTTAATTATTGAAGCTGTGTAATAATAACCCTTTATATCGTTTTTGTTTTTGAATATCCACTTGCAAAAGTTTTTATCTTTTTTGCATTGATTTAAAATCATTTTGCTTGTTGCTAAACATTGTAATCCTGCCTTTGTTAAGTATTCAACTTGTGGATATTTTTCATAAAGTCGTAAATAGTTAAAAATATCGTTTCCTTCATATAATTCAATAGCCGAGTATTTATACTCTGGAAATTTGTTTATAAACTCTTTATTGATAATAGGACAGTGAATTTTAAAGTATTTGTCATCACTGTAATCCCATTCGTGAGATTCAAACCATTTTCTATATTGACCAATACCTTGCTCATACCAGCCAACTTTATATCCTGCAACATTGTAAAATACCATATCCTTTATGTAACATTTACTGCTATGAACACCGTGTAAGGCAACTTGTTTACAAAGCCATTTTTTGCGATAGTTTCTAACAGCAACTGTAACTCGGATTAATTGCTTTTTAAATTTAGTTAAGTAAGAATAAAATCTTGTATGTCCGTCTTGTGTTGAACATAATTTTAAATCAGTTTCTTTTATAAGTTTTAACATATATTTTGGTATAGGTTTAAAAGTATCTTTAATCATTTGTAACTCCTTATTTCATTGTTAATTTGCCATCTAACATTGAATAAAGCATTTTTGCTACTTCAATATCAAAGGTTTTAATTTCTTCATTTGTTTCTATAATTTCGCCAGTTTCATAATCTATTTGGCGTGTATCTTCTTTGGCTTCATTTTCTAAAACTTCAAGCATTTCTTCTTGTGTAATTTCTTCTTCGGTATCTTCAATGCTTTCAGTTTCTATTTCGTTGTTTTCTTGGTCATTATTGCTTGTAAATAAGTCAAACAATGTTGTTTGTTTGCTTTCATTTTTAGGTGGTAATTTTGCCTTATTTTCGGTCTTTACAGGTGTTTTTACTGCTGGTTTATATTCTGTTCCATCTTCGTTGTATAAAGTGCCTTCAATTTCATCTTCTTCAAAATAATGTATTAACCAACCATAAACAGTATTGTCGTCAACAAAAGTCCCTGTTGCACCTTTTTCAGCAATCTTTTTTGCCTCATCAGTTGCATATTTCCAAAATCCTTTTAAATCTTTTTTATTGATAAAGGTTTTGTTATCTTTTACAACTCGCACGCCATTATTGATTTTTTCTGCAAGCATTTCACTCGCATTGTTTTCTAAATATTCTTTTAATTTTTCTTGTTCAATACCATTCGCTTTTATATTTAATTTAATCATTTGCATTTACTCCTTTTAATAAAATCAGAGAGGTAATCCCTAAAAGGACAACCTCTCCAAAGTATTGAATATTCAAAATAAGTTTTTACAGGTAATATATACCATTTCACATTATTTAAAATGTTATTATATTTGTCGCTGGGTGGAGATTTTTCGTATCTATCAATTTCCCATTTTGCTAAATCGTATGAGTTAGTAACGATATACCTTTGTATCTTTTCATTATCTTTTTGATAACAAACTTTATATCCGTATTTATTGTCTTTTATGAGCATTTTTTATCTCCTTGAATTTAATATAGTTTGTTTCTTCTTCTAATAGTTTTTCAATTTCAGGCATAACTCCAACTTTTGTAAATCCAGCACAGCATAGAGTCAACATATTTGTATTGCTGTTTAAAATTCGGTCAAAAGCATATTGACAAATTAATCCTATATCTTCGTCATTTGTTCCTGTTTGATTGATGCAATAAATAGCTGTAAGTATTGCTTTAATTTCTTTTAAGTTTCTCATATTATTTATCTTCCTTTTGATATAAAGTTTTTCCTTTATAAGTGATTTTTTCTATATTGTTGATATAAACATCACTACGGTTATAACCATCTATGTATTTAATTCTGGCTCTTGCATCTTTATTTAAGCTATAACTACAAAAGTGCATATTTTCGCCTGTGTGATAAGGTTTACAATCAAAAGCTGTTGTTACAATTTTGCCTTCAAGTATTTCGCCATTGCTTAATCTATAAAAAATATTTACTGTTTTTGCATCGTTAGGAATTGAATAATTTATTTGTTTTGCTAATCTTAAATTTTTGTATTCTGGTGAAGTTTCAATTTGTTCTATAAACTCATTTTCCAATCTTTGTATCATTTTCTTGTATTTGATTGCATTTGTTAGGGTTTTATCTTTTGCCTCTAACATTTCAACATAATCTTTAACAGTTTGCTTTGGATTTTCTACAAATTTTATAAGTTCGCTAATATCTCTACTTTTAGATATTCCATAACTTAATGATTTATCTCTTTGTCGTTTATAATAGTAATCACTTTCAGCATCACTTTTAGCACTTGCAATTTCGTTTTCGGTTGGGATTTGGTCATCTGCAACTGTATCTGCAAAGTTTTCATAAGCAACTTTTAACATTTCATTATATTGATTGTTTATTTCTTCTTCGCTTATGCTTTTAATATCTTCACAATAGTTTCTTAAATAGTAATTTACAAAATATAATTTGTTTGTTTCAGTGTCAATAATTCCACCAAACTCTGCATTATCGCATCTTCTTGGTTTTTTGTTTTCAACATAATCAATAACATATACATAGTCAAATCTGCCAAAATTAACTTTAAATAGTTTAGTTTCAAAACTGTATGCTTGTTTTTTAATTATTGTTTCTCTAATACTTTTGTTTTCTAAAAATTCTTTAATTTCCATAATCTTTTTTTCCTTTTAATCTTCAATTTTTTCAAAATCTTCTACATTTACTTTTGTATATTCAACACCATATTGAAAATACAAGTTGTTTTCTTTATCTAATTTTAAGTCGTATTCAGTTACAAATATCTTTCCAGCTTTTGTAACAGCAACAGTGATTATCATTTTTTCAACATTTATATCTAAAATGTTAAATGTAATATCAAATTCACCATCAAATAAAGAAAACTCTTTTAAGTAATAATTTTTGATTTCTTCTTTTGTATTCATATTAAAACCTCCTTATATAGATTTGCCTTTCGGCAGGGGCAAAGTAGCAGAATTTGGGTTTTAACATTTCTTTTGTAATAAGTATGTAGGAGTCAACGATGAAGAATAAAAAATTGCTTTAATGGAATTTAGGCATAAAAAAAGACCAGGTTGAAAAACCTAGTCTTTGAAAAATTATATTAAGTTATATTTGTTTGCTTATGCAATATTTTATTCCGTTGACTTCTACGAAAACTCTGCTACAAAAGACACAACGAATGGCAAAGATATATAAGGAGTATATTAAAGTTTATAATTTAATATTTACTCCAAAACAATCATTCATATAAAACAAAACGAACCTATGAATTTTATCACGGTTCGTTTTATTTACTAATGGCGGAGAGTTAGGGATTCGAACCCCAGGAAGCTCGCACTTCAACGGTTTTCAAGACCGCCGCTTTCGACCGCTCAGCCAACTCTCCATATAACATTAAGCTGTATTGATTTTTACAACATATTTATTATAGTATATTTTATATGTTGTGTCAAGCACTTTTTAAATTTTTATTTCAATAATTTTAATTTTTGTGTCAAATTACTCAAAACTATTTACTTTTATTAAATTATGTGTTATCCTCATTGAGAATCAAGGAGAAGATTATGAAAGTTTTATTATTTACTCACAAAATCGATATTGACGGAATGGGTTGTGCGGTTCTTGGCAAGTTAGCGTTTGATAATATTGATATTGTGTATTGTGACACTTTTGAAATTAATCAACAAATACAAAAATTTTTAGATGATGGTTCGATATATAATTATGATAAAATTTTTGTTACAGATTTATGTATTAAACAACCTTTAATATCTCAATTTGCAGAAGATAAAGAATTAAGTAGAAAAACAATTATTATTGACCACCATAAAACTGAAATTGAAGAGGGTAACGACCAATATCCTTTTTCTACTATAATAGTTCAAGACGAAAATGGCAAATGCAGTGGTACAAGTTTATTTTATAATTATTTGTTATCTCAAGGGTTAGTTTATGAAAATGATAATATATCGGACTTTGTTGAACTTACTCGCCAATATGATACTTGGGAATGGAAAACCATATACAGCAATGAAAGTGCAAATGATTTAAATATATTATTTTCAATATTAAAAATAGATGGTTATGTTAATCAAATGTATGCAAAACTATCAAGCGAATGTTCAAACTTATTTGAAGACAACGAATTAAAGTTAATTAATGATTATAAGCAAAAAGCATTGGCAACTTGCCTAAGCTATATCAAAAATTTACATATTGTTAATTTACATAACTTAAAAGTTGGCGTTATTGAAAATATTGAAGACGAATATCGTAATAATATTGCCGACTTGGTTAAGAAAACTCCTAACATTAATCTAGATTTAGTTGCTTTAATAATTAATGATAGAAATACAATTTCATTTAGGAGCATTAAACAATGTGTAGACGTGGGTCAGTTCTCGGTTATCTATGGCGGAAAAGGTCATAAGGAAGCGGCAAGTTGTCCTAAAAATGAACAAATTTTAAAAGATTTAGAATGTAAAACTCAAATCAATCAATTATAATGGGATATTAAAAAGAAGTAAGTTTGTTACTTCTTTTTTATTTATTACAAATTAAAATTAATCAGCAGTTTAATTATCATACATCCAGTCAACATATACCCCAAACCCTTTAGTTGGATCATTGATAAACACATGAGTTACCGCACCTACAAGTTTGTTGTTTTGAATAATAGGGCAACCGCTCATACCTTGGATAATTCCACCCGTTTTTTCAATCAACTCTTTATCTGTTACCCTAAACACAATGCTTTTATCATCTGCGCTATCTTGATGATTGGTTTTGATAATTTTAATGTTATACGCCTTAACTCCTTCATCATCAAGGCATGCATAAATCTTAGCATTGCCAGGTTTGATACTCATACGCCCACCCAAACAATAATTATCAATTAAATTAAGTTTGTTTATATTTAAAATATTGCCATATACACCATACTTGCAATTAGTGTCTGCCACCCCTATACTATCATCCGAAATCTTCATAGTGCTACGAATTTCACCAGGTGAGTTTTTGCTACCCTTTTTAATCCCTAGCAAGTTACACAAATACACTTCACCTTCTGCCACCTTGTAATTATCTCCCAAAGTAGCATCAGTAAGCGAATGCCCAACAGCGCCAAAACGATTGTTATCCTTTTTTACATAGGTCAGAGTTCCCACACCGCTTGTGCTATTTTTAACCCACAAACCCAACTTGTACTTTTGCGTAAAAATATCCAGTGCTGGCGTAATACTGCATTTAAATTCTTCATCATCTCTACTAACAGTAATTTCAACATCACGACCAGCATATTCCACACTATTTAACACTTTATCAATATCATAAATTGATTTGATTTCTTGTCCCTCTATCGCCTTAATGCTATCACCCTCTTGTAGTCCAGATGCAATAATAGGTTCCTTACTTCCTTCCCTAGTAAACACCGCATTAGAACCAACTATCACAACCCCTTCAGTATTTAAACTAAATCCTACAATGTTTCCGCCAACATATACTTCAGGCGAATTAATCAACTTAACTTTAACCTTTTTAAGTGGCAAAAATCCAAACAACTTAATACGCATAGTAGTAGCGGTAACTTCCTCACCATTAACCGCCATAGTATCCGCCAAACCAAACTTAATAAATGGTGCAAAATCACTACTCTCATTTGCAAACTTAATATCATCAGTGGTTACATACATATTGTTAGGATAATCAATTGCATTATTGATAGGTTGCACCACATAAAAATATCCCATCACAAAAAAAGATATGATAAATAGACTGAAAACAACTTTCTTCATATTTACTCCATATCTTTTAGTATAAGTTTTATATTCAATTTTATTCTTTTATAATTCCAAATTTGCTTTTGGTGCCAAACTTCCATCTGCAAAAGGTTTGCCTAATAGCACATCAAAGTAGGCACTACTTCCTATCATAGCGGCATTGTCGGTGCAATATTTTAGGTCCGGCAGATAACATTTTATCCCATTTTGTGCACACTTTGTGGATAACTCTTGTCGTAAAAGTTTGTTTGCTGACACGCCACCAGCAACCACAACCTTGTCAAGTCCGCTTTCAATGGTTGCACGTATTGTTTTATCCACAAGTTCATCAACTGCACATTTTTGAAAACTTGCACAAATATCATTAACAGGAATCGTCAAATTCTTTTGTTCTAAATTATGGATATAGTTAATAACCGCTGTCTTTTTGCCACTAAAACTAAAGTTGTAACCAAGACTGTCATTAGGTTTTACAAACACAATGTTATCCTTACCATTTTCGGCACACTTTGACACCTTAGGTCCGCCAGGGTAACCCAAACCCATTACACGCGCCACTTTGTCAAAACTCTCACCAACCGCATCATCAAGAGTATTACCTATAACAGTATGTTGATTATATTCATCAACCTTAATAATTGCAGTATGTCCGCCACTAACCAACAAGCACATAAATGGAGGTTTTAAGTCAGGATATGTAATATAGTTAGATGCAATATGACCATTAATATGATTAACTGCTATTAATGGTTTCCCAGTTGCAAAAGATAATGCCTTGGCATAACTAATACCAACCAACAAACATCCAACAAGTCCTGCACCATAGGTTACCGCAATAGCGTCAATATCGTCAAGAGTTTTGTTTGCCTCTTTAAGTGCTTCATTCACAATATTGTCAATCGCAGTTATGTGATTACGTGATGCCACCTCTGGCACAACTCCACCAAACAATGTATGTATATCAATTTGACTAGACACAACATTGGAAAGAACAGTGCGACCATCAACCACAACCGCACAACTAGTTTCATCACAACTACTTTCAATTGCTAAAATTGTATAATTTTTTTCCATATCCATTATTATATTACAAATCAACACAAAAATCAAGTAGTAATATATAAATTAAATTTAAATAATCCACATAATTATAATAGTTTGTGGATAATTTTTATTTTATTACACATACTAATATTATGAAAAAATCTAGCAAAATTAAACAAAAACAATTTGGCAAACCTAATCAATTTGATGTTAATGGTTCATACACTGGCACTTCATTAATTGCCGATTTAAAACCCGTTCAAGATGCTGATGACCTTTAAACAATATAATAACTTTTAGCAAACATTTGCAAAATATTAAAATTTTCCCCTTGACAAATGAATAATATATGTTATAATAAAATTAGGAGAAAATTTTTATGGATAACAAAATTAATATAGGCCTTAGCGATGTTAAGTGCTTTTTACAAACGCTTAACTACACTTGGAATGGCAAAGTAAAATTAAATAATAGCATTCAACAAGTAACCAGTTTTGACGACCTTGATGGCAACCGTGACGTTTTAACATCTCTTATACTACTTGAAGATGATGCTCGTGTTTGCAAAGATGTAGTAATAACTGAAACTTCTTTTGTGTTTTATCAACAAACATTAGACCTTATGGATATCGATGCAACCTTTGAATATGAAGTTGAAATAGATTACACCGAACAATGGGTAAGATTTTTAGCACACGAATATGGCAAGCAATACAAAGATTATGTTAAACAACTATGTAAAAAAATGCGTCAACTTGAAGTTAACAAAGCAAAGCATGAGTTTGACAAAATTAAGGAAATTAAATCCGAAATAATTCGCAAACTAAAAACTAAACTTTGCCATTTACAAAAACTTGAAGATATTGTTGATAATGTTGAAGAACTAAAAAAATAAGATAGCACATGCTATCTTTTTTTTATTAAACTTTATCGAAGCGATTAACGAACTCATATAAGGGTTGCATTGTGTTGCCAATCAAATCTATATAATAACAACGTCCTTCATAAATTCCTTTATTTCCTCTTATAATATTAAATCCCGTAAACTCCTTATTAATTTCGATTAAAAGTTCATCAAAAGGCATATCATCAATTTGCTTAGTTTCATTATATTGCAACTTTAACCAAACACCATGTCTAATCGCATTAAGTGTTTCATTATGAATACTTACACCAAATGCGGGCATAGTATGACTATCTTGCAATATTTCATTTAGCACAACATTTAATTGTGTTAAATTATCAACATTGTAATAAACATTATCCACAACAACTTGTGCTTGATTGCTACTTGTTAAATATTCTTGTATTGTTTTAGTTTCCATATTTCCACCTAATAACATTGTAGCACAAACACAACAACCAATCAAAGTTTTAAACATAAATCACCTAAAAATATTTTATTTAATTATTTAATTAAAAAATAAAAATTAATTAAATAATTAAAAATTATTATTTCCAATTAATTATTTTTTATTTAATATTTATTTTTTATATCAAAATATATCTATATTATAGCGATTTGTTAATTTACTTGTATTTTAATTAATAAAAATAAAAACCCTTAAATTTTAAGAGTTTTTATTTTTTAATATTTAATTACTACCAACCATTATAACTAAATATTTTATTAAATTGTCGTTAATTAATTTTGTATTATTCAGCAACAACTGTATACCAAATATCGCCATTTTCTTGACGTTGTTCTATAACTTTATAACCTTCGGCAACGTAATTAGTTCCTTGACCTTCACATAAGTTGTCTTCTGGGTTAAAGTTTACAAATGTACCACCAGTAATAATAACTACTGCTGAACCATCTCTATAATTAGCATCGTAGCAATTGATAGTCCATCTGCCATTTGCATCATCTTCGCCATCAATTCTACTTGCAAAGAATCCGCCATTAATTGTCAATGTTCCTTGCACAACATTTATAGAAGTTGTTCCACCAATGTATGTACCACCATTAATTGTTAAGTTGGCGCCATTTCTTATAGTAACAGCATATAATTCTCCGTTAGCAGCAGTTACAACACCACCGTTATTTCCTTCAAATACAACATTTCCGCCGTTAACATTGATACCGCTCCAATTTGCTGTTGCGCTAGTTGCGTCTGGAATATTTAAGTTAAGAACACTATCAGCAAAATTGATTGTAGCATCAGTATCTATAATAGTTTTTGCGTCAGCACTTTCATCAGTTAATATAATATCGTTTTCTAATACTAATGTTTCTCCATATTGGGTATTAGCAAGTAATTGATTTAACCCTGGAACTACTGTATACCAAACATCACCATTCATATCCTCTTCGGAAGGGATTACCACGTATCCGCTTGGAACAAAGTCAGCAGTAGGATATTCACTTGTGCTTCCATTTGGATCGTAGTTAGCAAATGTTCCACCTTCTACTAAAATTGTTGCTGTTTCATTTTTATAGTTAGCATCATAACAATTTAATGTGTATCTGCTATCGCCAGTTACTTCGGATAATTGTTGAATATCAAACAATCCGCCACGAACAAATAAGTTTCCTTCGTAAACATAAACTGCATGAACATTACCAATATATTCACCGCTTTCAATTACACAAGTTCCGCCATTTCTAATATCAATTGCATAACAATCGCCATCCAAACCATTAACGTTTCCGTTTTTAATTGTTAAATGTCCGCCATCAACTGAAATTAGTGACCATACACGATTAGTTTTATCCCATATTGGTTCAGCGTTAGAAATCGTAAATTCATTTAAATCTATCTCAACGTACGCATCTTTACCAACAACAAGACCTGCGCCCTCAAAATTTATATCGCTAAGTAGTGTAACTCTGTGACTGTTGTATGTATTTACAGCTGCTTGCAAACCTTCTGCACTATAAACAACAGCATCATGTGTGTTAACAATATTTAAAACAAATCTACCACCTGGTTTTAATTGATTATTTATTTCATCAATCTCTAACAATGCTTCAATTGGTAATTGTTCACCCTCTGGCACCATATCAATATACTCGTCATCCAAACAAATATCATGCGCCAATGCAACTTGTGAATAAGTTAAGCCTAAACCACCATATTCAACAGGAGTAACTGCTAACATTAAGTCTTCAACACTTGAAACACGTACATCATTTATATCAAACATTGTCCAAATGTCAAATTCAGTCAATAAACCTAGTTGTTCAGCATATTCACGAATTTGCATAAATCCTATATATTCTCTTACACCAATATCAGCACCATACGCAAGAATATCGTGTGTTAGTTTTGGCGCTATTTGACCATTGGTTCCCATAGCAGTATATACTAAACTTCTAAACATTTCATATGAGTCGGCCTCAACTTCAACTTTTACGTTTTGACCAACATAAGTTGTGGTCATCGTGTCTTCATCAAGTCCAGTACCACCATAAGTTATAGTAACTCCAAGATTTTCACCTTCGTTACCTTCTGCCCAAATAGTTGGAATGCCCAAACTTACCTTTTGAGAAATAATTTGAACATCAGTAAGCGTTAAGTTGGTTGCATAATTACTATAAATACCAGTATTATCGTTACCTACAACAAGTGTTGCCATAGCAACTTCATTACCTTGACCCCAAGTAACTATATTTTCAGGGTCCATCATATTATACTTCATGCCCAAACCTTTAATATAAAGGTCTTTACCAGTGTTAATCAACTTACAATTTTCAATTACAACATCACCACCACGAACAATAACCGCTTGTCTGTGACCTGTAATTTTACTATCCTTAATAGTTGCTGTACAAGGAATATTGATTAAAATTGGAGTTGTGTCGTACCACATTTCGCCCTTATACTCGTAACCAGTTGTATCAAATTCACAATCATCAATTTCAATCTTAACTCCAAAATTTTCTTCAGTTAAAGCATTTGTACCAACACAATACACAGCACCAGTTAAGTGAGAATCTACAACTTTTACACTTGTAGCATTTTCAATAACCATTACATTTGTACCAGTAGAAACATATTCAACATTATCCAATATTAAAGATGCTCCGCCTTGAACCTTTAATGAAGATGCAGTGCAGTTTTTTGCAGTGAAATCCATTTCACCATCTTTAAATTCAACTTGGATTCCATCATCAATAACAACTTGTTTATAGTCGTTATTCTCACAATTGTATGTAAGTTTATGATTATTTAAATCAATACCTAAATCATGATTAATTGTTAACGCACTTGTTAATTCAATATCATTTTCGATTTGAATATTTTCAGCGCCTAATTCAATTAATTCAATAAATTCAGCACCTGTTGTTGCGCCGTAATAATAGTTAGGCATTAAACGACTAACAGATTGTGTTGAAACCACAGTTTTTGCTTCATCGTTTAAAGTAAATTCGAAGTGAGAAGAAATTCCCCAAACATCATCAACAACTTCCCTTATTGAAGTTACATAATAACCTTGTTTACCTTCTTTACCCTCTTTACCTTTCAAAGATTCCAACCATTCAGCAACTGTACCTTCAAAGTCTTCATGTTCAACCGCTAGGTCAAAAGCACTTTTTCCAGTTTCACCATTGTCACCTTTAGCAAGCACACCAGTAGACACGCCGTCAACAGTCCAATAACCATCATTATTAATTTCAATTACAGGCGCTTGGGCATTTTGACCATCGCGACCTTCTGCCTTAACTTCAGACTTTATGCCATTAATAACCCAGTAACCATCATTACTAATACTAATGGTTGAAGTTTTACCTGGAGCGCCTTGAGGTCCTTTAATATTAAAATTATCAATAGGTTCCCAACCTTCAGCAGTTAATTGCCATACATCACCATCATCAGTTTCAATGTAGTAATCACCTACTTTCCCAGGGTTTTCAGTAGGACTTGGGTCCTCTTCTCCCCAATAAATGCTAGTTCCGGCAGGAACAGATACAGAACCTGGAACCTCGTCACAACCAGCAAGTAATCCTCCACCCAAAACCGTTGTTCCTAACAATGCAAAAAGTGCACCTTTTCGTAAAACGGCAAATGGCAGATTTTTGTTTTTGCTTTCAGCATTTTTTTTCTTTGCCATATTTTCCTCCTAAAAAAATATATGTTTAAAACATATTCGTTATTCATATAATAACTCAAACACTTAAATAAGTCAAACAATTTGTTAACATTTTAACTTTTATTTTAATTATTACTCAATTTGACCGAAAATTTCGATAAATTTGCTAATTATACCATGTAGGATTTAAAATTTGGACACCCTCTTCGACTTGCTTGCACATTTCCAAACGGTTATTTTTAAACCATTCAGTTTCCCTTAACACTAGTGTGTTATTACTACAATATACGCTAACTTCAACGTCTTCTTTTTTTGCCATCACCACAATATTTCCATTAAATGCAGTAAATAAATCCTTGTCATAATCTACGCAAAGTGTAGTCACATAAACTTTATCAGTAAATTGCGACACATTATTAATAAACTGTTTGGTTGGAAATTGATTTTTTGCAGTATCGGTATATTCGCTACTTCCGGCACAACAACACACACATACAATTCTTGGTTTAATCACATTTAGCAAATCCATACTTGAAGACGTTTTACTTCCGTGGTGCCCAGCCTTATATAGTTCCACTCCATAATCTCTTGAAGTAAAATCTGCAGTTCCAAATATAGCGTTTCTACTAGTTTTTATTAATTCCTTTTCACCGTCACTTTCCAAGTCGCCTGTAAATATAAAATGTTTATCACCTTGATTAATCATTGTGCAAACTGAATAGTTATTTTCATGACCTTCTGTGTAATAATAGTAATTATCCAAAATTTGCAAACTAATATCATTGGTTTCATCTAATATTATTTCACCATTAGTATAATCACTTACAATATCGCTTGCTAATAAATGTGTTGGTTTTTGACCCGCCTTGTTACCTTTGGTTAATGTAGTTGATAGTTCGGCTGTTAATTCTCTATTAAAATTAGCGTATAGGGTTGAAGTTGAAGTAGTTGTAGAACTATACGACGTTATCCCTAATTTTGAAACGTGTTCAGTACTAGATTTTGTTTGTTTTAAGTATTCAGTAGGCATTTTTTGATTGGTTGTAGAAAATGTAATAATTGTTTCGCATTCATACAAATCAAATATACTATCTACTTTTGTGGTTGTTGCAAATCCAGCGTAGTGGTCTTGATGAGCGTGTGTAACAATCACGTATTCTAGTGTTCCGTCAGTTACATATTGATTTAAGTATTTACTTACCGTCGCAACACTAGTGGATTTAGACCCACAGTCAATCAATATATCTATATTTTCTCCTACTTTTATGTATGTGCAATCACCTGTATACTTATTCCCCAATTCCAAAAAATGCACTGATACCGCACCCGCTTCAGGTTGTTGCACCCCAGTTGCAATTGACACAGTATCGTCCTTATCTGACATTGAGTAAAACACACTATTGGTTTTCACCAATTCTTCATGATGAGGCAAGTTAATATATGTTAAACCAGCAACACCAGCAACTGCACCCACGCAAAACATTATTATTGATAAAAATATAACCAATGCTTTATTTTTCATATTAATATTCCCCCTTTATTCAACCTTGTTATCAGGAGTACCTTCCACAAAGGTAATCAACCTAATTCTTTCAACGGTAAATATCTTGCCGTACTTAATGTCGTCTACTTTGTATATAATATAATACGTTCCAACTTCATCTGCATAATAACTACCGTCTTCGTTTTGCTTTAAGTCGGTTTCAATATACACATCTTTGCTTATATCACGACCAAATGATACAACTTTTACTCCTTCATCGTAATATTTATTATTGCTTTCTACTGGTTGACCTTCAATATATGTAATTGTAGTCATTGGAATGGTTAACTCATCTTGCCCTATTATAGTAAAACAATCATCTCTACACACAAACCAGCATGCCCCAACACCTATCGCACCACCTATAAGGGTTACCAACAATATAATTAATATTGCTTTAAACCCCAACTTTTTAATCTTTCGAGAGGTTGCACGACTTGATTTTGTTGAGCGTGTTGCCTTACCATTTCTATCTTCAGGCGAATCCCAACCCCAGTTTATTTTTGCTTTTGTTTGAACCTTTTTCGCATCTTTTGCCATAATTATCTCCTTACGTAATAATTTTAGCATAAACAATATTAATTTTGCTAGCGTTTGCACAAATTTTGTATTTAAATTTGAACAATTGCAAATTTCGACAAAAATTTTACATTGTATTATACTTTTTATTTGCACATGATTTGTCATTTTTTAATCATTATGCTATAATATATAAATTGGAAAGGAGAAATTTATGAACAAAATATTAATAACCGCAGAAGGCACTTGCGATTTAACCCCCGAATTATGCTCTAAATACAACATTGAAATTGTTGGAATGAATTTGAATGTTGATGGCGTAGAATATAATACTAAGACAAATCCTATTTCTAGCGAAGACTTTTATACGGCAATGAAGGCGGATAAAAAAGTTAGCACTAGTCTTGTAAATGAATATGACGCTAAAGAGTTTTTGGAAACATATTTGAAACAAGGTTACGATATTGTACATATTGGTTTTAGCCGTAATCTAAGCGGAACTTTTAACAACTTTATTAGCGCCAGCGAACAATTAAAGGAAGTTTATGGTGATCGTATTCGTATTGTGGACAGTTTAACCGCTTGTATCGGTCAAGGGTTTGCAGCAATACTGGTTAGTCAATATAACGACGGAACAAAATCTTTAGACGAAGTTGCAAATTATGCCAAAGAAATAAGCACTCACATTTCACACATATTTATTGTTGACAGTTTAAAATATTTGGCACGTACTGGTCGTATCAGTAAACTAACTGCAGGCATTGGAACATTGCTACAAATCAAACCTGTACTGCATGCTGATGATGAAGGACGACTTACTAATATTCAAAAAGTAATTAGTAGAAAAAAATCTATTCAAGTATTGGGACAAAAAGTTATAGACACCAAAAACAATCTTTCAGATATTATATTTATTGCGCATGCTAATTGTATGGACGAAGCAATGTTGCTATCAAATCAAATTGAACAAGGTCTAAATATTAAACCTATAATTGTTGATATGAGTGTAATTATTGGTTGTCACACTGGACCTGGTGCCTTGGCAGTATTTTACACATCTGACAAAAGAGTATAACATTTTTATATCAAAAAAAATAAAAAGCAATATTAATGCTTTTTATTTTTTATTTTACAAAATTAATTAAATTAAAATTTAATAATAAATTAATATTTTTATTTAGAAATAATTATTTAATATAATTTTATAAATAATTATGTATGATAATTTAATACTGTATTTTAACTTGTTTGTAGCATAATTTGCATTAAACTTATTTTTAAATTAATTTAATATATTTTTATTATTTTTAATTTATTTATTATTTTAAACTATTCTTAAATTCATTACATTTTAATTTTGACTCTTGCGCCACTTGCAATGCTTGAGCATTTTCACCAACACCCATAAGCCGTGCAATTTCAAAATATAATTCTCTATCTTTAATTTCGGTAAGACGCGTATGAGTTGAATTATCGCTATATTTTTCAACCCTAAAATTAGTATCCGCCATACTTGCAAGTTGTGGTAAATGTGAAATTGTAATTACTTGTTTATATCTTGAAAGTTTTGCCAAACATTCAGCAACAACATTCGCCATTTTACCACTTAATCCAGTATCAATTTCGTCAAATATAAGCGTACCGATTTCATCAAGATCGGCAACAACTATTTTATATGCTAACATAAACCTGCTAAGTTCACCGCCCGAAGCAACTTTTGCAAGCGGTTTACATTCAAACCCAATATTTGCCGAAAACATAAATTCAACAAAGTCGCAACCCTTTCGAGTATATTGTTCACTTCTTTTAGTTAAATTGATTTTTACTTCAGCATTTGGCATGCCTAATAACGATATTTCATTTTGAATTTTGTTTGCAAATTCTATTGAATTTTTAGTTCTAATCTTAGTAATTTCATCTTGAATACCATAAATTTTATTTAACAATTCTTCTTGTTTTTGCAATAATTCTTTATGCCTACTTTCGCTATTAATCAAATTGCTAAGTTTAACACTAATATCATTATAATATTTAATTAGATTATCGTAATCTCCGCCATATTTTCTAAACAAATCCTTAATAAAGTCCGCACGCTCATCTAATTGTTGCAATTTATCAGCATCAAAATTTCCATTTGACATATATTCATTTATTGTTTTGGAAATATCATCAAGTTCAACAGCAACGCTTTCCAACCTATTGCTTAAATCAATATATTTTTCACTAAATTCTTGCAATGAAGATATTTGCTTACTTGCCTCTTGAACCAGTTCATTTGCTGGTGTAGAATACGCACTTTCCGCTAAACATTTATAACTTTCTTGCAATCTTTCAGTGATTTTTTCATACGATTTCATTTCTTTAATTTCTTGCAAAATTTCTTCGTATTCACCCTCTTTTATGCACGCATTATCAATTTCATTAATTTGATAAGTATATAAGTCAATTAAATTTTGCTTTTGTTCTAAATTTCCACCTAAACTATACAAATCTCCATTAACACATTGCAATTCATCTATCAAAGCGTTTAAATTATCCAAATATGGTTCAATTTCACCTTTAGAATACAAATCCAATATTTCCAATTGATATTCGTTGTCCATAAGTGATTGATGCTCGTGTTGACCATGAATATCTATAAGGCGACTGCTAACCTTTTTTAAAATAGATGTATTTACACTTTCACCATTGATTTTACATGAAGTTTTACCGCTTTCACAATATTCACGACTGATAACTAGTTCGTCTTCAACATTGATCCCAGTTAATTCTTTAATAAAAATTCCCACGCTCAAATCTAAATTGTCAAAAAAGGCATCGACACGCATAGCGTCGGTACCTTCACGAAGTAAAGTTTTATCAAGACGGTCGCCAAACACAAAGCCCATAGCGTTAAGCATAATACTTTTGCCTGAGCCAGTTTCACCACTAATAACATTTAATTTATCATCAAATTTTATATCCAAACTATCAATTAATGCTACATTTTTAATTTTTAAATTTACTAACATAATATTGTCCTTTGTTTTACATTGAATATGACGTTGTGTTGGTCTTTATTTTTGACGCACTTTCTATATATATCCCTTTACTAAATCCCCCTAATTTTTTAAATGTTTCTCTTCGAACTTGTTCCACCCTTGCAAATGAAATTTTATGCGCTTCAACCAATTGCTTAAATGAACTTAACACGTCTTTCAATTGGTCTTTTACCGCCTCCGTTTTCATCTTTAATAATTCATAAAATTTTTGCAACATGTCTAGTCTTGCATTTGCCAACTTTTGTTTTTCTGGCACAGCATTTTTATACCATTGAATTGCTTGATTTTGTTCAAAATCTAATTCTTTGATATTAGTTTTTGATGAAATCATCAAAGTTCGAACTACTTCCAACATTTCAGCATAATGAACTTGTATTTGATTGATGTCATCTTTAGTTAAAGTTTCCTTGTATTCAGTCAAAAACAAAGAACACAATGCAATTTTGTGCTTTTCACCTTTTAACTTTTTCCCCTCTATTTTTTGATAACCTTTAGTTTTTAAAAGTTCAATAGAGTTATCATGACTCAATTTTCTAATTTTCATTATACCATTTTCTCTCTTATCAATTTTTCAACTTCATCAGCAAGTTCTGGTGTGTTTTTTAAATAATTTATAACATTGTCACGTCCTTGACCTATTTTATTGCCATTGTAACTAAACCAAGAACCGCTTTTTTCAATAATATTAAACTCAATTGCCATATCAAGCAAGCAACCAAATAGTGAAATTCCTTCACCATACATAATGTCAAATTCCGCTTGTTTAAATGGTGGAGCAACCTTATTTTTAACCACTTTAACACGTGTTCTACTACCCACCATATCTTGCCCACTCTTAAGTGTTTCGGTTTTTCTAACATCAAGACGAACGCTTGAATAGAACTTTAATGCTTTACCACCAGGAGTAGTTTCAGGCGAACCAAACATAACCCCAACTTTTTCACGTAATTGGTTAATAAATATAACCAAAGTATTACTTTTTGAAATACCAGCAGTAAGTTTTCTTAATGCTTGACTCATAAGACGTGCTTGAAGTCCAATAAAACTATCACCCATTTCACCATCAATTTCCGCTTTTGGAGTAAGTGCAGCAACAGAGTCCACAACCACAATATCAACACCACCACTACGAACTAGTTGCTCGGTAATTTCAAGCGCTTGTTCTCCAGTATCGGGTTGAGATACATACAAATTGTTGATATCCACCCCTAATTTACTAGCATAACTTGGATCAAGTGCATGCTCAGCGTCAATAAATGCCGCTACTCCACCCATTTTTTGCGCTTCGGCAACAACATGCAAAGCAACAGTAGTTTTACCCGAAGACTCAGGTCCGTAAATTTCAACAATTCTTCCTCTTGGAAGTCCACCAACACCTAAAGCGTAGTCAAGTGTTAAACAACCAGTAGGAATTATTTCAATGTCTTTTCGTGCTTCGTCGTCCATCTTAATAATAGAACCTTTACCAAATTGCTTTTCAATTTGCAATATTACTTGACTTAGCACTTTTTGTTTTTCTTCTCTATCCATTTTTTACTTCCTTTTATTAAATTTAAGTATAAACAAATATGTATTATTTACTAGCAATTACTTGTTTATTCTTTACAATATAGTTTACCCCGGAAATTACAGTTAATACTGTAGATAATCCAATTAACACATAACAAACCACTTGGAAAGTCAATAATCCTGCTCCGCCAACTGAAGTACATTGCTCGAAGAACGCAAGTAGTATACATAATGGCATTGTCCAGCATTGAACCATAGTTTTTGCTTTACCTATAATATCGGCTGCAAGAACTATGCCTTTTGTACACGCTATTAGTCTAAAAGCATCAATAATAAGTTCTCTTCCCATTATTAAAGAAACAACTATAACGCCCCAAGGATTAGGTATTGTTCCGTCAATTGCAATCATAAATAACACACTTGCTACAAGCAATTTGTCGGCAATTGGGTCAAGAAACTTACCAAAATCTGTAACAAGATTGTACTTTCTAGCAATATATCCATCTAAAAAGTCGGTAAGTGCCGCAATCACAAACAATCCAATTGCAATAAGTTTTCCATAAGGAATAGCGTCAACCATGTAAAACACCATAACCAAAGGTATCATAATTACACGCAAAATAGTTAATTTATTAGGTAGATTCATATAATCCCCTCCTTTTAATACTTATATCATACCAAACAAATTAAAAATTTCCAAACATTTTTAACCATTTAAATTGCAAATTTTAAAAAATTTAACCTTAAGTTTACAAACTTTAATTATTTTCGATTACATTAACAACCCTTTAATCTAATATTACAAACATTATGCAATATAATCATTCAAAATACTTGACACTTGTCTATTTTTTATGTATGCTTATTTATATATTAAATTAATCAAAGGAGAAAAATATGGCAAAAGTTGGTATCGTAACTGACAACAGTAGCGGATTTACTATCGATGAAGTACAAAGGTTAGGTATTCAAATGACTTATATTCCATTTATAATTGATGGTGAAGAATATAGTGAGGATAAAAATTTAACACATGAATTATTTTATGAAAAATTAAATAGTTCGGCTCGTGTAAACACCTCTCAACCAAATCAAGAAACAGTTAAACACTTTTGGAATAAAATGCTTAAGGAATATGATGAAATTGTTTATATCCCATTGTCTAGCGGATTAAGTTCATCTTGTCAAACTGCCGAGTTTTTAAGTTTAGAATATAATGGCAAAGTTCAAGTTGTTAACAATAAACGTGTATCAGTAACTTTAAAATTAGCAGTGTTAGAAGCAATTGAACTTGCAAAACAAGGTAAATCAGCATTAGAAATTAAACAAAATTTGGAAAATTCATCACTAAATTCTAGTATATACATAATGGTTCCTACACTTAAATTTCTTAAAAAGGGTGGTCGTATCACTGCCGCCGCTGCTGCAATAGGTTCATTGCTTAGCATTAAACCAGTATTACAAATTCAAGGCGACAAACTTGACGCGTATGCAAAAGTTCTTACAATTAAACAAGCAAAATCTAAAATGATTAATGCTATAAAAAAGGATATTGAAACACGCTTTAATGATATTAAATCTAATCAAAAATTAGTTCTTTCACTTGCTCATACCAGTACCACTATGGACGATATTAATGAATTTGAAAAAGAAGTAAAAAATGAATTTGCTAATTATCCTATATTATTTAAGGACCCACTACCTCTTGCCATCGCTTGTCATATCGGCACTGGCGCTTTAGCAATAACTGCTACTGTTGTGGACAAAAATTGCATATAATACATAATTATCTATCAAATACAAAAAATAAGGAGAGTACATTCTCCTTATTTTTATGTTAATTTTAACCTTCCTATTATATATACGTACGCGTGCGCGCGTTATATAATATATATACTATATATATAATATATACATATTAATAATATATTCTTTCTAGTTTTTCTTACTACTTATATTTATCACATATTAATACCAATATTAGATTTGTTATGTTTAAACTTATTTGATATATGCATTATAAATAAATTTAATAACTTAAAATAATTGTTAATAATATAATTTAAATTTATTTAAATACATCTTAATTATAAAACCTTTAAAACACCCATCATACATATATTTACTTAAATAAAATAATAATTTGTTTTTTATTTAAATTTATTGACTATTTTTTTATTTTTGATATAATTAGGATAAATATATATTTAATATGCTTAATATTAATTTTATTTATACTTAAAGATTTAATAATATGAAAATTAATAATGTTAAATTAACCAACTTTAGAAATTATGAAAACTCCATTATTCATTTTAGTGATGGTGTTAATTTTATATTGGGTAAAAATGCGCAAGGCAAAACAAATTTATTAGAAAGTATCTATTTGTGTGCTATTAGCAAAAGTCCAAAAACTTCAAAAGAAAAACAAATGATTAATTTTAATTCCGAATTTGCAAAAGTATTATTAGATTTTAATACTATTGGTGGAAATAAAAACATTGAAATAATATTAAGTAATCAAAATAAAAAAATAATTAAAATAAATAATATTCCTATTGTTAAACTTACACAATTAATCGGTGAATTAAATGTTGTATATTTTTCACCAGATGAATTAAAACTTGTTAAAGAAACTCCAGAGGATAGAAGACATTTTTTGGATATATCAATTAGTCAGTTTGATAAACAATATATGTTTGATTTAATCAGATATGATAAAATATTAAAACAACGTAATTGCGTATTAAAATCAAACATAAGTGATAATAATAAAATTGAACAATTAAATATATGGACACCACAATTAATTTCAACCGCTGAAAAAATAATAAAAAAAAGAATTTTATTTATTCAAAATTTAAAAAAATATTCAAAACTGGTATATAACTCAATTATTTTAGGTGAAAAGTTGGATATTTCTTATTCTTTTGAAGAAAAAGAAAATATTTCTATTTTTGATGATTTAAATAATCAATTTAATTTAAATTTAAAAAAAGAATTGGAAATGCAACATACATTAGTTGGTCCTCATCGTGATGATATTATTTTTAAAATAAATAATCAAGATTGTAGATACTTTGCATCTCAAGGTCAACAACGAACTGTTGCTCTTACATTAAAACTTGCGTTAATGGAAATTATTAAAGATGAAGTTAAGGAATATCCTATATTGCTTCTTGATGATGTATTAAGTGAACTTGATAATACTAGACAAGAACGCTTGCTTGATATTGTTAAAAATTATCAAACCATTATATCTTGTGCTGATATTAATTTAAATTTAAGTGGCAATAAAATTTATATACAACAAGGTCAAACAGTAAGTCAAAATTTTTAATAAACATGACTTACTTTTTTGTTTTGAAGCAAAAATTGTTTTATATAAAAAATTTTAAACACTTTAAATTTTATCATTGACTTTTAAATTTTTTCGTTATATAATATAAATAGTTTATTTATTTAACTATGTGAGGTGAATTATGTTGCAAGAACAATGGAATAACGTTTTAAGTAATTTGCAAAATCAAGTTACTGCTATAACTTTTGATTTATGGATTAGCAAACTGAAACCCGTAAGTTTTCATAATGATGAATTAGTGTTGGTTGCTCCTAATAGTTCGGTTAAACACCAAGCAACTAGTTCAAATATTTTGTCAAAACTACAAACCGCGGTTCATAGCGTGTTTAATTTGTATACTGAAGTTAGAATAGTTGAGGAAAATGAATTACACAACATTCAACCTGTCCACATTGTTGAACAAACTGTGGATAACAAAGAACAATCTAAATTTATTCAAAAATATACTTTTGAAAATTTTGTAGTTGGCAAGAGTAATCAATTTGTACATGCTGCAATGAGAAGCATTGCCGAAAATCCAAGTTCAAGATTTAATCCATTATTTATATATGGTGGAGTTGGTTTGGGTAAAACTCACCTTCTTCATGCTGTTGGAAATTATTTAACTAAACATCGTCCCGAATTAAATGTGTTGTATGCAACTTGTGAAAAATTTACAAATGATTACTCTATGGCGTTGCGTGCTGGTAATCCTGATGTGTTGTTTAGAGAAAAGTATCGCAATGTTGATGTATTAATGATTGATGATATCCAATTTATTTCTAAAAAAATGAGTATACAAGAAGAATTTTTCCATACATTTAATGAATTATATCAAAACAATAAGCAAATCATAATCGCGTCTGACCGCTCACCTCATGAAATTCCTGTGTTGGAAGATAGATTGCGTTCTCGTTTTAGTAGTGGACTTATTCAAGACCTTCAAACTCCTGATTATGAAACTCGTGTGGCAATTTTAAGCACTAAGGCAAGTCAAGAAGGTTATCTAGTTGACGATGAGGTTATCGACTTTATTGCTCAAAAACTTGACCTTAATATTCGTGAAATGGAAGGACTGCTTTCTAAAGTTGTGTTTTATTCACAATTAAATAGTAAAACATGCGCAACCATGATTGATGCTCGTGAAGCATTGAAGGATATAGATGAACCTGAAAAAGAATCGCTTGATGCTGAAAAAATTATTCAAACTGTTTGTCAATTCTTTAAAATATCTAAAGAAGATATGTTGGGTAGACGTAGAAATAATGAAATTGCCGAACCTCGTCAACTATGTATGTATTTAATTAGTGATATGATTGACATGCCTCTTAAGGCAATTGGTACAATGTTTGATAGAGATCATAGCACTGTTGTACATGCTAGGGATAAAATTACCAAGCAAATTAAGACAAATCAAAAAACTAAAACCATTATTAGTGACTTGAAATCTCAAATTTTGAAGTATTAAGCGCGAAATTTGGCACTTTTCCACATAATTGTGGACAATTTGTGTGTATTTTTGCACAACTTGTCCACAATTTTTTTTAACAAATTTTCAATATTTGGTACGTCATAAGCAAACATAGCACTAGATTTTGTATATGTCAAAGTTATTCACATATCAACAAGACATAATAATACTAATAAATTTAAAAATATAATTAATAAATAAAAATAACGTGCGTGTATTAATAAATATATATCCCTAATTTATTAGTAAGACATTACTAAACATAATTTATTTCATTGTTAATTAAATATAGTATATTAGTTTATCAATATTAAAATTCAACCATAGTTATTTTTTAAGATGTCTTAATAAATTGTTATATCAATTTTTTAACATGATGTTAATAAACAACGAAACATATTTATTAAGTGTCTAAAATTTTGAGTGTTGATAACTTTTAGGGCAATATTTGTGGATAACTAACAAGTTATAAACACCTTGTGGATAACTTGTTTTAAGCACATTATTGAATATAATATAGTTTATTTATTAAGTTAATGTTGTATTACAAAATAAGACAAATTTTGTAGCATAAATTTTAACTTTAAAGTAAATCTTAAATTATAAAATAAAAAATTTGTCCATTATTATTGACAGATTTGATGTTGTGTGTTAATATTAAGAAACTTGAGGAGAAGATTATGTTATTTAGATGTGACGGATTAGATTTATCGGAAGCTGTGAACAAAGTATTAAAAGCGGTTTCAAGCAAAACTATATCTCCAATTTTGGAAGGTATTAAAATAAGTGCGTATGGCGATAGCGTGGTTTTATCGGGTACTGACTTGGAGTTATCTATTACTAAAACTATCAAAGCGGAAGTTATTGATGAAGGTCAAACTGTTGTTCCTGGTAAATTATTTGGTGAGTATTTAAGAAAATTGACTACTGAGCAAATTAGTTTGGAATTAAATGAACGTAATCAATTACGTATTAGTTATTCTGATAGCGAAGGTTTTATTCAATGTATGGACGTACTTGAATTCCCGGAACTTAAAAACGTGGATAAAGTTGAATACTTTGAAGTTAATCGCGCTGATTTGAAGAGTTTGATTAATAATGTTATTTTTGCAGTTGCAGTTGATGATAGTAGACCAATATTAAAAGGCGTGTTGTTTGAAATTAATGAAAATGGTATGCGCGCTGTAGCACTTGATGGTTTTAGAATGGCAATGGCTAATAAAAAGATTATTAGCACTACATCTAATTTTAGTTTTATAGTGCCAGCAAGAAGTTTGTCTGAAATTAGTAGAATGTTGGATAGTGATGAAACTGTTAAAATTTATGTTCATTCAAATAATTTGATGGTTGATATGAATGATACAATTATTACTACTCGTTTACTTGAAGGTCAATTTATTAATTATCGTCAAATTTTAAATTCTAACTTTAACACTACTGTTAATATTAAAAAATCTCAATTGGAAGATGCTATAGATAGAGCAAGTTTGCTATCAAAAGGCGACAAAAATAGTCGTGTTAAGTTTGATATTACTGAAAATTCGTTAGTTTTAACTTCAGATAGTGAAATTGGCAATGTTAAAGAAAATATTACAGTATCAATGAAGGGTGCTGATATTACAATTGCGTTTAATTCAAAATATTTTACAGACTGTTTACGTGCCACTGAAGATGAGTATATTAAAATAAACTTTAGTAATGCAATTTCACACTGTATTGTTACTCCAAGCGAAAATGAAGACTATTTGTTCTTAATTTTACCAGTAAGAATGGTGTAAGATTTTATAAAATTATATTAAAAAATACAAGTTATCCACATTATTCACAAAAGTTGTGGATAACTTTTTGTTTAAATTTGAAATTATCATTGACAAATTCAAAGTTTAAAGTTATAATGCTATTACTTGATTTTATTAAAAGGAGAATATTTATGAAGCAAACTTATCAACCAAAGAAAAGACAAAGAAGCAAAGTTCACGGTTTCCGCGCTAGAATGAAGACATTGTCTGGAAGAAAAGTATTAAAAAGACGCAGAAATAGAGGAAGAAATAAATTATCAGCATAGGTGATTATGTTAAATAGGATTAATAGAGTTAAAAAGACAAAAGAATTTAAGTACATCTATAGAAAAGGAAATTTTTATAGTTGTAAGTATTTTTCTGTCCACTATGTTGATACTAGATTACCTAATGCAAAAGTAGGTATTGCAATTAGTAGCAAAGTTGGTAACTCAGTTGTACGCAGTAGATTAAAACGTGTTATCAGTGAGATTGTTAGGGTTAAATTACCTATTTTGAAATTAAAAAATTATGTAATTACATTAAAAATTGAAGCAACTGCGGTGGATTTTAGAGTTTTAAACGACGAGTTTAATAAATTCTTAATAAAATGTAATTTGGTCAAGGATACAAAAGATGTATAAAGTATTTAAAATCTTGATGTTACCACTACTTTGCGTGGAAATTGTATTCTTGATTTTTTATAAATTAATTATATCCCCTTTGATTGGGTCTAATTGTTCAAAAATGCCAACATGTTCAATTTATATGATGCGTTGCGTAATTAAGTTTGACCCAATAACTGGCGTAATTATAGGTTGTAAACGACTTATAAGATGCACAAGATTACATAAGGGCGGATTAGATTTAGAACCATTAAATATATTAGGAGCGTACAAATGGGTATGTTAAACTTTTCACAAATGCTTATAACAAAAGCGTTTTGGGGTAAATGTATTGACCTATTTGTAAAGTGGGTTGGAAATTATGGTTGGGCAATAATATTACTAACTATTGCAATTAAGTTAATATTAACACCGCTTGACATTATGCAAAAGCGCGTAAATGCCAAAAATGCAAAAATGCAAGCAATAATGCAACCTGAATTACAAAAAGTTCAACAACAATATCCTGGAGATAGAAACAAATTAAATCAAAAACAAATGGAATTGGCAAAAAAATATAACTTTAATATGACTGGAACTTGTTTAACTTTGCTAATTTCAATGATTGTTACACTAGTTGTGTTTACATCACTGTTTATGGGTATTAATTCTTTATCAAAAAAGCAAGAAAACATTGCTTTTAATGAAATTTATCAAACATATATAACAGCGGAAGAGTATACACAAAATAATTCGCAAGAATTTTTAAATGAAAGTTTGGAAGTGGACCAATCAAAAGTAGATGCTTATATTGCTAATGAAGTAAATGCTAAATTTAAAAAACAATCTAAAAAATATAGTTTTATGTGGGTAAAAAATGTGTGGAAGGGTGACACAACCACTTCCCCAGTTGTTAATTACTCGTCTTTTGAAAAGTATGCAATCAATAATGGTATTATTGATGACTCGGAAAAAGCGCAACTTAAGGAAGATTATAATATAATTAAGTCAATTATTGAAGAAGATAATAAAAACAATGGCTATTATTTATTAATTATATTAGCGGGTGTTATAACATTCTTAGTTCAATTCCTACAAGTTAAGTTACAGGAAAAGAAAACTGGCGTTAAAAATCCAAGCAGTAAAATTATGCTTATAATAATGCCTATATTTATGATTATATTTGCAAGTACTTCAAGTGCTTTGTTTACTTTGTATATTATTACCAACTCGATTATGTCAGCACTAATCTCAACAATAACAGACTTGTTTATGCCTAAAAATAATAAACCTGACGATAAAGTTGTATACAAAAAGGGAAATACGGAAGTTGTAGAATATAGTAGAAATTACAATAAAGGATAATAATTATGAAAGAATATATAAGTGTTGGAAAAAATGTAGATGTTGCAATCAACGATGGATTAAGAACTTTAGGTCTTAACCGCGAAGATGTTGATATTAAGATTTTAGAGACTGGTGGTTTATTTAAAAAGGCTAAAGTTTGCTTGATTTATGAGGACATCCCTGTAATAGTTGAAACAACAGTTGAAGAAGTTAAAGAAGTGGTAGAGCAACCTACTGAAATTGAAAAAACTGAGCAAATTGAAGAAGTTAAGTCAGTTATTACAGAAATTGTAGAAGAAATCAAAACTGAACAACCTAAAACTGAGCAAATTAAGGAAGGTAAAGAGATTAAATCTCCAGACGAATTGATTGAAAGAGTTAAAAACTTCTTAGTAAATCTTGCAAGTAAGATGAAAATGGAAGTTAGTGTTGAATATTCAATTGAAAATAACGACATTTCATTTAACGTTACAGGAGCAAATGTTGGCAAACTTATAGGTTACCGTGGTGATACTCTTAACGCTATTCAAATTCTTCTTGGTGGTTTAAAACGCGCTGGAGAAGGAAGATATCGTTTGTATTTAGACGTTGAAGGATATAAAAAGGGTCGTGAACAAACATTAATTGACCTTGCTAATCGTATGGCAGATAAGGCTGAAGAGATTGAGCGTAACGTCCACTTAGACCCAATGAATGCTTATGAACGTCGTATTATCCACTCCGCATTACAAGGTCGTACTTTAGTTGAAACTGAAAGTATGGGTGAAGGCGACAATCGTCACGTTGTAATTAAATTTAAAAGATAATATGTATAAAGTTAAGGTTAATCCCTTAACTTTTTTGTTGTAAAAAATAAATTATCCACAAAAAGAGTATTAATTTATCAAATTTTGTTGATATATTTTATTTATACTACTAGTAAATAGAATTAAATTATGATATAATAACTTTACGAGGTTTATATGTTGGAAGATACAATTGTAGCACTTGCTACCCCACCAGGTAAAGCGGGCGTGGCGATAGTTAGAATTAGTGGAAAGTTATCACATCAAATACTAAAGAGTATTACTAAATGTGATAATGATTTTTTGCCACGTTTTATGTATTTAAAAGATATATATGCAAATGGTATTCAAGATAATGCCTTAGTTGTGTATTTTAAAGGTCCTAATTCATATACTGGGGAAGATATTGCTGAAGTTCAATGTCATGGTGGATATTTTATTGCCCAACAAGTGATACTGGAGTGTCAAAAGTTAGGCGCACGCATGGCAGAAGCAGGTGAATATTCAAAGCGTGCATTTTTAAACGGCAAACTTAGTGTTGACCAAGCAGAAGGAATTATTGATATAATAAATGCGGAAAGCGAAGCGCAAGCGCGTGCTGGAAGCGTGTTAATGCAAGGTAAGTTGTTTGAAATTATAAACGGACTTCAAACTGAACTTACTGATATATTGGCTGAAATTGAAGCAAAATTGGATTATCCAGAATATGAATACACCGACAATGAAAATGTAGAAGTTTTGGATAGATTAAAAGCAATCAAATCACAAATAAGCGACCTATTATCCACAAAAATTAGTGGAATGATGATTAAAAATGGTGTAAAAGTAGCCATTGTTGGTGCACCAAATGCTGGCAAATCAAGTCTACTTAATGCTTTAACTAATAGTGATAAATCGATTGTAACCGACATTGCTGGCACTACACGTGATATTGTGGAAGCCGAATATGTGTACAACGGGATAGTGTTTAGATTGTTTGATACCGCGGGAATTAGAGATAGTGCGGATATTGTGGAGCGCATAGGTATTGACCGCGCTAAGCAAAGCATTCAAGACGCTGATTTGGTGTTAAAATTAATTGATATTTCAAACCCTGAAGATATTAAAGTTGAAGGAAAACCTACAATTACGGTTTATAATAAAATAGACTTATCCACAAACGAGAAACAAAATGAAGATAATATTATATATATTAGTGCAAAACACGGCACAAATGTAGAAAACTTAAAACAAATGATTTTTAACAAAACAATGGTGCAAGGATACAATACTTCACAATTTTATTTATCCAATGCGCGTCATATTGAATGTGTTACTAATGCCGAAATGGCGCTAGATAATGCAATTAATACATTTACAACCACAAGTCTTGACTTTGTTGTAGCGGATATCCACGCTTGTTGGCAACATCTTGGCGAAGTTAGTGGAATTAATTCAAACGAAAGGATAATTGATAGAATTTTTGAAAAGTTCTGTTTAGGAAAATAATATGAAATTTGTTGATAATTATGATGCAATTGTTATAGGCAGTGGACACGCTGGGTGTGAAGCGTGTTTAGCGCTAGCACGCTTAAATTGTAAAACACTACTTGTTACACTTAACCTTGATAGTATTGGGTTTTTAGCGTGTAATCCTTCGATTGGTGGTACTGCAAAAGGTCAATTAACGGGCGAAATTGATGCACTTGGTGGTCAAATGGCTATAAATGCGGACAAATCTTTATTGCAATTACGTATGCTTAATAGCGGTAAAGGACCTGCGGTTCAAAGTTTACGTGCACAAGTGGATAAAGTAGTATATCATACCGAAATGAAAAGAACACTTGAACACCAATCTAATTTAGATATATTACAAGCCGAAGTTAGTGAAATTTTAGTTGAAGACAATAAAGTTGTTGGAATTACTACTCTTGCCGGCGAAAGTTTTAGTGCTAAAGCGGTAGTCGTTTGTACAGGCGTATATTTAAACGCCAAAGTCATAATTGGCGATTATTGTAAGTTTACAGGGCCAAATGGTTTTGAACCGGCAAATAGTTTAACCGAAAGTTTAATGCGCCTAGGATTTAAGATTTTGCGCTTTAAAACGGGAACGCCTGCGCGTGTAGACGGCAAAAGTATTGATTATAGTCAATTTGAAGTTCAAAATGGAGATGAATTAGGTCATAACTTTTCAATCTTGAATAAAAGTGATACCAAGAACAAGCAAATATGTTATTTAGGTTATACTAGCGAAAAAATGCACGAAGTAATCCGCAACAATATTTCGCGTGCCCCACTATACTCGGGCAAGGTTAAGGGCATTGGACCTCGTTACTGTCCTTCCATTGAAGATAAAGTAATGAGATTTGCGGATAAAGAACGTCATCAATTATTTTTAGAACCAGAAAGCGCGTCAACTGATGAAGTGTATGTACAAGGAATTAGTAGTTCTATGCCAGTTGATGTGCAACGCGAGATGTATAGATGTATACCAGGTTTTGAAAACGTTAAAATAATGCGTTTTGCATATGCAATTGAATACGATTGCATTGATGCCACACAATTAAATCCTACTCTTGAAAGCAAATCTATCAACGGATTGTTCTTTGCTGGTCAAATTAATGGAACTAGTGGATATGAAGAAGCAGGAGCACAAGGACTTATCGCGGGAATAAATGCTTCACGTCAAATCAAAGGTCTATCACCTATTGTTTTGGGCAGAGACCAAGCGTATATTGGTGTTTTAATTGATGACTTAGTTACTAAAACAATAGTTGAACCTTATCGTATGATGACCAGTCGTGCAGAATATAGATTAATTCTTCGTCAAGACAACTGTGATATACGTTTAACTCAACTTGGACGTGATATTGGTCTTGTAGACGATAAACGCTATCGTGCATATAAAAAGAAAATGAAGCAAATTGATAACGTTAATGAAATCTTAAACAAACGTTACTCACCTAAAGAGATTAATAACTTTTTAATATCTCACAACGAAAATCCTGTGTTAAATGGAGTAACAGTAAGAGAATTAATCAAGCGAAACAACATAACAATATTTGATGTGAAAGACGAATTAGGGTTGTTTGATGAAATTACTGACGAAGTATTAAAATATATTAATATTGAAGTTAAATATGAGGGATATATTAATCGTGAAAATGAGACAATAGAAAAAACTAGAAAAGTAGAAAATATTCAATTGCCTACAGATTTGGAATATACCAAACTAAATGGATTAAGATTGGAAGCAAGACAAAAACTTGACAAAATTAAACCACTTACATTAGGACAAGCAAAACGTATTGATGGTGTTTCCCCTGCCGATATCAACGTAATAATGATATATTTAAAAATGAAAGGAATTTTATAATGTTAGATATTAAAAATCTATTTTCAAACGCTATTAGTATAAATAATGAACACTGTATAGATTTATTTGAAAAGTATTACAATGAACTTATAACTTATAATGAAAAAGTTAATTTGACGGCAATTACCGATAAAGAAGAAGTGTATATAAAGCACTTTTTAGATAGTTGTTTGGCACATAAATTTATACCAAATAATTCAAAAGTTGTAGACGTGGGAACTGGTGCTGGATTTCCTGGGATTCCACTAAAAGTTATTAGAAATGATATCGATTTGCATTTAGTGGATTCTTTAAATAAACGAATTGTATTCTTGGAGCAACTAAAACAAAAGTTAAATTTACAATACTCAACATATCATTCACGTGCCGAAGATTTTTGTTTAAATAATAATTATAGGGAAATGTTTGATGTATGTGTGTCGCGCGCGGTTGCAAAACTTAACACTTTAGCAGAATATTGTTTGCCATTAGTTAAAGTTGGAGGAGTATTTATAGCGTACAAAGGTGGAGATGTTGAACAAGAGATTAATGAAAGTTCAAAAGCACTTAATATATTAGGTGGACAAGTTGTAAAAACCGAAAAAATAAATTTACCTAATAATTTAGGAGAACGAACATTAATAATTATAAAAAAAGTAAAACAAACACCAAATAAATATCCAAGAAACAAAAATTTACCAAAATTAAAACCATTATAGATAAAGAATGAATATTTAATAAATAATTTTAAAAATTTATTAAATATTTTTTATTTTATCCCCTATTTATTTTAATATTATTTTATTATTTATAATAAAGCAAATAAAATACGGACGCGAAAAAATTAAAAAATATGTGTAAAACTAGTTACAAACTCTTTAAATTATGTTATAATTTAAGTAGAGGTGAATATGGGCAAAATTATATCGATTACTAATCAAAAAGGTGGAGTTGGAAAAACTACCACATGTGTTAACTTAGCAGCGTTTGTGGCAAGAGCGGGGAACAAAGTTCTAATTATAGATATGGATCCTCAAGGCAATGCTTCTAGTGCTGTTGGAGTTGAACCAACAAAAGATAATTATACAATATATGAAGTTTTAATTGGAGAATGTTCTGCTAAAGAAGCAATATACAAAAGCGTTATGGAAGGACTTGATGTTTTACCTAGTACGGTTGATTTATCTGGAGCGGAAGTGGAATTAGTTCATTTAAATAATAGAGAAAATATTTTAAAATCTGCTTTGATGCAAGTTAAAAGGGAATATGACTATATCTTTATAGATTGTCCCCCATCGCTTAATTTGTTAACTGTTAATGCTTTAACGGCAACGGATAGCATAATAATTCCTATTCAATGTGAGTATTTTGCTTTGGTTGGTTTAGGTCAATTAATGAATACTGTAAAATTAATCAAAAAACATTTAAATCCTAATATTGAAATTGAGGGCGTATTGCTTACAATGAAGGACGCAAGGTCAAATTTGGTTAATCAAGTTGCTGAGGAAATTCAAAAATATTTTAAAGAAAAAGTATATAACACATTTATTCCAAGAAATGTAAGATTGGCCGAATCTCCAAGTCATGGTAAACCAATCATAATGTATGATTCAAAAAGCAAAGGGTCGATTGCTTATCAAAATTTAGCAAATGAATTTTTAATTAATAATAAACATAATTAAGAGGAGGAAAATTATGAGAAGAGGATTAGGAAAAGGGTTAGAAGAATTATTGGCAATCTATGACCGAGAAGAACCGGTTGTAGAAAATAAAAAAGAGGAAAAAGATAATATTTCAATTAATTCAACACTTAACACACCTATTGCTAGCAAAAATGGTGTAAGTAAAATAAATATTGAAGAAATATATCCAAATCCAAACCAACCAAGAAAAACATTCGATAGAGAAAGTTTAGAAGAATTAGCAGAATCAATCAAGGTTCACGGTTTAATTCAACCTATTATTGTCAACAAGATGAGCGACGGATACTTAATTATTGCAGGTGAGCGTCGTTATAGAGCAAGCAAACTAGCAGGTTTAACAGAAATAGACGCAATAGTTAAAAACTATAGCGACCGTCAAATTGCTGAAATTAGTATTATTGAAAACTTGCAAAGAGAGGATTTAAACCCAATCGAAATTGCAAAAAGTTTACAAAAACTTATGCAAGAATACAATATAACCCAAGACCAAGTTGCTTCACGTATCGGTAAAAATCGTTCAAGTATTGCAAATTATGTAAGATTGTTAAGTTTGTATCCAGAAGTTATTGATATGGTTGAAAAAGGTAAGGTTTCACACGGACATGCAAAATGTTTGGTGGCAGTAACCGACTACCCTACTCAATTAATGTTAGCAAAAAAAGTTGCTCAAAACAAATTAACTGTTAGAGCATTAGAAAAAGAGATAGATATAATATTAGGAAAAGGCAAATCAAAGAAAATTGCAAAATTGCCATCTCAAGAACTATTAGCATTTATAAGTGATCTACAACGTAAGTTAGGCACAAAAGTAACACTATTAGGAAATGATAAAAAAGGAAGAATATATATTGATTATTATTCTCAAGATGACCTAGATAGAATTTATGACATTATATTAAAATAAATTCAAAAATAATAAAAATTAAATAAAAATATTATAAAAAAATAATATTTTTATTTTTTTATTCAAAATAATGGCAAATAATTATTAAATATGAAAAATAAATACAAAATTTAAGTTATTTCATTATTTTAAACACTGTTCCACATGGAAAATGTTTTAATGTTCCATATAGAACAAATCAAGCAACAAGTTGACACAAATATAAAAGTGGTTTGTTTCTATAAAAAAACTTACAATATATATACTAATATGTTAAATATATTTTTGCTAAACATATTTGTTTTAATAAAAGTTCCACGTGGAATATAATAAAAATTTAATATATTCCAATAGGTTTGAAAATGGTGGATTGTTTAAGGTTAAAACATAAAAAGGATTTGTATTTATTTTTAAAAAATATTTTGGTGATTGCTTGTAAAAAAAAATGCAATATATCGCAATCAATAATATGCAAACGCACATAATAACTAAGCGCATAAGCATGCAAGACGCAGGCATGCATATAAATGAAATAAAAATTAATAAATTTAAGTTGACAAATATATTGATAATTTAGTATAATAATAGTATGAAAAAAGCATTTAAAACAATTTTTATTTATTTAGGGGTTATACTGTTGGCATTGTTAGCAACGGTTATTTTTTGCGCAGGATTTTTATTCTTCTATAGGGAAGGAAATATTTTTGGAATTCAATATATTAGTACTAACGAAACATTATATGCCAAAGAAAATGAAGATATGTCAAATTTAAAAACCATAGAAATTAATAGTGAGAATTTTGATGTGTATGTTAGAGTTAATCCTAACGTGTCATCATTAATGGGCGCCATGCGCAATAAAGTTTTCGGATTTGCTAAAAAATCTAAGGCGCAAGCAAGTTTCTCGCTTGAATATAATGAAACAACTCAAACTGCTGTGTTTAGTTCAACTCAACCAAAAGGTTGGTTAAGTACTAAAAATTCATTTATTGAAATTGCAATTCCAGAGGAATTTGCCGAAGATGGATATGATATAAAAGTTAAAACAACAAAAGGGGATATCCAAATTGGTGGAGATTATGATTGGACTATTGGTAGTTTGGTGATTGAAACAAGTAAAGGAGAAGCAACTATAACCAATATTGATTTTAATGATAGTATTAATGTGAATATAGGTAGTGGTTTAGTTTATATTGACGAAACATGTACAACTGTTACAGCGATTGATTCTAAAATAGATGTTGGTTCGGGAACTATTAACTTTGCAAAAATAAATGTAGATGAATTTAGCTTTGGAGTGGTTGAAATTAAGTCCATTAGACGTGGTAAGATAGGTATTGTTAAATTAGAAGAATTGATTACCAATGGTAACATTAATGGAGGTGGAAAAATTGAAATTGGAGAAGTTAATTTAGTTAACTTTTCAAGTTTAGATACAGATGTTTCTATTAATAACATAAATAGTGAAAGTGCGGTGTTAACAAATTCTAGAATAAATATTTCAGGATTAGGTGATGTTTGGGTTAAAAATGCAAATTGTAATCTTGAAGTTAATGCATACAATGGCGACGTGTATATTAATTCATCTACGGGTTCAGTAAACTTGTCAGCAAATCAAGGCGACATTAGAATGGACAATGCTTTAAAGGTTGTTTCGGCGGAAACCTCTTACGGAAACATTAAGATTAATTTTAATGAGGCGGCCTTGGATTTTGTTGCTGGTCAAAGTGATAATAATAGAATGGTGATTGCTAGTACAAAAAATGGACATATAGTTGTAAATGGTTTGCAAAATGGTCATATTGTTGCCACAGATAAAGGTCGAATTACTTTAAATTACGATAGGGTTGTTGGAGATAATATAGTGCAAGCACAATCAGGTGCGGTTAGCGTGGTTGTTCCAAATCCAACAGTGCAAACTCCAGCAAATTTATATGCATTTAATTTGATTGTAAATAGTGAGGTTAATAGTGATATAAAAGTTGGAGTGGTAGGTTCAATTGGTGCGGTGGATTATTCTGGAAGCGGATTAAAACAATTTACAAATATATATAATTCATTAAACTCTACTTCAAATAATTTAACTGTAAATTCTACTACGGGTATAATTAAAGTTAGAAGCATGGATTTGATAGGATATTAACAAGAAAACATTTAATATTTTCGAAAACTATTTTAATTAGATTTTGCAAAAATTAATAATTTAAATTATTGCAAATAAAATATCTAAAATTAATTATAAAACAATATTTAATTAATTTTTAAAATTAAAACTTAATAAATAAAAAATCACACTTAAAATACTATAAAATAGTCGAGTGTGATTTTTTTGCAAATTATTCAATGCCTTTTAATTTGGAAATTAGATAAAATATTTAAATGTATGTAATTTTTAGTTTTTTTGAAATATTTTAGTAATTTTTAATTATTTTTTTTGCAATAAAATTAATTAAATTCTTTTTTATTATCGCGAGCAAATAATTCTTCTAAAATTTGTTTTGGTTTTGACTTGTTGTTGAGAATGTCGTAAATTGCTTGAGTGATAGGAAGCTCAAGGTTTAATTCATTTGCCATTTTTAACATTGCTTTAGTGGTTGCAACTCCTTCGGCAAGTTTGGTAAAAGGTTCACCCTTAACAAACATTTCACCAAAACGGCGGTTATGACTATGAGGTGAAAATAAAGTTGCTTCATAGTCACCCAAATGACAAAGACCATAAGCGGAAAGTTCGTTGCCACCTTTTGCTTTGATAAGTTGAGCAACCTCGTGAGCGCCTCGTGCCATTAAAGCACCTTTTAAAACTGAATAACCTAAACCGTCTAACATTCCAGCACCAATACCCATAACGTTTTTTGCTCCAGCGCCAATTTCGCTACCAATAATGTCATTGCCCATATAAAATCGAATTAAATTGCTTGAGAAATTTGAAACCAAGGTTTTTACAAGGTCAGGATTATAACTGTCAATAATCATACAATTTGGAACCATGCGTGTAAATTCTTGAATATGACCAGGACCTACCCAAACGGCAATTTTGTTTTTGTCTACTCCGCTTTCGATTAAAACTTCGCTTAAACGCTTGCCTGTGCTGTCCTCAATACCTTTCATGCATAATACAAAAGTTTTGTCCTTAAAACATGGGATTTTGTTGATGTGACTCATTAAATCTCTTACACCTTGTGCACTAATTGAAATTATGACAATTTCGCTATGGTTTAATGCTTTTTCTAAATCGTGAGTAAGTTGAATTGACTCGGGAAACTCCACATAATCGTTTTTACGTGTTTTAATTAAATTATCTAAAAGTGGGTCATTTGGTCGTCCCCAAACCATAACATTGTTGTGTTTGATTGCGTCCATGTACCAAGCAATGAAAGAGCCCCAACGACCGCAACCTAATAATGTGATATTCATTTATCCTCCTAAATATGTTTGATGTACTAATAATAGATATTTTTGCATGTTTTGTCAAATGAAATGATGATTATTTTGCCAAACGGCGCCAAATGATAACAATATATAAAAAAAATGCAAAATTTGTCGTAAAAAAAGTGATATTTGTTTGACTAAAAAGATAGAAGTTTGTTATAATATCAATATATATAATTATATTGCGTAAGAAATTACTATTAGGTTTTAATGTTATATAAGCGTGTTAACTCGTTTTTGTTTAATCAAATGAGATTAAAATATTAAGGGGTTTGAAAGTTTTGAAACACATGTAAGGTAATGTTTTAAAATTTATAAACGACAAACAAGTGACTTGATTAATGGACTAGGTGGTTACGATAAAGGAGAAAGTTATGAAGTTGAAAAAGATTTTACTTCCAATATTCATAGGAACGGCGTTGTTGATGGCGTCATTTATTTCCGTAGTGTCGGGGATAGGTGGAAATATAAAAGTTCAAAGAAGAACGAGCGCCGGCGTGGTTAGTAGTGAGTTGAATGGCAATATACGTCAAGACACGCAAGTAATAACAGCGGACAGCGGAGACAACTTGTTTGAGATTACTACACATGATGATTTGGAATACACGGGTGAAGAACAGTTGTTGATAACAATCACTCCACTTGACGGAACGGTGTATTATCGCGTGGTGGAAGGTGAGTATGCTTCAAGCAATGCTTTAACTTCAAGTAACTATACAAGTTATTCAAGCGGTAGCGCAGGTGAAACGATTGAAATCAAGGCGACCGAGATTGGTACATACACAGTTTATTATTATGTGCCAGCAAGCGCTACATATAACGAAATATCTTCCAGTGCGACAGTATCTATTGTAGAACCAAAACAAAGCAACTTGTTTGAAATATCAGTTTCCAATGGATTGGTATATAATGGCAGTGAACAAACATTAATGACCATAACTCCTCGTACGGGTAGCATTTATTACCGCGTTGAAAGTGGTGAGTATAACGAAGACTATGCACTTTACTTGGGTAACCATACCAATTACACTAGTAGCAGTGCAAACACAACTGTAACAATCAGTGCAACCAATGCGGGAACGTATACGGTTTATTATTATATTCCAGAAAATGACGATTATAAAGAAGTTTCGTCAAGTTCAACCGTAACAATTGAAAGCGTGTCCACTAACCTTACAATCAATCCTAATGGCGGAACTTGGAACGGAACAACATCAAACTCAACAATTAGTCAAACCGTAGGCAGTTCGTATAGCATTCAAGCGCCAACGGGTGCAACAGGATATCATTTTACAAATTGGTCGGGTTCTACTAATGTGATTGAACCAGTAGCGCTAAAAGATGAAGTGATGACCTTTGATGGCGTGGACGACTATATAAATCTTGGTCGTGACTATATGTATGAAGACAAACTATTT
>JAFUPL010000011.1 GCA_017481235.1 Clostridia bacterium | reverse complement strand
TTGGTATATTATGCCGGAGGGAAATGATAATGACTCATGGGAAGTCGATGGTGAAAATGAGGTATATTATTATGATAATGGTTATGAAGTAAAAAATAAATACGGAGATATTACATTACGGGCGATATGGGAAAATAGTATGCAAGTATCTCTTGGCGGGGGAACTTTGGTTGAGGACTATAATCCATTAGTGGATTCTTCTGGAGATAGTGCGCATAATATTGGAGTTAATCCATTCTCAGATGAGAAAACTTGGGTTAAGAGAAATGATTTAGAGGATCCAAGTTTATCCCCACAAGTATGGATATATTATAGTAACTGGAGCAATTTCTATTTGCCAGATGATAAGCAAATGATGCGACCTGGGTATACTTTTGATGGTTGGATGGTGAGGTATCCTAATATAAATGGAAATGGTAACACATCATGGATAGAATGGGAAGTGTATACTGAACCAATGATAAACACTACTGCGAGCGTGATTTGGGGAGACATTGGATTAGTTGCCTCTTGGACGCCTATTGATTATAAGATTATGCTAGATTTGGGCGATAATAATGGTGCGGCGAATTATACTGTTGAATGGAAGGCAGAATATGTTCCATCGCATTACGACCAAGCGGATTTTGATGGATATATAATAGAATATACGGCGGATAATCAATTTAGTCTTCCAACTACCGAGTTGTTTAGAGAGGGTCATAAATTTTTGGGTTGGGAATTGAATACTGACCATGGAGATTGGATTTATTCTAACACTGAAACCACAACGGACGCTGATGGGAATATAATATTTGAGGAAGTTGATAAAGCATATATAAGTTTTGCTAGGAAAACAGAAGGATTTACTGGATTTGACTATGTAAATATAGATAGTTATGGAAATATACACATCAAAGCAATATGGGAATTGGTGGAATATACTCTTACCCTTGATGCTAGTGATGAATATGATGGATTGGGTCAAATATCTAGTGAGTATATGCCTGGTGGCACTATTGCGGAAGATAAAGTTGAAAGATTGGAAGAAAATGCTATAAAAAATGACAATGGAGACATTATTGGATATAGAATTATTGCAATAACCTATACTATTGAAGATGATTTTACTCTTCCAGTTATTGAACATATGTATCATGAAAGCAAGCAATTTGATTGCTGGGCATTGACTGAACCTAAAGATAGCAACATGTATAGTTTTGATTCATCTCCTGAAGATGGTGACCAAGTGTTTGGGAAATGGGGTAATGTAACATTAAAAGGCATATGGGTATTTGAAGGGCAATACACAATTACTCTTGACCTAAGTAATGGTTATTTGAATACCGTTAATGGCGATGTAAATTGTTATAGTCCTACTATAGACGGACAAAGTGAGGCAACGATTAGTGGCAACATTATAGGGTATGGCACTGAGGATACATTTGGATTGCCTAAGGTTGATGAAAGCATAGAGCACATTACAAGAGAAGGATATACATTCCTAGGTTGGATATTAGTGGAAAATGAAAGTGCTCCTAATGTGTCGGTTAATAATTTTTATACGACGACTAAAGATAGTGTTACATATTTAACTGGAGTTAAACTTGGAACATATGGAAAGATTACTTTGCAAGCGCAATGGGAAGTGATAGTGTATACCATTACAATGAACTACAGTGGCGGAACTGCTGGTACGGGCAATAACAAGTATGAACCTGAAATGACTAGTGATGATTCCAAGGTTCAAGGCAATGTAATATACTACACTGTTGAAGATGGATTTGAATTGCCTAAAGTGACAAATTCTATTGCTCAACTTACAAAGACTGGATATAAGTTTATTGGTTGGATATTGGATAATGAAGGAGTTGGTGAACCTTTAAAAGATGTATCGCATTTTACCACCGCATCATATGTCGAATATGCAGACTATGAGTTTTTAAGAAGTGTAAAGAAAGGATATGTAGGAAATGCTAGAATTACCGCAATATGGCAAGCGATAGAATACATTATTGAACTTAATATGGACGGCGGTACATTTACTGGACTTGATGAATACGAAAACACTTTGACCGGAACAAATCCGCCAATAATAAAATTGGTGAATGGAAATGTTGTTACAATAGAATATACTATTGAAACGGATAGTTTTATGCTACCAAGCAATTCACACATTACACGCCCAGGTAGGGAATTTTCAATATGGAAGTTGACTACTAGCGAAGGAAATGATACCACTCATAACTGGGGTGCAGTTAATACAGCATATAATACTTTGTCTAGCATACCTAAGGGTAAGTATGGAAATGTGGAACTTAAGATTGAATGGGAAATTATTTTCTACGAGATTACTCTTGAATATGAAGATAATGTAGTATTTAATGTTGATGGATATAGGTCATATTTGACTACTGATGACGAAATTGGACCTATTGTTGATAACGCTACTACTATAAGATATAGTTATGACAGTGCTAATTTTGATTTGCCTAAGGTTGACGAGGCAAACGGAATTGAACATATTTCAAGAACTGGATATAGGTTTGTGGGTTGGACGCTTGAAGGTGGAGATAAATCATTAAGAGACTTTATATGTGGTATTGTAGATAATATTACATATGTATATAGTGTGTATGGTGAAACTACTGGAGACGCAACCATAAAAGCACAATGGGAAGAAGTTGTTTATACCATAACTTTGCAATTAGATAATGCTGAGCGAAATGAAGGAACGTTAAATGATACCTATGCTCCTGAATATATTACAGTTGAAAACCATGGAGATATTGTGTTAATTAGATACACAATACTAGATGAGTTTAGTTTACCTACAAGTGACGACTTGACTAAAGTAGCGTATATATTTGATGGTTGGACATTGGTTGAAGGTGAGGGAAATACTCCTTTAAGAACTTCTGGATTTGAAATATCTAATGGATATATAACTAAGGTAAAATCGGGAGCTATTGGCAATGCAGTGTTACAAGCCCATTGGCATGCTAAAGAATATAGTATTACATATAAACTTGATGGTGGAACAATAAATAATTCAAGCAATGATTATGTGATAACATATACAGTTGAAAGTTCTAATGTATGGTTGGTGGATAGAAACACAGCAACTAAAACTGGTTATACGTTAAACGAATGGAAACTGGTTGCTCCAGTGCCTGTTGAAAGAAGCGAAAGTTGGGGAGAGTTATATGCGTCACATACTGAAGGCATTGCTATCAAAGGTAGATGGGGAAATGTTTGTCTTCAAGCGGTGTGGAGTGTAAATATTTATACTATAACGCTTGATTTTAATTGCTATGATGGAATTGAAGCATCGTTGAAAGATTATGATTCTAGTCCTGCAAATATTACTAACTTAATAGAAAATAACGTTGTTGAAATAGACCATGGTTATGTATATATTGAATATACTATTGATGATCAATTTAATTTGCCAACAAGTATTAATGTTACAAGACGTGGTTATGCATTTGTTGGTTGGACATTGCTAGGCAAAAATATTACAGATTCAAGCGTTTTGTTTGAAACGCTAACTATAGAAAGTTCGACATATATAACAAAGATTTTGACAGGAAGTGTTGGTGATGAAAGTTTAGTTGCCGAGTGGAAAGAAATTACATATACAATCACACTAGATTTAAATGATAGTAATATTTCTAGGGCAACTTTAGATGATGAATATAGTGCGTCCCCAGCAATTTATGTTAAGGATAGTTTGCAAATAAAATACACTGTTAAACATGGATTTAATTTGCCTACTAGCGAACTTGCTCGTAGTGGATACAAGTTTGTTGGTTGGGAATTTAATTCAAGCGGATTAAATGGGGAAACTAAATTTGACGCAAATGGTATTCCAATATCATTTGAAGGCACTAATAGCAATGGTGATACAATAAGCATCACTTTTGCAACAAATTATCAACCGGGTTATCAAGAATATCTTGGATTTGATTATGTAAATGTAGGAAGTTCTGGACCAATAACATTAAAAGCAAAATGGCAAGCAATAACATACACATTTACTTTAATTGCGGAAGAGGACGCTACAGCAAATGATGGAACAATATTAGGAAATTATACGCTTAGTGGAATTTCAACCGATAATATAACACATCAAGTTAGAGAAGACGGAACGATATATGCACTTGCAATAAACTATACTATTGAAAATGCATTTAACCTTCCTAGCACAACTAATGTGTCACGTACAGGATATGCATTAAGCAATTGGGTTAAGGTTGTTTTGGACGGCAATTGGGCAGAAAGTAGTTTTGTGCCAGGAGCAGGTGTTTCAGGTAAATGGGGAAATGTTACATTTAAGGCACAATGGACAACTATTACATACTATATAACCCTTGACTTAAAAGATACAGACTCTCAAAACAGTGGAAAAGTTAAAAGTTATCAACCTACAGGATTACAAAACAGTGTAAATGGCGAAGGTGTGGTGCAAGATGATGACGGCATTATAACCATTGCCTACACAGTTGAAAGTGCAACGTTGTTATTACCTAAAGTAGATAACGAATTAACTCAAGTTACGCGTGTTGGATATAACTTTATAGGTTGGGTGTTAAATAATGACGGAGTTGAAAACCCAATTAGAAATGGAAACTTTACTACAATTACTAAAGAGGGTTATGCTAATACATTTATAACTAGTGTACTTGGTGGATATATAGGAAATGCAAAGTTTAAGGCAGAATGGAAAAAGATTGGATACACAATTACACTTAATTTAGACGGTGGAACAATCAATGGATATATTCCAATGAATAGCAGTGGTTTTGCTTTAAGTTTTGATACTTCAACAAATCAAATAACCTACAACATTTTAGACGTGTTTAATTTACCTAAAGTTGTGGAAAATGTGCAAGAAATAGTAAAAGAGGCATACACATTTAAAGGTTGGACATTAATAAGTGGAGACAAAGACGTTTTAGAATTTACTAAGGATGCTAACAATTATTTAATAACTGTAAATGGAGGAACTGGTGACGCTGTATTGCAAGCAAATTGGATTGCTACTCAATACATAATTACATTAAATCCAAATGGTGGAGCAATTGCTAATACTGGTAAATTTAGCGTTGACGCTAGTGGTTATGGAACAATAACATATACTATTGAAGATGAAATTAGTCTTCCAACAAATGATGATGTAACTAAATTGGGTTACACATTAAGTAGTTGGAAACCAACAAGCAGTGTTAACAATTGGGGTATAGAAAATCTAAATCCAGCAGAGTCATTACTTGGCAAATGGGGCAATATTACCTTGCAAGCAAATTGGGATTTGATTATATATACTATAACTTTAACATTAGATGGAACGGGCGAGATTGGAAATGCTGAATTACATAATCCGCAAGCGTATGAACCTATAGGTAGTGCATACATTGAGGACTTAACAATCAAATATACGGTAGAAAGCATTGCATTTAACTTGCCAACTTCAAATCAAATTTCAAAAACCGGTTACAAATTTTTGGGTTGGTCATTCGTAAACGGAGATAAATCTCAAAATGAGTTTGAAAAAGACGCTAATAACTATTTACTTACAGTATTAGATGGCGGAACGGGTAATGCCAAATTGCAAGCAGAATGGGTTGCAAAAGAATACGAGATAGAATTGTTGTTAGATAAAAATGGTGAGGTAGGAAACGCCAATTTAAAACTATGGCAAGATATTTCAGGTGGATATAATCCTACTCCAGCAACAATTGAAAAACGAACAGTAACCGACTCAACAACAGGTGCAAGTACAATTAAATATATTATAATATATACTATTGCAGATACGTTTAATTTGCCAAAATCGGAGATATCAAAGACTGGATATGATTTCCATGGTTGGTCAATTGCACAAGGCGGTCAATCGATTAACTTTGGACAAGAAAATAAGTATGGATATTTTGAAAGTGTTTTAAGTGAGAGTATTGAAAATGCCAAATTGCAAGCAGAATGGGTTGCAAAAGAATACGAGATACAATTGGTGTTAGACGGAAGTGATGAAATTGGAAATGCTCAATTAAAATTATCTTCAGAATACGCTGATGGATATAATCCTACTCCAGCGCAAATCAATAAAGTTGCAGAAAGTGAAAACGTTTATACATATAATATAGTTTATACAATAGAACACGCATTCTACTTGCCAACTACTCAAATAGTAAAAGTGGGTTATACCTTTGATGGTTGGGAAGTACCTACTAGCACCGATATTAATTTTGAGAAAAAAACAGGTTATACACAATATGTGTATATAAATTCAGGTAGTATTGGCAATGCTACAATCAAGGCGGTTTGGAATACTGTTGATTATTATCTATATCTTAACTTAAATGATAAAGATAATTCAAATGAAGCAGTATTAAAAAATTACAATCCTACTGGATTGCAAAATGAAGTTAGTAACAATGTGGTGGTAGACACCAATAGTGTAGTAACAATAAAATATACTATTGAAGATACTTTCAACTTGCCAATATCATCAAATTTGGAACGTCTTGGTCATGCGTTTAAAGGGTGGAAGTTTGCAATTGAAGGTACCAATACCAATGTTAAATTTGACTTGGATAGTAACGGTTATTTTATCAAGTTGCTTGAAGGCAGTGTAGGTAATAACGAAACCATATATGCAAATTGGTCAATCGATAATTATGAAATTTCATTACATTTAAATGTAAGTGAATTGACCGAAGCGGTATTAAATGGTTACAATCCAACGCAAGGCGTATTAACCGATAGTGACGCTAGTGATGGAATTGTAGTAATACAATACAATGCGTTAAATCAATTTGCACTTCCAACTAACGAAATAACTAAAGAAGGTTACAAATTTTTAGGCTGGGCATGGAAGGAAGGCGAAACTGTAATAAATACCGTAAAATTTAAAAACACCAGAAGTGATTTTGAGGGTTTTGATTACGTTGAGACGGGCAGTGTTGGTAATGCAAGCATACAAGCAGTTTGGGTTGCAACAGAATATATTATTACATTAGATGCTAATGAAGGTAATATATTAAGTGCGTACACTAATGTGTTTGACAGTGAAGATATTACTTGCAAAACTCGACTTGATGGAACAGTTGAAAAGGTAGAAATTAAGTATACTATTGAAGATACGTTAAGTTTGCCTACGAGTGACGATATGTATCGAAAAGGTTATAACATAATTGCTTGGAAATTAATTGCACCATCGCCAGCACAAAATCCAGAAACTAGACATAATTGGGGAAATTTGGAACAAGAACTTGAACTTGGATATGAAGTTTCCGTTAAATGGGGAAATGTTGAATTACAAGCAAAGTGGGATTTGATTGAATATACAATAACTTTGGAATTGAACAACGACGGTGAAGTTGGCGAGGCAGAGTTAAAAAATTATACGTTAACTAACACGCACCCAAGTATTAATGGTGTTAACATAACATATACGGTAGTTGATAATTTCAGTTTGCCAACTGGTGAGATAACAAAGATTGGTTACAAATTTTTAGGTTGGAGGGTTGTAGATAATATTGAGGGATATACCTATGATATTACTAACAATCAAGGTGATTATTATGTGATAATCAAAAATTCAACCAATCAAATAGTAACCGACATTGATTTTGGAACTAATTCAATTAACTTTGAAGGTTTTGATTATGTTAAGGTAGGTAGTATTGGTGACGTCACGGTTCGAGCAATTTGGGAAGCATTAACATATACAATCACGCTTAACTTAGATGGTGTGGGTGAAATTGGAGAAGCAGTATTAAAAAATTATACTCCAACAGCAAATTTAGTTAATGATGTTGATAGCAACGGAATTGTAAAAGATATAAATGGTGTAGTTACAATAGAATATACTATTGAAAACACATTTAATTTACCAAGCAACTTGGAAAAAGAGCAAATTTCAAAAGATGGATATAACTTCTTAGGTTGGTCATTAGATGGTGAAGTAGATACAGTCATATTTGGTACTAATGGCGGATACAAACGCAGTATATCACGAGGAAGTTATGGAAGCGCAGTGTTGCAAGCGGAATGGAACTCAGCAGATTTTACAATAATATTAGAATTAGATGGCGGTAAAATTGAAAATTATACTCCAATTACGGGCACTGAAACTCCATTTAGTAAAAACCAAATTACATATACAGTTGAAAGTGTGTTTAATTTGCCTAGTCGAATTAACGTGAAGTTAACTGGTTATACAGTAATGGAATGGGAATTAAGCAAAATAAGTTCTGCTACAAATTCTCAACGTAAACAAAATTGGGGAACTCAAGGAGACAAGTTTGTACACGGTTATCAAGTTGTTAACAAAATAGGTGATATTACGTTAAAAGCAATTTGGACGGAAAACACATATGATATTAAATTACATTCAAATAATGGAACTAATAATGTAACAATTATCGAAGGTGTAAAATACACAAATGTTGTACAAATTACAAATTATGAAAATGGTCAACGCAATGTAATCATATCAGGAAGTCAAAACAAAATAATACTAGTAGAATGGGAACTAACTTACCACAGAAACTTGTTTGTTGGTTGGGCAACTACTGGATATGACATTGTTCAAACATATGCTTACATTGATACCAGTTTTACCGAAAATAATATTGTTGGCGAGTTTGGAAACAATACAATATTGAAAGATGGTTGCACTGTTGCAAAGTTAACTGAAGGCGATTATGAAGGCAGTCAAATTATTGATATATATGCTATATGGTTGCCAATATACACGTTAACTATTGACGCTAATGGTGCTAAAGTATACGAAAATGGCATATTAACCAACAAATCAATTATAGAAGTGGACAATCATTATTACAACGAATATTACCTATATTCTCAACTTGATAATGAAATGTTCTACACTCCAGGAGTAGGCACACGTTTGTATAATCGTGGACACTTTATAACTGGGTGGATAATTAAGGTTGGAAGAACTCAATATAAAGTATTGGAGCAAACTTTAACTCCTTCATATGAAGATTGGATTATAACTACAGATGTTACAAAATTTGTAGATTCTGGCACAAATATGCAATATTTGCAAGGCGACATTATTGCAACTCCACAATGGCAAGCGTTAGAGTTTGATGTTAGATACGAAACTAAATCTAGCGAAAATTATAAAGTTGACTATGAAGACACTCACATAAGCAAAGTAGTGTATAATAATGACTATATAATTAGCGTGGATAGCAATATAAGCATACCAGCAAAAACAAATTTAGTTAAAGCAACTGACATTAAAGGATATTCGGTAATATATGCTAATCCATATAACGGTGCGGTTAAAAATGAAAATATAAATACGGATATTGAAATACCACTTAATGGAATATGGAATTATGAATTACAATATAAGCAATATACTCCTTATGACGAATATGCTCAAGAAAATGGTTGGTATGTAATTGTTGAAGGATATTATGCTCCTGATTTGTATCGCATCAAGTTGGATTTGCAATTGCCATACACCAATAATAACGACTTTAAGTTAAATTCTAATGGATTTGATTTGGTTGAGGAAGGTTTAAGCAACTTGCAAAATAGATACGCATCAAAAATACCTTCAATAAATAACAACAAGGTTGAATATATTGTGTCGACAAACTATATTGAGCGTCAACGCAAGATTTACAAAGTTGGAAATGAATATTATATATATTTGTTAGAAGACCAAATTGTTGAAGATGAAATAGTGTATGATAGATATGCAAACGGAAAAACTATTTTAAACCCAACTCAACAATTAGGATTTAAATTGCCAAACTTTGAAATATCATATTATCAAATGCAATACTATTACACTTCAAATAACGAAAGTAGTATTAATTTGTATCAAATAGGAAGTTTAGACCTAGACCATAAAGAAAATGCTAAACAAAAACTAAGTGCCTCAGGGCAAACTATTACCGAAAATAACGATTGGAAATATAGTTATTGCAATACCAATGAAGAGTTAAATGATAGTTTTGCATTTAAGGTTTATTGGTACAGAAATATTGTAAATATTGATATTAACAATTTGTTACAAGGTAAGGATAGTTTTAATGGTTATGCATTGATTGAGGAAATTGAACAAGTAACAACAAACTTGCAAGAGCATTCAAGATATCATATAGTAATTTATACTCAACAAGAACAAGTGTTTACATATGTTACTTATAGTTTTGACAATATATCATTACTAAAACCAAGCAATAATTACGAATATATTAATATAGTTAATTTATTTGACAGTAGTTCGGTTGAAGATTTGAATAAATTGCATATAATAAAGCAAACCTCAAATGTATTGCCAATTTATTTTGGAAACACATTTAATATTCAAGCAATAGACCAAAGCAAAGACCATAGTTTAGACGAATTTGTAGGTTACAGATTTGATAACTTTAGTTATAGTGTAGTCAACAAGCAAAATACAACAAGCACATGTACTAAAGTTGAAGAATTTGATAACTTTGTAAACAACGGTATAAATTTGGTGCAAATCAATTTACAAGACTATGAATACGGAATTAACAATAATTATACCAATTATTTACTTGATAAAGACACTATTTCAATAGATTTGCATTTTAGCAATATTAAGTATGTGTTTAGATATCAAGTTGTAAATAATGAATATAATTTATCTCCAGAATATGGAAATATTAGATTTGACTATAAGGACGACGCATTCGAAAACTATCAATTCGAATATGAAGTTATTATAAATAGCGACAACACATTAAGGGCGAGAATGAATGTAAGGTTAGGTACTGAATTGCTTGCTTGGAAGTTTGTTAATAGTATTGTAGATGTCGATATTACGGAAGATAATAGTCAAACCTGTAGATTTATTGTAGATGCAACTTTCTTGCGAAATTATCTATATGCTGGTGGAGAATATTCATCACTGGCACAACAAAATGCTGGAACTGTTAATGCGGTATGTGGCGATATACAATTTGCAATTAACGTAAATGTTAAGGATTTAAGCAATGAGCAAATTGTTCGTGAATACCAATTAAGTGATGACGAACAAAACAAATTGTTTGAGATTAAAGATAACAATGGTGTAAATGCAAATACTGTTAGCATAGGTAATGAGTATTTAATAAAAATGCTAACAAAGAGCGAAGGCGATGATTATTTATACTACTATCAAAACGGACAACAATATGTTGTTAGACGATTGTATATAGGATACTCGTTATTGCATTCAACTAACTTGTTAGTAAATGAGTTTGCATATCCAGTTGAAGCATTGGAAGATATAGTTATGCTTGTTGATAATGATTTGTTAGATGGAAGTGTAAATTATATTGAACATACTGAAGTAAGTGATGATAATAGGTACCTAAACTTCTATATTGAAATAGCACCAACTATTGAAATTTCGTTTGCGGTTAACACAAATGCAAACGATAGATTTAAAGGTTCAAGACAAGTGTCAATTGAGGATATCCCAGTTGCTTATGCTGTGGAAGGTGAACAATTACAAATTGTTTACCCTAAATACAATGCATATTGGGGACAACAAATATTGTTTAACTTTGTTGCGGACAATCTTGAAAATAGATATGGTTATTATCAAAATGCTAAATTAAGCATAGATTATCAAGATGAGAATGTTGAAAATGGTGAATTTAGTGTAGCGGTAAATAGCAATACTAGATATGCTATCAATGGCAATGCAACAGTAACCATTGAATTAATTCCACAAACGTATACTTTTGAAAAATATATTGAATATAACGAAGTTAGATATAATACTAACGATACTTATGGTGCAAGCGGTGAATTGCCAATTAGTCAGTTGGTAAATACTAGTGGCAAAAATATATTTGATTTGGAAAAGGGCGTGGAATTAAAAGTTGACTCAAACAATATATCTTCTACAAATGGTATATATTATAGTGGTGATAAGATAAATATTAATTACACACTAAATAGCGCCGTAGCAAATGATTTTGAAGTAACTTTATATTGCAATGGAAACATGTTGTATAAGGATTACGAAGTTAATGCTTACGTTGCTGAATTTGTAAATGGAAATATTGTGTTGCGAATATTGGTAAAAGCAAAAACAAATAAAGTTGTTTTATCAACCGATATGCGAGATTATACCGTTGCACAAATATATGCACAAGTAAATGATGGTGAAATTATTGATGTTCAAACTCCAACTTACACTGAAGATTACACATCAATTAATCTAATCAGTGGTGATAAATTAAATGTTTACATCAAGGAAGAAATAGGTTTTGAATTTATGGGAAAATATTCGTATAAGTTAAAATCAATTGATGTTACTCAAACTGAAGCAACTGGCGAATTTGAAGGGTTTACTAAAATTACATTGTTTGAACAAGGATTTAGTTTGAGCGAAGCGGGTTATTACTACTTGATGTTTAAGCAAATACCAATTGATATACAATTTAGTTATTATACTGTTATTCCTGATGTCGAACAAGTTAATGCTGGAAAGGACTATTTAGCAAGTTCAAATACCGCAGTTGTTCAAAAGGATAGCGAAATCACGATAACTAAGGGTAATGATGGTATTGGATTTAGATTTGATGGATATACTTATGGTGCACCTAAGGGTGAAGGTGGAAAGCAATTAGGCGAAACGTCAATAAACGAAACTCAAACCAAATTTACAATAACTAAACAAATTATGGAATATCTATCAACGGTGCAAGTTGTAGATGGAAAGATGCCTTTAATCATATATGTGAATTATGTTAGACAATACACATATCAAGTAAGATATTTATGCAATTCGGGAGAGGTACGACAAAGCGTAACTAATGCCGAAGGTAAGGAATTGTTGGCAAAAACTCATTATGATTACGGAACGGAAATGAATATTTCAATTAAAACCGTAGACACAAAGCACTATAAGATAAAAGCAATCATTTCTAATGCAAGTGGAGTTGAAAATATCAACACCAGTAGTATATCAAATGTTGAAGTAGTCGACGGAAGTGTAATTTTAACAAATTTAAACAATTTGGCAGGATTTACAATTAACCGAAACCTAACTAGCAACTATGTAATAACCATAGATACGGAAGTGGAGTGTTATGATACTAAACTAAATCAACATTTATACAATAAAATTGATGTAAGCGAAACACCGCAAAGTACAACTTTGAAGCAACAAGGTGACACGTTATTTAACTTATATCAAAATATCTACTATAAGGTAGACAAACAAGTTACTCATCAATACGGAACTGAAGTAAAAATATTGATATATGTGTTAAATCCACAAGATACCACTAAGCAATATTATAAGTTGTCGGAAGCAAAGTTAAATGATGAAAAACTAACAATTGAATACATTGACCAAAGTGAAGTTGAAGGAAACACTGCTAGTGTATATAGCGTTAAATATATGCTAAAGGGTGACAATCTTCCAACCGAACTTAAGTTAGACTTATACTTTAAAGCACTATATTATGTAGAGGTTAAAATAGATTAAAAGGGGAGTTATGGACTACAACACAATTATTATAGGTGGCGGTGTTGCGGGGTTAAGTGCAAGTTTGTACTTAGCCCGTGCAAATGTGCCATGTTTGATATTGGAAGGTAAATTTTGGGGCGGACAAACCGCGTTGCTTGAACGTGTAAGCAACTATCCTGCAGTAAAGGAAACCTCAGGGTTTAACATTTCACAAACATTGTATGAGCAAGTTAAAGACCTTAATATTGATATGAAAAATGAACTTGTTATAAATGCTAAGCAAGTTGGAGATTTGTATCAAGTGCAAACTAATAAGGCAAAGTACACTGCCAGCAACTTAATAATTGCAACTGGAGCAAAAACTACTCAATTAGGTCTTAAAGAAGAAAAGATATATATTGGAAAAGGCGTAAGTTATTGTGCAACTTGTGACGGAAATTTTTTCAAAAATCAACCCGTTGCTTTGGTTGGAAGAGGCACAACCGCTTTGGAAGATATTAAGTATTTGCATAATGTAGCAAGTGAAGTATACTGGATTATTCCAAACAGTACATTACCAAGTAATGTGCTACAACAAATTAAAGATTTGAAAAATTTAAAAATAAAATATTCTTGCGAAGTGACAAATTTGATAGGTGACGTTACTTTGAAAGAAGTAGTTTTGTATGATAAACAAAACAAAACAACTAAGAATTTAAAGGTGTCTGGTTTGTTTGTAACATTGGGCAGACAACCAGACCTATCTTGGTTGGAAATTGATATAAAAACCAATAATAATGGCTATGTGCTGGTAGATAAAAACTGCCAGACCAGTCACAAAGGTATATTTGCTTGCGGTGATATAACAACTCGTAAACTAAAACAAATAGTTACTGCATGTAGCGACGGAGCAATTGCTTCAACTTATATTATTGCTAAAAGATAAATCCATTAAGGAGATGGTTATGAAAAAAACGAAAATTATTTTAGGATTTTTGATTGCGATGTTTATGGCAATTGGTGGTGCAAGTTTATTAAATGTGCAACCATCAGTTTTTGCAACCGAAATTCAAAATCAACAGGTTGAAACAATTGAAAACGAAGCGGGAACTTTTACTGGTCAAGGTTATTATACTCTTGGCGAAATTGCAACGTTAACTGCTTCAATGAATGCTGGTTTTAAGTTTGATGGTTGGGTGTCGGTTAACGAGCAAGACGAAGTTTTGGAAATATTATCTACTAGCGAAGAATATACTTTTGTGGTTGACTCAAATATTAAAATTAAAGCGCAATATACTAAAATAAAGTATAGCGTTGAATTCTCAAAAGATTTATATATTGATTATAATTCAACCGAATTAAAAGATTTTACCTATAAAATTATAAACAATACAACGCAAACTAAAGACTATTATTATGACAATCAATTGCAAATAATAGTTAACATTAAAAATGACTTATACATTTATGATTTAAATAATACTTTAATTACAGTAAATAATGAAACCATTTATGACTTATTAAGGAAAGACGATAGTATTATTGAAAATGTTAATATTGTAAATAATAACAAAACTGGATTTAGTCAATTCGTATTAACACTAAATATTCGTGAAAATTTAACTATTGATATTGATTATTCATATATGTATCAATTGGAGATTGTGTCGGGGAATGATATACCAGTGGACGAATTAATGCAATTTATAACATTGACCAATCAATATAGTCAACCAGATGAAACTAAATATGTTTATCTAGTACGTGCTGATAAATCGGTGTCGATAACCACTAATCAAGGTAATGATGTTTATCAATTTGTAAACAGTCAATTCCAAGGTCAAGACCCTAGCATAATATATTCACAATCATACACTTTATATAATGATTCTACATTTACAGTTACATATTCTAAAAAGGGTTACAGTATTAACTTTGTTTCATATTTAACCAATTTGTATGGCGGAAAAGATATTATGCAAACGCCTTTATACAATATTTCAACAGTGTTTGTCGAGGCGGGGGATAGTATAAGTTTTGTATATGATGAAACCAATAAAAGTATTACAATAACGGACATAAAAGACAACATTGTTTCAACATACCAATATCCAACCAATATATTTGGATATAAGTTTGTAGGATTTGCTTTAAATGGTGAAATTATTAATCAAACATCATACACCTTAAGTTCAACCGCGCCTAGCAATGTTGAAATTCAATTAGTGTTTGAATATATAGAATATGACTTAGATATTAAGTTGGTAGACGATTATTTTAGTGATGACATTACTTCAACTATTAAATATGATAATGATAAAAATAAACTAATATCAGGAACAACGGTAACGATTAATGCAACAACTACTAAATATACGTTAGTTGGTTGGAGTTGGGTTCAAAATCCTCAACCAGATGATTATGTTGATATAATAAATCAGGACGCTTTAAGTGATGAATACTCGTTTATGTTTGTGCCTAACGGAGATGATGCGTTAGAATATATAATATATTTAGATGTTGATTACAGATATCTAAGCGCTACATATAGTTTACGTGCAAATAGTATCACAAAAAATACTGATTATGATATAGTATCGGTAGATTTAACTAATAATACAATTATTTTTAGCGATAGCGAAGATATAAATACTGCTAAAACAATAACTTATTTAGATAGTGATATAACTACTGATGGTTCAAAAACAATTATCAATACAGACGACTTTGGACAAGTAGAAATTGATGGTGAAACATTAAGTTATAAATTCAATTTAATAACAATTAGTTCGATATCAAAGGATACCAAAGACGGAGTTGACACATACATATTTGATAAATACACCTATTGGGGTGATTTAAAAATAGGTGTAATTGAATATATCACCATATTAGAGCAAGGTGATAAAGTTATATTGTCATTTGGTGAACGACTTAGTGGCGAAATCTACCAATATGAAACAACCAAAACCTATGATAATTCTATTGGTGCGTATGTAATTGATTATTATTATAGTATGAATTTATACATGTCGGGCGAGCAATATGATTACATTACTTTATGCAACATCAATTATTATTTTAATGGTGAAAAATTTGTACCTAACAATGCTAAAATAAATACACCAAATAATGTGGAAAGAGTAATTACAAAGGGTGAAAAATATAGCATTCAATTAAATAATCTTTTACCAAATTCCGTAATTATGTATTCAACCCAGTCTACAGATTCAACAAATTATCGTTTTACCAGTTTTACTAACCACACAGGTAGTAGTTTGTGGAATTTTGAACATGACGGATATAATACTTGTATATTAAACATAAATTTAGGTTTGGAAATTAATGTTGAATATCGAAGAATGGCAAATAATATTGCATTAATTGTAAATAATGAAAGTGCTTACAAATATGAAGATATTACATTTACTTTGGAAAATCAAGATGGAATAACAAATGGTTCGGGCAATATTATTTCGGCAATAGATAATGATATTATAACTATTACAATTGCTCAAAATAGCATTGCTAAAGGATATAAATTTGACAATTATTTGTTTGATGGAGAGGTAATAACAAATTCTAATAATCCATTAGTGCTAACACTATATATGGATTCTAGAATATATGCAAATCAAACAATTAACATTGAATTTAGTCCAATTGAATATACATTGAATGTTAAGTATATTGACCAAGATGGCACTGAAATTAATCAAACAGATGCTAATGGTATAGTAAAATTGCAAGGAAGAGACGAAGTTCTTATTTCTAAAAAAGTAAATCTTAATGGCGAATATGTTTTTGAAGCAAAAGCAAACGTTGGTTATTATGTAAGCAAAGCATATATTGGCACTGAGGAAAACGAATTAATCGAATTAATAGGTGCTAATGAAACTGAACAAATTTTATCTAACTGGGTATTAAATTATCTAAATTTTGAAAAGTTAATTATTGATAATGCAAATGATAGTGATGAGGTCAACTTATATATTAACTTTGCAATTCATACATATAGTGTAAAAGTGTATTTTGAAATATCGACTAATGCAACTGCAATTGAGTATCCAACTATGTATATTAACGGAAGAGAACAAACGTTATTAGATGCTGAAGAAGTTGAAAACGGTGTTAATGTTACTAAATATTTTGTGTTGGCAGAAGGGTTTGAATATAAATCAAATTTGCAATTTAGATTAGACAACTTTATGTTGGGTACTGCTGTTTTAAAGTGGACTGATAGTGCAGGTAAACAACTTGTAACTATTAATAGCGAAGGTAAACCGGTAGTGGCAATAACTAACGAATGTGTACTAAATGAAATAACACAAAACACAGTATTAAAAGTTGTATTGCAATATGTTGAATATTCATTAAAATTTAATATTGTTGATGAACAAGGGCAAGAGTGTAATTATGGTTCGGCATATACTGAAAACAAAACTATTAAACTGTTTGAAATTGTTAATTACACTATTAATACTGAGATAGGTTATATTTTAAAAGACAAATATTATTACGATAGCACCGGTGTTGTTGGAAATGAAAATATCAATTCGGGATTTAGATTTAATCCTGCTAATTTTAAAATTGAAAATTCGGTTGCGACTATATATTTGGTATTTAGTTTAAGGTCTGTTAATTTAACTATAGGAAATGTGGTTGAAGGAAACTTTTATTATTTTAAAGACTATAAGGATAAAATAGATGAACTAGTAAGTTATACTGTGGTAAGGCAACGAAATGGCGAAACACAGCAGTTAAATAACGAAACTGGATATAAATTCCAAACTGGTGATGTGCTAATTATGGAGATTAGGCCAATATCAATTGGAATTGAATTAAATAAAGTTACTTTAGGTAGTCAAAATATTACTCTTGATAGTACTTACCCATATCAATTAACTACACACGATATTATTGAAGAAGAACAAGTGGTTGGAATGTATTATGTTCTGCAAGTAGAGTTCGAGGCGGGAATTATAAGTGCAATGCAAGATGAAGAAGCATTAAAAAATGTGTTAAAAGTAAAAACATTTAATATTGCGTATACATATAACTATATTGATTATAAGTTTGGTATTAGGTTGGTTAGGCAATATGGCGGTTCTACCGCTACAGGAAATGAAGATTCTGTAATGGAGGTTAAGGACCTTGGATTTGGTACGGAAGTAACATTTACCTATAATTATCAAGGAATGTCAACAGGAGATGGTTCAAAATTTAAAGTTGATGGATTTACAATTGCTGGAATTGAGCAAGAAGTAACCGATAGGTTTAAATTTAACAATATTGAACTTTGGAAACAAGTAGCACTTAAAAGTTATATTGAAAAACTAAATCCAATATCAGTAGTATTGGTGCTAAAACCTAAAATAACTTTAAATAACTATTCAACATATAACCAACAACAAGGATATGTTTATCAATATACCTATATTGGAACAAATCAAGGTCTTTTAGCAAGCGGAGACAATGCGGACGTTGTTGTAGGTGGCGATTTTGAAATATTGATACAATATTCATACAATGCAGGAAATTCATATGTAGATGAACGTCCTATTGATGTTGGTGAATATCCTGTTAAGATTATTGCAAAAATTACTTCTGAAAACACTCAAGTAACCAATATTGTATTTGAAGAAAAAGTAACATGCACAATTATTCAAGCGTCTATATCGGTGTCATTAAAAACATACAATTCAAATAATCCTATAGTAAAAACATATGGTGAGTCAATGGATTGTTCTGAGTTGATTAGAAATGACATAGTTCTTGACGGATTGTTTGAAAGAGATAGAGGAAATATTACATTAGATAGAAGATTAACAGCATTATTTTCGGATATATTTGTAAACACAATTTCATCATTGAGTGACGTTAATGTGTCCAATATATATCTATTGGATAAGGATAATAAATTATCTAAAAATTATAAACTTTCTAGCGGTTCTACATTAATATTTAAAAATATTGGAAAAATTAATCCTGCAAAATTAAGCATCAGTGGTTTTGTTGTTAAAAATAAAATATATGACGGAACAAATCAAGTAAATGTAGATATCGAATCAATTAAATATAGCGGAATATACCCTGGAGATTCCGTTCAAGTAGTAACTCAAAATTTAAAATTTGAAGTTCAAGATTGCTCAATTGGATATCAACGCCAAGTGTTTATTAATTATTCAAATGCGTTGATAGGTTCGGAAAGAGGCAACTATGAAATAACTTATGAACCTATATACATTGACATATTCCCTAGCGAACTTTCATACACTGTTGATGGTTATGGAACGTTTAAAGTGGTGGATAGAGATTTGCTTGGCATAATTCATATTAATTCAAAATTATTGGTTAGAGTTTATGAAAAAGGTAGTGCGAGTTACAACCAAATTTATAGTGGTATTGAAAAACATGTAGACAAAGGTGAAAAATTAAAAATTTGTTATGAAGTTATACTTCAATTAGATGGTATAAATCAATTAATCCCACAAGGTTTGTACGTATATGCACCAAAAGTAAACAAAACAACTAAGGTTTTACAAGTTCCAGGCGACACAAGTTCGCAAAATCTACAATTTGCACAAAACGATGGATATACTATAATTAAAGTGACCAAAGGTGAAGCGTTGATAGGTGTAGTTGTTCGTACTACGTATTTGCCTTTATGGTTGATTGTAGTAATTGTGTTGTTGTCGGCGACAGGTGTAGGGATAATAGTTACATTATTTATAATTATTAGACGCAAAACAAAACGAAAATATAGTTCATATGATAAAATTTAATACATAAATTAAATTACAAAAAAGTCAGGGACGAAAAATCCTTGACTTTTTTCATGTAATTGTTTATTCTTTAATAAAAATTATGTGGAGAAAATATGCAAAATATTAGTTCAAAGTTTAAATATACAACGGATTTAGGTATAAGTGCTACCAAAACAACTTTCAAATTAAAGAAAACTAAGGATAAAATTACACATATTTTAGTAATAGTTTTTGCATTTATAATGGTTGGAGTGTTGATTTGGGATATAATTAGGCAAGCAAGTTTTGTTATAGATTTAATTATATTAATAGCACTTATAGGTGTTGAAATTTTTAGTTTAATAATGCCACATATAATAATTAATACTCAAAAGAAATTTTTAAATCAACTAAATTTGGCCGAAATGGATTATACCGAAACTCAAATTAGCAAAAACAAGTGTACTGAAACCTACTATAAAGATAATAAAATTGTAATGCAAAATGTATGTGATATGTCCAAATTGGTTAATTATGAAATTAATAACAACCATGCATTTTTAGTATTTAATAATTTTGCATGTGCAATATTTGATTTAAGTACATTAAATGTTTCGCTTGAAGAGTTAAAGCAAAGTTTGGATAATACAATTGCCAAAAATAAATTAATTAAGAACAAATAAAATTTAGCGATATACTACTATTTTTTCGCCACCCAAACAAGTGGTTGGTAGGTCTGGATTGCATTGCATTAATTGTTCTTGAGTTATATGAAGACGTTTGCACAACTCCCATGTACTTTCATTGGCGTGAGCAATATATATTTGGAAAGCAATATCTCCATAATGTAGCATTTTACCATGTTTAACATTATCTATTAATTGATATTGTTTTTTTGTGTATGGTGTTCCATTTACATTTAATTCGTAATCCACCATTAAAGTATTTCCGCGTTTAATTTTGCACTTGCATGAAGTTGGAACTATATTCAAGTGCAATGCACAGAGTTCGTCACCAAATTCTTGTTTAACATTTATTGAATATGGTAATTGTGTAGGCAAGTGTTTAATTTCTCTATTTTCGTCTAGGTACAATAAATTTCCATTAATTACACCTTCTACAACTATTCCATTTTCTTTTAAAGAATATTGTGTAACGCTAGAAGTTGAATTTACCATTCCTAAAATTTCGTCCATACTAAGTTCGTCTGCCAAAGTTATTTCGGTGTCGATGTTTTCAACGGTTTTAAAGCATGGCATTTTTTTGCATAAATTATAATTGTTGGTTACTGGTTCTATAAATGTTTCCAAACTATATACATCATCAACAATATCAACGCTTATATTTTTGTATACAAAACCATTGGTTACAATGCAATATTCAAAATTAAAGTTTGTGTTGGTTTCGCCAATGTCTGTTGTTATTTGCGTAGAATTTAAATTTATATAAGCGGACAAATCGGCAACACATTCGCTATCACACAAATTTGCTTCTATTTCACATTTGAAAGGTGTGGAATTGTTATTTATTTTAATTGTGTTAATTCCGTCGTTTTCAATTTCACATATTAAAGTGTTAAGAATTTGACCATTGATTAAAACATAACCATCATAGCATTTAGTTTCATCAATTATTATTTTGCTATCATAAGATAGCATTTTGTTTATTTTTGCATCAAGTTTAAAATCAAAATCATAATTTACGGTTTTGGTTATCTTTTCAACGCATGAGCAAGTTTGTAAAACCGATTTTTTTGTAATTAGATTTTCACTTTCCGCATTAAACAAATTTAATCCCATATTTATATTGCAAAAACATTCAATTGTTCCATCAATATTAATATGTAACATTCGCTCATCATGTTCAAATTCGGCAATGAATTGACTATTGCTAATATTAATTTGGCAATTGGTGTTAACTAAGTCGCTATTAATGGTTTCGGTAAAATTGATGCTGTCCGATAACGAATTAAACATATTATCAGTATCAACATATACGACTTTAAGTCCAATAGTTCCTTTTACAAGTGCTTTGTTGGACATTGGTTCAATTTGCACGTCAATCAAGCAAGTTTCCATATTTAATACTTGCTTAATATGAGTGTTTGAATCTATGTTCATGTTTAATTGAGATTTAATATTTAGTGTGGGTAAATTAGTAGTGGTAGAATATTTATAATTATTTTGCTCCATAGTGCCTCCTTACCAAATAATATATAATTGGAATATTTAAAATATGCAATAACATTAAAAATTTTACAAATTTAGCAATCTAATTTCAAAAAAATTTAACTAATTGCAAAGTTCTTGTTGGGTTTCGACAAAATTATTTAAAAACATATAAATTTATTCAAAAAATATGCAAAAATCAAAAGTTTCTTTTTTGACTTTTTGATAGGTTTTGCTATTATTGAAATACACTGTTCTGTTAGTGGATATTAAAATTTTAAAAGGAGATATTATGAAAAATGCTATTAATATAATAATGGCGGACGAAGACAAAGAAACTATAGATATGTTTCTAAAAAATTTACCAAAGGAAAAATTTAATGTGGTGGGAGTTGCTACTGATGGCGCAAAGTTATTTGACCTTATCAATGAGCATCGACCAGATGCGGTTATTATGGATTTGGTTTTGCCAAAACTTGATGGTTTTGCGGTTATGGAAAAATTAAATAATGAGAACATTAACACCAACGTAATAATACATTCAAGTCTTTCGCTAAATGGTTTTGTAAATAAGGCAATGAATTTGGGTGCCAAGTATTATGCAATTAAACCATTTAGTCCATCAATACTATTTGAACGAGTTGAAGAAATATTCAACTTAGGAGATATGCAATTAAGTGTAACAAATAATACTAACATGGGAAAGATGGAAGAAAAAATAACTAATATTTTTATCACCGTAGGAATACCAGCACATATTAAAGGATATCAATTTTTACGTGAGGCAATTAAATTAGCAATTGCAAATCCCGAAATTATAAATAGTATTACTAAAAAATTGTATCCAACTATTGCTGAAAAGTATAGTACAAGTGCTTCAAAGGTGGAAAGAGCAATTCGTCACGCTATTGAAGTTGCGTGGAATAGGGGAAAGATTGAAAATATAAATAATGTGTTTGGATTAAAAGTGTATTCCAGCAATGAAAAACCAACAAATGGCGAATTTATAGCACTAGTTGCCGACAAAATGCTAATTGAAGGTGCGGGTTAAAATTTTAAAAAATTAACATAGTTTAAGTTATTTTTAAATATGAAAACTTATATTAATAAATAATTGTAAAAATATTAAAAAACATTGTAAAATTAGTAGACAAATAAAATTTAAAGAATTATAATATACTAACAAAACAATAAGGGAGTATGTTATGGCAAAAACTTCAAAGACAGTTTATATTAGATGTCCTAGATGTGAATTAAATTATATTAAGAAAAAGGACGAGTATTGCGATATTTGTAAGCGCGAAATGAAATTAATTTCTAGCGATGACGATATTGGCGATTTGGAATTGTGCAGTATGTGCAAAATTAATTTTGTGCAAAATGGCGAAGATGTTTGTGATTCATGTAAACAAGAATTTGGCATCAATAGTGCAGATGAAATGGACGAGGAAATTAACAACTGGCATAAATATATTTCTGATGACGACGAAGATGAAGATGATGACGAATTGGAAACTTTAGATGACGATGTTGACGCGGATATCACAGCAGGAATTGATGATGATTTGGATTTCGTTGATGACTTAGATAAAGACGATCTTGGTTTGGGAGATATTGATGATGATCTAGACGAAGATGATGAAGATGACGACGAAGACGACGAGGACAAAGATGATTTCGACTTTGAAGATATTGATGACGAGGATTTTGACGACGACGAAGATGATGAAGATGACGACTTTTAGTAACTAATATAGTTTAATGTTGAAATTTGTCGAATTGGAATAAAATGCTAATATTTTACCAAAACTTTTAATAGGGTGGTGAAATATGAGAAAAAGCATTACAACGTTAGATGATATTAAAAGAGCGGTATTATCATTAAAAGGTGAGCAAGTTGAGTTGTATATCAATAGAGGTAGACGAAAAGTGCTAAAATTTGAAGGTACAATTGATAATGTGTATACAAGTGTGTTTACGGTTAAGGATAAAATTGCTTCAAGTTTAACTCATACTTATTCATACAGTGATATTTTGTGTGGAGAAGTTAAAATAACAAAATTAGCAGAATAAAATTTTAATAAAAAGGATTAAAAAAACTAGTATAGTTTATTGCTATACTAGTTTTTTTTGTTGAGTAATTTGATATTAAAATTTATATAATTTAATGTGATTATTTAGTTAGACCTATTGAAGCATTGTATTCATTTAAACAATCTATTAAAGTTGTTAATCTGTTGGTAGCAATTTGTAGTGCCGATGGTGATTTGTAATGTGATAAATTGGTCGATTTACTTAGTAGTATAGTTTTTTCTTCAAAAGAGCAGTCGTTTAACAACATTGCTGAAATAGTACGATATACATTATGACGTATATGTCCTTGTAAGTTTGTATCCAACATTGAAAAAGAAGTTGTATAAAGATAAGATGTATATTTTTGTGAAATACATTTGGTTAAAGATTTAGTTTTATTATTTTTTTCAACTATCAAATCTTTATCAAATTGAAACTCATTATTTAATAAGATTAATTGAGTGTCGTTATCTAATTTATTAAAATATTCTCTTGCCAAATTTTCATAGTTAAATTTAAATTCTTTTTGCAATTGTTTTAACTTTATAAATGAAATTTTAAAGTTTGGTTGTTCGTTAGTCATAATATCCATAATTCTACTCCTTGGGAAAATCATTATATCATAAATTTTTAATTTGTCAATAGTCTATTTAAGATTTTTATATAAAAAAATAGACTAGAAATGGGATATCTAGTCTATTTAAATTAAAACAAGTTTGTAACATAGTTATGAAGTTTACTAAAATTTGCATACGCCATATAGTGCAAGTAATAGGTGTTTGGGTTTACATAATCACTTGCACTACTAGGTGGAATAATTGCAACTTGTTGATAATTAAAATTGTTGGCACTTGACACATCAAATATTAAATTTTGGTACCAGTAAACCTCATTGTTGTGTTCATATAATTTATTTTTACACTTAACAGATTGTGGCAAATCGTAAACAAAATTAATTTTAATCCCATCAAATTTGATATCTGTAACAGCATTTTTAACAATTTTAGTATCTTTATTTAATTCTCGCGATAACAATGCTTTAAGTGTTGATTGCTTGTAACCGTCCAATATTAGATTGTATATCTTAATATATTCTGTATCATTTTGCTCAAACACAATATTTGTATTTTCACTATTGTTGTACACAATTATTCTTGAAGGTGAGTTTAAATTTATTGCATACGAAATTTTGGTTAAAGAAAGTGTGGTTAATGCAATTGTAATAAGTGCTACAAAAATTAGTATGCAACATATTATTAACTTAACTCTTTTGGTTTTGGTCATCATTGTTACCATTGTCAATTTTATCTTGTTCGTTTAAATTTTGTTCTTGTTCATTTTGTTTTTTAGATATTTCTTGTTTAATATTTTCCAAATCTTGTTCGGATATCAAACCAACACGCAATGATGCTTCAGCAGTTTGCAACAATGAAGAAATTTCTTTGTTTTTGCGTTCAAGCATAGCGGCCTTTTTTGCTTCTTCTTGATATTTTTGCTTTGCTTCTTCGTTCTCGGTCATAATCTTTTTAACTTCTTCTACATTCATTCCATCATACAATAATTTAAATTCTTCATTGTAGATAGTTTCTTTTTCAAGAAGTATTTCTTTAAGATTTTCAATCAATTCTCTCTTTTCTTTCAATATTGATATTGCCCTTGAATGTGCTTCATCAATAATCTTTTTAATTTCAGCATCAATATCTTTAGCAATTTGTTCGCTATAACTTTTGGTTTGTTGATAATCGCGGCCTACAAAAATTTGACCGCCTTCACCATAACTTACAAGACCAAACTTTTCACTCATGCCCCATTCGGCAACCATTTTGCGTGCTATGTTGGTTGCGCGTTCAATATCGTTTGAAGCGCCAGTGGTAATATCGTTTAGCATAACTTCTTCAGCGGCACGACCACCCAACATCATTGTAATTGTATCAATTAATTTTTGCTTTGTCATATGTGTGCGGTCTTTTTCGTCCAATGTTAAGGTGTATCCGCCAGCATGACCGCGAGGGATAATAGATATTTCTTGCACTGAATCACAATTAGGAAGGGTGTGTGCGATAATTGCATGACCTGCTTCGTGAATTGCAGTTATTTTTTTGTCATCTTCGGTAACCAAACGAGATTTCTTTTTAGGTCCCATTAGCACCTTGTTGATACCTTCTTGAATATCAATCATTGTAATCTTTACACGTTTATCACGTGCTGCAAGCAATGCTGCTTCATTAAGCATATTTTCAATATCCGCTCCAGCAAATCCGCTAGTAAGTCGGGCAATACGCTTAATATCAACGTCGTCTGATATAGGTTTGTTGCGTGAATGGATTTTGATTATCTCTTCACGTCCCTTAACATCAGGAACATTGACATATACTTGACGGTCAAATCTTCCAGGACGGGTAAGCGCTGGGTCTAATATGTCAGCACGGTTAGTTGCGGCAAGTACGATTACACCGCTATTTGTTTCAAAACCGTCCATTTCAACTAGTAATTGGTTTAAAGTTTGTTCGCGTTCATCATTTCCGCCACCCATGCCGGCACCACGTTGACGACCAACGGCGTCAATTTCGTCTATAAATACAAGGCAAGGAGCGTTGTTTTTTGCTTGGGCAAATAGGTCACGTACACGTGAAGCACCAACACCTACGTATAATTCCACAAAGTCCGAACCAGATATTGAAAAGAATGGAACTTTTGCTTCTCCAGCAACCGCCTTTGCAAGCAAGGTTTTACCTGTTCCAGGAGGTCCTACAAGAAGAACTCCCTTAGGAATTCTTGCACCTAGGTCAGTGTATTGTTGAGGATTTTTTAAAAATTCTACCAATTCTTCCAATTCTTGTTTTTCTTCCTCAGCGCCAGCAACATCACTAAATCTAACCTTTGATGATACAACTAATTTTGCTTTACTACGACTAAATGAAAAACCTTTGTTTCCGCCACCAGACATAGAACGGAAAATTACAATACCTAATATAACTATAACGCCTAAACTAATCCAAGGAAGTGCCGATTCAATCCAAGAACCGGTATCCCATTGACCATCATATTGAATGTATCCATCAACATAATGCGCTTCGGTTACAAGTTCGCCGGAAGGGGTATCACCATTATCAATTTGTTTTTTTGCTTCTTCGGCACGAGTAATAGTGCCAGTAGTCTCATCATAGTAGTCACCAACATTCAACCACTTGGTTTCGTTATATTGTTCGATAAATGTAATAACTACTTCGTTGTTCATGTATGAACAATAATAGTCATATTCATTAGGGAAGTCATCTGATTTAATTTTGCTATTTACTTTTTTTACATAAATAGTATAGTCGTTAATATAAACTTCACTAACTTGTTCGGTTTTAACCATTTGTTTAAATTCGGTATAGTCAATACGCTTATCGTTTTTATTGGCAGCATATATACTATATATAAGTACCACTATTAGCAATACCGAAAGTATTATCCAAAAGGTACGTTTGTTATTATTTTTTTTAGCAACCATATTTCACCTCTTTATTCGAATGGAAATATTTTAGCACAAAATTTATAAATGTACAATCATTTTTTGTTATTTTTTTACTCATACTAAAATATTATTTACTTCAAAGTGGTAAATATGAATTAAAGTTTCAAAAATATTGAAGGTTATTAAAAAATAAAGTAAAATTTTGTTATATTGCTTTGTTTTTGGTAAGTTTTATGTTAAAATAAAATAAATAATATATAAGGAGCGTGTATGTTATTATCAGTTTCGTCCACAATGGGTATTGTATTTGATGTGATAATTGTTGCAATATTGGCGATATTCGGTCTTATTGGTCTTCGCAAAGGATTTTTTAAGTCAGTGTTATCGATGTTGTCAACTTTGGTTGTAATTATTATAAGTATTTTTTGTGCGGGGCATTTAGCAAATTTAATTAACAAGATATATGATTTTAATGGACTTATTGCCGACAAATTGAGTTCGGGCATTGCTAGCATGGGCGCATTTTATAGTGAAACTATTCCTGCTGGTGTAAGCGGTCAAGACCTTATTAATAATATTCCATCAAGCACTAATGGGTTTTTGAAAAAATTAATGTCATATGTATTAAAACCTTTAAGTGCTAGTGATGTTCAAGGTGCAACCGTTGCAGACATTGTTAGCGGTTCATTTGCGTCAATAATTATGTTAATTATTTGTGCAATTATACTATTTATAGCAATAAAAATTATTATATCTCTAGTATCTAGATTATTTGATAATATTACTCGTAATAGAGTATTTGGCGCTACTAACAAACTTTTAGGTCTTGCATTTGGGGTGGTTAAAGGCGGAATTATAGTTGTAATATTTGCTTTTGTTCTTACATTGCTTACTGTTATTCCAGCGGTAAACACAAAAATATCACCTGCAATTCAAGACCATAGCAAAATTGCTAGACCAATATACAATTATACAGATGAATTTGTGGAAAAACATGTAGTAGACGGAAAAATTGTTCAAAAATGGATTGACAATTTGTGGGAAAACAAGTATAAAGATAGAGGTGATGATACAACTCCAGACACAACTCCTAACGGAAGTGTTGAAAAACCATATCAACTTAGCATTACCGAAAGTGAAGGTGTGTACATCGCTACCATTACCATTGATTTTACTAATGCTACCGAGCAATATTATCAATTAAATCCAAGTGAAATTTCAACATCTGCATTTAGTTTAGCGGTGGCAATAGTTGGCGAACAACTAGATTATGTTGTAACATCTACTAGTGATATGAATACTGAGATTGAAAACCTATTAGTATTATCAAAAACTGAAACATATGTTATTAAGTTTGCTAAAGGAGTGGAAGCTCAAGTTCAAGCAACCTTTACGCTAACACCAATAACTGAATAAACATCTTAAAAGGACAAAAATTATGCAATTATATGAATTACTAAAAGATAGAGGACTTATTTATCAATCAACTGACGAAGCAAAATTAAAAGAATTATTAAACGGAAAACCTGTAGCAATTTATACTGGCACTGACCCTACAGCGGATAGTTTACACATAGGTCACTGCGTACCAGCGTGCATTATGCGTAGATTACAACAAGCGGGACATAAGGTTATCATTCTTGTGGGTGGCGCAACTGCGGCAATCGGTGACCCAAGTGGCAAAACTGAAATGCGTAAAATGTTAACTCAAGACCAATTAAATCACAATATCGAAAGTATTAAACGTGCTTATAGCAAATTCTTAAACTTTGATGGCGAAAATCCAGCAATTATTGTTAATAATGCTGACTGGTTTAAGGGTTATGATTATGTTAACTTTATGCGTGATGTTGGTGTGCATTTTAATGTAAACAAGATGATATCTAACGAAATTTATGCTAAGCGTATGGAAGAAGGCGGACTTACTTTCTTTGAAATGGGTTATATGCTAATGCAGGCATACGACTTCTTGTATTTAAATAAAGAACACAACTGCGCTATTCAATGGGGCGGTGCTGACCAATGGGGAAATATTGTGGCAGGTAGCGAACTTGGACGTAAAATGAACTTTATTGATGGCAAGGATAGATTAATGGTTGGTGTGACTAATCCGCTATTACTTACTCCAGAAGGCAAAAAAATGGGTAAAACCGAAAAAGGTGCTATTTGGATTGATAACGAAAAGATTAGTGCATACGATTTTTACCAAGGAGTATATCAAACTCCAGACGCTTGCGTTGAAATGATGTTTGCAATATTTACCGATGTTCCTATGGCTGAAGTGCGTGAACTTATCAAAACTGATATTGTTAGTGCTAAAAAACGTATGGCATACGAAATTACAAAGTTTATACGTAACGAGCAAGATGCAATAGAAGCTCAAAATATGAGCGAAAATCTATTTAATGGTAGTCAAAATATGGACAATGCTCCAACTGTTACTTTAAAGGCAAGCGAAGTGGCGGATACAACTGCGGTTCTTGATTTATTAGTTCAAGTAGAGTTTGTTAAATCAAAAGGTGAAGGACGTCGTCTAATTGACCAAAAAGGAATTTCAATGAATAACGAAGTAATCATCAACGCATTTGCTACAATTTCAAAGCAAGAACTACTTGATGGTGTGCTATTCAAAAAAGGCAAAAAGAACTTTATTAAAGTGATTGTAGAATAAAATAAATTCCACTAAGATTAATTTCTTAGTGGTTATTTTTTTCTGTATTGACAATATAGATATGTTGTGCTATAATACAAATATATAAAGGATATAATTATGAAAGTTGAAGATGGAAATATTTTATTAGATGATGAAATTGTTGTTTTAGATAATGTTATGATGATTGATGTGGCTCAAGTGGGTTCGCATTTTGATAAACCTAAATTTGCGTTAAGTATTGTGTATAATGATTGCACAAGTAGGACTATTGCTATGACAGTTGACAATAGTAAATCAAAATTATTTAGACAATTAAATAATCTTGGAAAACAAATTGTAAATGAAGGAAACGATAATTACGCAAACCTTGGTTTTGCTTTAATAAATATGGAATATATAAATAGTGTTAAATACGATAAGGTTGATGAAAAAATTATAATTTTATCATTTGGAAGACATGTTAATTCTTTTAGAGCAACACCTGCTCAAGCGAAACGCACATTATCTAAAGTTGAAGATGCGTACGATAAATACAATCAATCACGAGTTCAACAATTGTAATTAATAAATATACTATAACAAAAAAATACTAGAAGTAAATCTCTAGTATTTTTTTAATTTATTTTTCCAAACCAACAAGATAGTCGATTGTTACATTAAAATATTTGGCAAGTGTAATTAAAGACGACATATTAGGTTCGCGCAAACCGTTTTCCCATAGACTAATTATGCCTTTACTTAATTTAAGTTCATTTGCTAGAGCAACTTGACCTAAACCTTTTTCTAGTCGCAGTAATTTTAAGTTCTCTCCGAATACGTTTTGTTCCATATAAAAAATATTCTCACAAATGTAAGAAAAATACTTGACTTCTTACAACTGTAAGAATATAATATAAATATCAAACAAAAAAGGGAGAAATATATGAAAAAATTTTTAAAAGTATTTAGTTTGCTTGCAGTGATTTGTTGTAGCATGTTTGTGTTTACAGGTTGTACAATTAATTTAAGCGAGGAACAAAAAGAAAAGGTAATGACCGTAGTTGATAATGCTGACGTGTTTATGGAAGATGTGCTTGAAAATCTTGATAAATCTAATTCAAAACTAGGCAGAGAAGAGTCGTTTAAGATTTTGCAAGAGGCACAAATGAGAATATTGCTAAATGTTGACGACATTTGGAGCAATATGAAAGCGACAACATCATATTCGGGATTATCTGCTGGTACATCTAGTGTTTACAGAGTTGCAGATGGAAACTATGTTCAATATAGGACTGAACCAGATATGTATAATGTGATATTTTCTGACATAGAAAGTAGTCCTAAGGTTTCGCAATATGGACGCTATTACGAGGATGGAGAATGGGTAGAAGCATTTTCTACAGGCACTGTAATGAACTTTAATTATTATCTATATGACTTTAATATTTTGGCCGATATTGGGGAATTTACAGTAGATAATGTTTTATTTAGTGGTGTGAAAGACAATGGCAACAACTATATAACTTTATTAACTAGCGAAATTAGCGTAAGCGAAGACGGAAAAAAGGAATGCTTAAATAGTTCATTTGTGGAAGTTGAAATCAAAAATGGATTTATGCAAAGTGTAGTTATTTATTTTGGAACTACTGAATATACTGGTGCCGAATCTAGTGATGCTAGTGGATTGGCGGACATTATGACTAATCCTTTTAAAGTAACAGTTATTTATGAATATGGAACAGTAGATGGTGAGGAAATTGAGGCAAAATACAAAGAAGCAAGGGATTATATTGCTGAACATAATTAAGATAATTTAATTTAAATAAAAACCCTAGATTATAAATCTAGAGTTTTTTAATATCTTGGTTTGGTGTAAATGTTTAAGCCTTTTGCTATTACATTTATTTCAAGGGTGTCAAATTGATATATTTCGCCATCAATCATTGTGTCAAAAGGTTGTTTTGCGGTTACTTTTACTTGAGCAGACCAACTGTTTGAGGTTGGATTTTTGTATATATGTTTACCGCTACGTGTAATTTTATAGTCTTTTTTAACTTGTGTTGCATCATTGTAATCAATGGTTACAACATTTGCAAGACCATCATGCATATTGCTAAGTGGACTGACATATACATTATCGCCATAAAATCCGCCATTACATACGGCGCAAGCGGTGTAAAGTGTATCTTTTTGTTTTAAATTATCCGCTTCAATAGCAAGAGATATTCCTTCGAAAGTTTTTAAAGTGTTATTTAAAATTTTACGTCGTGACATTTTGCTATCTTTACTTTGGGTTAAAAATTTATTTTCCGCCATTTCAATTGCGCCACACGATACAAGGTTAAGTGCACGATATTGATTGCATTTTAAATAATCAACCTTGATTGTTGGATTTTCAAGTATATTCTTGATTGCGTCAATAGGTTTTTTAGGCAAATTTAAATATCTGGCAAAATGATTGTGTTTGCCTGCTGGCACAATTCCAATATTTGTTTTTGATGGGTCAATTAGTCCATTAATAAAATGATTAAGTGTTCCATCACCGCCAACAACAATAAATTCGCGTTCACCATCTTTGCACAACTTTTTTGTAATATTGGTTATATCTTCACTATTTTCGGAAAAATAAACCAAGAATTCAACCGCTTGGTTTTTAAGATATTTAGAAACTTTTTTAATTACCTTTGATGCCTTGTTATTATTGGCAGTAGGATTAACAATTAAATTATACATAAATATCAAATTTCCTAATAAATATTATACTCAAAATTTTTGTTTTGTAAATAAATTTAGCAAAATATTACCAAAAAATATTTTTAAATTACACTACTATTATTTACTAATTTATAAAATATATTAATTTCAAACTTAATGCAATCAAATAATTGTAAAATAAATGTAAAATTATATATTATTTTAAATAATTTTAAATTAATTTTTAATTTTAAAAATAAATTGTTTGCCAAATTAAAAAATTTACATTATAATAAATATAAAAAAAACGATGGAGATGATTATGGTTTATATATGTATAGCGGTTGCAATTATATCAATACTTACAAGCGTTGTTGTATGTGTGCGCGTTGGCAAAATAAAAAATAATGGTGGAAATGTTCAGGTTGCTCGAGAATTTGAAAACATTCAATCACAAATGACGAATAACAATAAAATGTTAATGGATAGTTTAAACAATACTTTGATTAATACCAACAATACCATAAACAATATTTTGTTAAACCAAAGGCAAGAACTTGATAGTGTTAAAAAGAACTTGAGTGACTTTGCAGATCGTAACGAAGGACGTATTGCAAAATTAACTCAAGAAGTTAATCTTAATATGAATTCGATTAGGCAAGAAAATGCTAGGCAAATGAGTGACTATCTTAACAACACTCAAAATGCGATTGTAAGCATTTCATCACTTCAAAAGCAAGAACTTGAAAATATTCAACATCGTGTTGATGCATTGACGGCAAAAAATGAGGAAAAAATTGAAAAACTAACTCAAGATATAACATTAAGTATGAATGCGATACGCCAAGAAAACGAAAAGCAACTTGACGCAATGCGTGTAACCGTTGACGAAAAGTTAAACATTTCGTTAAGTCAACGTCTTAATGATAGTTTTGCTAAAATTCAATCCAGTCTTGAACACGTAGACACGGGTCTTGGCGAGATGAAGGCGCTTGCAAGTGGAGTTGGTGACCTTAAAAAGATGTTAAGTAATGTTAAAACGCGTGGTGTATGGGGCGAAGTTATGCTTAATACACTACTTGAACAAATGCTATCTCCTCAACAATTTAAAGAGCAAGTTCAAATTAAAATTAATTCCAAGGAACGTGTTGACTTTGTTGTGGTTATGCCAGGTCGCGATGATAAGGAAGTGTATTTGCCAATAGATAGTAAGTTCCCCCTTGAAGATTATTATCGCCTTGCTGAAGCAAGCGAACAGGCGGATTTGGAAGAAGTTGAAAAGTGTCATAAACAATTAGTGCGTCGAATTAAAGATGAGGCTAAGAAGATTAGCGAAAAGTATATTGATGTGCCAACTACTACCGACTTTGCGGTGATGTTTTTGCCAATCGAAGGTTTGTATGCGGAAGTGATTAAAGATGTAGAACTTATTGAGTTTATTCAAATCAATTACAAGATTGTGGTTTGTGGACCAACTACATTATCCGCATTACTTAATAGTTTGCAAATGGGATTTAAAACAATGTATATTGAACGTCGTAGTAGTGAAATTTGGGGAATATTGTCAACATTTAAAACAGAGTTTGAAAAGTTTGTAGCACTACTACTTAAAACTCAAAACAAACTAAGTGACGCTAACGACACTATTGAACTGGCAACTAAGTCGTCTAAAAAGATTGCTAAAAAACTTAGTGACGTGTCACAAGTGGTGGGAATTGAATATGATAATAACAAAATTGAGTTCGTAGATGAAGACGAAAGTGCATAATGTTTAATTAAATAATATAAGTATAACTAAATAAAAATAACGCATAATACATTGAGGGTACTATGCGTTTTTTGTCGAAAAAATGTGTTTATATATTTTTAATAATTGCGGGTTTGTCTTCAATTGTTTTTTTGTATCATAATAAATTTGATAAGGCGTATAACCCAATATGTTTAAATGTATCAAATTCTAATATGCAAGTTGATGATACAATATTTAATTTGTATTACGAAAACAAGGTGTGGACATTTTATGCAAAAGATTTTGAAATAAATTCAAACGTTTTTAGCATTGATGCCCGAATAAATAATTGGGGGCGGAATGGTAGTAGGCAAGATAAAATTAAATTAATTAATAAATTAGTTAAAATAAATATTGACCCAGAAATTGCATTTAATTATATTTATTTTGGATTTAATAATAAATTAAATAAAATTCAAAAAAATATTGAAAAATTACCAAAAGATGCTGAAATAAGGATTAAAAACAATAAAATAAATATTAAAAATGAAATTATTGGAATTAAATTGGACAAATATTTATTTTATAATAATTTAATTAAATTATATCAAAATAATAAAATAATTAATTTAAATATTCCAGTAATTAAATCCAAACCTAATATCACGCGTGAAGGTTTGGAAAAATATACCCATAAGCGTAGTGAGTTTAGTACCAGTATTGCTACTTCTAGCAGTGGTCGAAAGTATAATATTCGTAAAGCGTTAAACGCTATTAATGGAACGCATCTAAATAAAACTGAAAAGTTTAGTTTTAATAATTGCGTTGGCAAACGCACGGCAGATAAGGGATATAAAAATGCTAAGGTTATTTTAGATGGTGAATTTGTAGAAGGTGTAGGTGGTGGAGTATGCCAAGTATCTAGCACGTTATACAACGCAGTGTTGCTTGCTGGATTAAATGTAACCAGTTCGCAAAAACATAGTCAACGTGTGGGATATGTAAAAGCGGGATTTGATGCAATGGTTAATTACGGAAGTTCGGATTTGATTTTTGAAAACAATACTGAAGGCGATATTTATATCTTATGCAAATACACTGACAGTTCAATAACTATTAGCATTTACGGTGCGGATTTAAAAAATGTTAGTTACAATAGGCAATATGAGATTGTTAATCCTATAACCGCTGGCGAAACACAAATTATTTATGATAATGACGGAAAGTATATTGACAAAGTGTTGTATAATGACGAATGCTTTGAACTTAAAAGTGCGCGAGATGGATATACGATTAAATCATATTTGATTAAACTAGTTGATGGGGTTGAGGTTGATAAGCGTTTGCTTAGAACTGATAAATATTTACCACAACATAGTGTAATTGTTTATGGAGTAAAACAACGTGAGACACATAATATATTTGATATATTTAGTAGCAATGTTAATTAAGGATATAAATTTGTAAAGACTTTGTGTGGAAAACTTTTAAAAATATGCTAAAAATATCTGTATTTTTACAAAATGTGACAAATTTTGCAAAAAGTGTGTGGAAAAAATTGTGGATAAGTGGATAACTTGTGTGGATAACTACATGTAGTGTGTTTAAGTTATAATTTGTGCAATGTAATGTGTTGCAAAATAAAACTATTGTTGTGGAACATTTTCAATTTCGTTTTCTTTTTCGATTTCTTGTTCTGTTTCAATATAATGATAATTTCGTTTTAATGTATCATATACTTCTGGATATATAGTGTTTGTTTCTACTTGCTTAATATATTTGTTGGTAGAACTATAGGTATGTTTTAGTTTTAAGTTGTTAATATTTATAATTTCTTGGGTAATCATAAAATTCTCCTTTTAAAATTAAGTAGTTGTTTCAGTTTCATCGGTAGTTTCTTCTTCGGTTACGATTTCGGTTACAACGGCATACATCTTACCAGTTTCGGGACAAATGGTTGTTGGATTAGTGCTTGCTTCAAGGTCTTCCAAATTTGAATACCAAACTAATGAATAACCTGTAATAAACTCAGGAAGATATTCATTTATTGTAAAGTTTCCGTATCCATACATTGGATTGCCGTTTGCGTGATAATTAGTTGCGTTATAGTAAGTACCATAATATAGATAAGGCACTATTAATTTTGCAGTTGGACAATATTTAAGTGTTCCAGTAGAAAGAGTAGGAGGGGTTTCACCTTGAAATTCAATTAATTTAATAGATGTACAACTAGTGAATATAGACGAACTCATTTGAGTGATGGTTGAAGGTAAATACAGTTCTTCTAATGCTTTGCAGCCATTGAAGATATAACTTCCCATTGAACCAATCGAACCACCTAGGACGACTTTTTTTAAATTTGTACAACTTGAAAAAGCGTAAGTGGACGATGAAGATATTCCCCTATATATATAAACTTCAGTTATCTTGGTACCGCTAAATACGCTTGACCCTATGTAAGTGCATGTGCTAGGAATGGTTAAAATACCAGTTAAATTACAACCACTGAATGCTTGGTCTTCAATGCGTAGGATATTTTCTGGGATAGTAAGGTTTTCTTTGTAAAAACTTCCATCTGAAGTTTTAAATATACAAGCCTTAATTACTGCGATATCGCTAGGGATTTTTATTTCAAGATTTCCATTTTTCCCCGAAATAAGTGTTGAAATAGTTTCATTAAATGTATTAAGTTCGCTTAAGTCAAGCGTTCCTGTTTTGAGTTCGCTTGTTTGCGAAAAGAAGGTTTTTCCAATTGTTACATCGGCTTCAGTAGCGGTGGTCATTGTAAAATTAATATCAATATTATTAATTGCCTTAGTTATATCGGAAGGTGAAGGGTTTATGTTGGTTACAGTAACTGGAAAACCTTTGTTTTGTAATAGATTTTTTTGATTAATCAATTCTTGCTTGATTGTTTCTAATGAATTCATAAATTCTCCTTTTACAGATTTTAAATTCTAAGTTGATTTAGTATTAAGTGTATGAAAGTTGTGATATTTGCGGGGCGAACTTTAAGGTGAATGCCTTAAAAAATGCTTTCGCATTTGGCGACAACATTGTTGTCGCGGGTTCTCCCGTTAGTTGGTGTAAGAACCTTCAACTATTTGTGTAACTTCATTTTCAAGCACATAAGAACCATTTAAAATAAAGTACAACTCGTTGTCAATAACTGAAGATTGACCTGAAGAACCGCTCCCAGCACCACCCGAAGTATTTATTTGTTGATTTAATGTTTCAATTTGTTGAAATGCTTCATCTAGTCGAGTGTTAATATTGTCAATAGAAGATGAATTTTCATCAATGTTATTATTAATTTCATTAATATTTTCTGAAATAGTACTGTAATTTGCATTTATATTATCAATGCTTGAAGAGTTGTTGATTACTTCTTTTTTAACATCTTCAATAGTACTGTTTAAAGTTTGGTGATTTGAATTGATTTCACTTATTGAAGAGTCGATATTAGTACATTTGTCGTTTAGTTCTTGATAGTTTGTTTCCAAATCGGTTACAGAAGTATTTAAACTTTCTTGATTTGAATTTAAAGTAGTTACATCATTGGTTAAAGTTTCGTAGTTGGTGTTTAGCGTGTCAATTGAATTTAGAATATCAGTTTGATTGGTTTCAAGCGCTTTAACTCTAACGCCGAAAGGTGTTAACATCATGCTTAGCGCAGTTACGGTTTCGCTAACTTTTTCGTGTTTGGTATTAAGTTCTCCAAGTCTTGTATCTAAGTCTTCAATGGAGGTTGTTACGTTAGTGTAGTTAGCGTCAAATTCGGTAACCTTTTCGGTTAATTGTTGGTGATTTGTGTTTACTGTTTCAACCAAATTTTCAAGTTCTTGTTGTCTAGAAGTTAAATCGGTCATTGAATTTGATAAAACTTGTTGATTTGTAGATAGTTCATCAAGGTGAGTTGCTAAATTTTGTTGATTGGTAGACAATTCATCAACTTTAATACTTACATTTTCATGTTGAGTTGTAAGTGTGGTAAAATCTTCCGTTAGTCTATCGTGATTGGTGGATAGTGTTTCAAGTGAAGAACTCAATTCGTTGTTCGCTTGAGTTAGATTGTCTAATTGTTGTTGATGTTGTGTGTCGGTTGTTTGCAGTTCGGCAATTGCGGTAGAATTACTTTTAACTTGAGCGCTTATTTCGTCTAGATTTTGTGACAAGGTGTTAATGGAATTGGTTATTTCGTTGTCGGTTTGCTCTAAACTAATTAGTTTGTCTTTAATTTCTGCGTTGTCGGTTTGTAAATTCTGTATAAATATCGAGTTGTTTTCAACATTTGTTACAATGGTGCTATAAGTGTTATGTAATGAATTGATGTTTGACTCAAAGTTATTTATTTTTATTTTTAAATCTGCTACATTTTGTTGCAGTGTGGCAACGGTGCTAGATAAGTTTTCATCATCATTTAATATGGGTGAAAAACTATCAATTTTTTGTTTTAATAACTCCAGTCGATTGGTTAGGTGCTGAATGCGTTGATATAAATCGTCAATTAATGTGTTCATAGTTCTCCTTTTAAGCGTATTTCCCCGCTAGTATTTTACATTATCTAATAACCGAAACGAACAATGTGTGCCAAAATTTTAAAATGCACTAATTTGATAACTATAATAATTAAGTTGATATGTTGATTGGATAAAATTAACAAGTTTGATTAAAAAGTACATAATTTTATAAAGGGTGAGGATAATAAGAATAGTTGTTGCGAAAATTGCAAACAGTAATCAAATAAGGTGTAAAAAGCAAGTAATTTTATATTTAAAGCGATAAAAATAGACAAATTTGCGAAAAAAATAAAAAATTATAATAAAAATTTAAAAAATTTGTGAAAATTAGTTGATTTTTTGTTTTGATATTGTTAATATGTTTGTATGTAAATCGCAAGAGATAATGCGAAAAGGGGGAAATGTATATGTTTTTATTAGATACTGCTGGTACTTGGGCTGAAAAGATTGGAGATGCTGTTGACAAGATTTTGGTGCCAATTTTGATTATTGCTTGTAGCGTTGGTATGATTTACGCAATTGTTGTTGGTATCAAGATGATGAAGGCGGACGACAAATCTGCTCGTGACGAAGCCAAAGCAAAACTTATTAATATTGCAATCTCTATTGTTGCTATTGCGGTGATGATTGGATTGTTCTATGCTTTAAGAAATTGGTTGGGTAGTGACGAAGGTAAGAGTGCTGCAGGTGGCGGTTTTGACATTATTAGTAATGTAGGTTCTACATTAAGCAACACTTTAAGTCTTGTTGGACAATGCGCTAGAATGATTGTTTTCAAATGCTAGGAGTTTAACATTTAAATAGAAATTATAAGAAGTGCATTTATTGCGCTTCTTTTTAATTTTTAATAAATTTTATAAAAATAGGTTGAATTTATCCTAGATTTGTGATATAATAATAGTATATGGAGGTTGAATATGCTAATTGATACAAAAAATTTGGTGTCTATGACTGAAGCAAATCAAAATTTTTCACAAGTTGTTAAAAAGGTAGATGAAAAAGGTAAAGTTGTTTTATTAAAGAATAATAAACCTAAATATGTGATTACAAATATTGATGAAGAACAATTGGTTTTGACTGAAAATGAAATATTGGAGGTTGTTGCAAGGCGAATATTACGAGAGCACGCAAATGCATTTAAGGAGTTGTCCAAATGATTAAATTTGATAAGGAAAAAGTAATGTTACTTCAAAAACTAGTTATTGAGTCATCTGGCGGAAGTGATGGGATTAGAGATTTGAATTTGTTAGATTCTGCATTAGAAAGTGCTTTCCAAACATTTGATGGTAAGGAGTTGTATACAACTAAGGAAGAAAAAGGTGCAAGATTGGGATATGGTTTGGTGTCAAATCATGCATTTGTAGATGGAAATAAGCGTATCGGATTGTTGGTTATGATTTCATTTTTGCATATAAATGGAATTAAAATTAAATGTACAGATGATGAACTAGTAGATTTGGGTTTGTCACTTGCAAGTGGTGCTATGAAATATGAGCAATTGTTAAAGTGGATAAATTGTCATAAGGAATAGGTTAAATATAAGGCAATACGGCGGTGTGTATTGCTTTTTTTGTACATAAATTTAATTTTATGATAGGTTGACGTAAAAAATGTTGTTCAATTGCTTGATAATTAATATAAAAAAGTTTATAATATTAATATATTATACGGATTTGATTTGTAAGTGTGGCAAAGGTAAGTTGTATTTTTACAAAAGGGGATAGATATGGGAAATTTATTAAAAATGGTAAACAATAGTACAATCCTAGGATTTTGGGACGAAGCGAGTGACTTTTTAAGTAATATTTTAGGTAGCATATTATGGGTTTTTTGTGACATATTTTTTGTTATATTAGACTTGTTTGAAACTGTGTTTAAAAAGTTTGCGGGTATAGATACTAATGTTACAAGTGCTTCGGGTGAAGTTATTGAAGGTGATTTGGTATTGTACTTGATACAAAGTAATCTAGTTCAACAAATATTTATGTCGATATTTATTCTTAGTTTGTTTTTGCTTATTATATTCACAATACTTGCAACTGTGAAAAATCAATATGCTGACAAACAAGAACCAGTGTCTAAAATTATTAATGGTTCGTTTAAGGCACTGTTTATGTATTTATTAGTTCCAGCAGCAACGGTGGTATGCTTGATTGTTGGTAATATAGTGTTACAAGCAATTGATGGTGCTACTAAACTTACCGACCGCGGTGGTGCAAGTGATATGTTGTTTTCATGTGCAACCTATAATGCTAATAGGTTAAGGTCTGGCACTACGGAAGATAAAGTAAATCAATTAGAAAATATGATTGACGATGGATATTTATCTACCGCTGTTCAAGATGAAATTGAAAACCTATGTAATGTTGACCTTTCGGATACTGACACGTATTGGAGTGCTGACTTTGATTTGATGGCACAAATTGTAGACGAAGCGTTTATTGCGCAAACCATAGCAGGAAGTGACAAATTGGACAAATGGAATTTTGCCGTAGTAAATAATTACTATTATGCATTAAAAATAAGTTACATCATCATTTGGATTGGTGGCGGATTTATGATTTTTGCAATTGGTAAAATATCTTGGGGATTGATTGCAAGATTGTTTAAAATGACATTATATTATGCAATAAGTCCAGCAGTTATGGCAACTTTCCCAATTGATAATGGTAAGGCACTGGGTAGTTGGCGTGGCGAAATGGTTAAACTTGGCACGTCCGCATATTGCGCCATAGGTGTGCTTAACGTATTATATAGTATATTGCCATTCTTTAACGATATAGATTTGTTTGGTGACGGGGTTGGCGGTACAGGTTTGGCAAGTGCTATAGTAAGATTGTTTATATATATTATTGCCTTTAGTAGTGCTAAGGACCTTATTAATACAATTAGTGGTTGGTTTGGCACAGGTAATGCCTTCGCAGACGGCGAAAATGCTAA